>CAYMWA010000004.1:36961-82185 GCA_964393795.1 uncultured Roseivirgaceae bacterium
CCGAACGCAGGTCCTCCTCCCGAAATTTGTTCGGCTCGGATTGCTGCAATCCCCGCGGATCGTATTGGTACCGTTTCAAAGTTCGAAGGTTTAAGGTTTAAGTTTTAAGTTTTAAGTTTTAAGTCGTCTATGGCATAATGGCTGGTAATAGCATGATTGACAGGGCAGGCAACCAACAACCAACAAACCGGCGACTGGCAACCCGCCCCACCCTTTGAGCCAACGCATCCCTACGAGGGCCCGCGACCATGCAACTTGCAACCTGCAACCTACAACTTACAACCTGCAACTTGCAACCTACAACTTGCAACCTACAACCTGCAACCTGCAACTTGCAACCTGCAACCTCCGGCAAGCCTGCTAGTACCCGACCTTCACTCCCCTATAATATGCCTGCTCCTGATAATCCTTTCGAAGTGGATGTCCTTGCCAGTCGGCCGGCAACAGGATGCGCCTAAGATCCGGATGCCCGCTGAACACCACACCCAACAGGTCATAGGCTTCGCGCTCGTGCCAGTTTGCCGTTTTCCAGATACCCTCCACTGAATCGATTTCAGGGTTGTCGCGCGGTAGTGCGACCTTCAGCGAAAGGTAATGATCAAAAGGAATCGAGTAGAGGTTGTATACCACTTCAATCGTACCTGCTTCGGGACCATTATCAATAGCCGTAAGGCATGACAACATATCGAAGTACAAAGTCGCGTGTTCACGGAGCGCTGAACACACGACCTTCACGTCGGCCGGATGAATCTTCACTCCCCGTGGCGTCATGGTGTCATCAGCCAACGGCTCACCGTGCGCACACAAGCCCTTTACAATCTCAAATATGTCTTCAAATGCAACCATGCCTTTGCGATTTTAATCGATCATGTTAAATCCACCTACAACCCGGCCCACCAGCCGAGCAAAGCCGTCTCGATATCCCCTGCTCAACTTGCAACGCTGCAACTTGCAATCCCTACCCATTCAGCCGCTCAATGGCACGCGGCGCCATCACAGTTTGGCTGCGTATTTTTTCCTGGAGCTTCAGGAAGCCACCAATAAGTGCTTCCGGGCGGGGCGGGCACCCGGGGACGTATATATCGACCGGAATGATCCGCTGAACACCCTTTACTACATGATATCCATGCTGCCAGTACGGTCCGCCGCAGTTGGAGCATGATCCCATCGAGATCACGTACCGCGGCTCGGCCATTTGCTCATACAGGCGCTTGATTCGTTCTGCCATTTTGAAAGTCACGGTGCCCGCCACGATCATCACATCCGACTGCCGTGGTGTTGCCCGCGGCGCCATCCCGAACCGGTCCATGTCGTATACCGTCGTCCCTGTGCTCATGAACTCAATAGCGCAGCAGGCAATGCCGAAGGTCATCGGAAACATCGACGACAACCGGGCCCAGTTGAGCAAGTCTTCGAGTTTGGTGATGATAAACCCGCCGTTTTCAAATCGCTGGTCCAAAAATCCCTTCATTTCTTAATGTTCTTACTGTGTGGCCGAGTGGCATAACGCCGGTTGATTGCATCGTACAAGGCGGGCGGCACTGGTGATTGCAGTTCGGTCGGCTGCGGTTCAGGCTTGATCCAGTCAAGGTGACCATTTACCCAGACATAGGCCAGTCCCAGCGCCAGCATCCCAATGAAAATAACGACTTCCGTCACCGAGAACCAGCCCCACAGGCCGTTCGTTTCTTCAAGCAGCGCCGGCTCGGCAAAGACGGTCGTCCATGGAAATAGAAAAAGAATTTCAACCTCGAAAAGCAGAAACACCAGCGCCACGATGTAGAACCTGATGTTGAACTGAGTCCACGCCGAACCGATCGCCTCCTCCCCGCTTTCGTAGGTGGCGAGCTTCTCCACGTTGGGTCTGTCAGGCCTGAGCAGTCCGGAAACGAAAAACGAAATCAGAATAAATATGATCCCGCCAACGATGTACAGGAGCACCTCGCCGAATGCCGAAAGAAAAAAAGCTTCGTTTTCCACCGGGTCAAAGATAAACAGAAACTGTCAAGCCGAAAGCGCCTCGTGGCTCTCTGGCGACTATCCCGAACGCTTTGCGCGATATCCCTGCTCCGTCAGGATGCTGACTACCTGATCGCGGCGGTCACCCTGAATGAGGATCTGTCCTTCTTTGACGCCGCCCCCCACGCCGCACTTTGATTTCAACAACTTGCCAAGCGCCTCAAGGTCGCCGGTCGTCCCGGAAAATCCCGAAACAATGGTCACCTGCTTGCCGGCACGGCCGCTCTTATCGAGGAACACTTTGAGCTGCTGCTGTCCGGGTGGTAGGGTCGGTTCCTCTTTCGCCTGCCCGTATTGATAATCGAAATCGGATTCAGTCGAGTAAACGATGCCTTCCCGTCTTTTCCAATCGTTTTTCTTTGCCATGGAACAAAGGTAGTAAAACACGGTGAAGCAAGAGCGAGACGCTCTGCTTCACCGCAGGCGGCCACGGTGAAGCGAGCGCCTCGCTCTGCTTCACCGGATAAGGACCCACGTGATAATCAGGAGCACGAAAGCCGTTACGTTGAGATTGAAGCAAAATTCCACGCGCTTTCGGTTGATAATCCCGAGAAGGGAATTGATAAAAAGTAGCACCGGGAAAAAGATGAGCGAACTGTACATATAGGCTACCCATTCCCTGTAGCTACCCGACACATTCTCGACCGTAATGACAGTATCGAAAATCGGTGTCGTATTGACGCGGATAAGATTTTCGCCGCGGAAGTTGATGGCCTTATAATCGTAGAGTTTGATATCGCGCCCTGATGTCGTGGTGATGATGTGGTAGCTGATGCTTCGCCGCAACGTCACAGCGGAAATTTCGGCTATTCCCTCCTCCGTCTGTTGGTAGGGCAAAAAATAGTCGATAAAGAACAGCGTCGTGACCACCAATCCGATACGGCTGATCCAGATGACGTATTTCAGCGAATCGCGCATTAAGATATACGAAGCGGGCGGCTCGGGCTTGCGTGTGGGTCGATATGTTCTCCTTCGATAGGCGGGGTCGGGATGAGTACGGGGTGTTTCGGTGAAAATTTCAGCAAACGGATTGGCACGCCGGTTGTCGTACAACGCCCGTTTCTGCGGATTTCCGAGAACATCATAAGCCTCGTTGATACTGGGAAAAAGGGCCTTCGCTTCCGGCGACGGATTCTTGTCCGGATGATACCGGATCGCCAGTTGCCGGAATGCTTTCTTTATCTCTTGCTGCGTTGCAGAAGACGATACACCCAATATCGAATAGTAATCCTTCACAAGCGGTTTAGAACAATCAACAATAATCGCGATTCACAGGCGAAAAAGAAACCAGACCGGTAATGCGACGGCTATGCCGCGCTTGCTTAAACAAAAAATTCCCGTTGACTTTATGGTGCAACGGGAATCTATAGTTTTTTTTGACGAGGTCGCGACCGTTATCTTGGTTTCGTAACAAACGTCAGCACAGGTCGCTTTGCGTGCGATACAACTTCTTCCGCAATGCTGCCGGCAATGACGTGCGCAAAACCGGTTCTTCCGCGGGTCGCCATCGCGATGAGGTCAGCATGAATGCTGTCGGCAAAGTAGATAATCCCCTCCTCCTCGCTGAGGTCGTTAAAAATATTGATGGTATAGTTCTTCAGCTGCAGCTTTTTCGCGAAGTCTTCCATGGATTTTTTCACCACCGCATCACGCTGAAAGTTGCCCGGCGTATTGATTCTGACCAGGTGAATCGTCGAGCCATATATCTGCTGCGTGTTCCGCACCACCCGCGAAAACACTTCTTCGTCCTTGCTCATAGATGTGGCGTAGACAACATTCTTAAAGTCTGTTGTCAGCGGTTTTTTGTGAACAGTGAGCACGGGGCATTTCGAATGCCTGACGACCTTTTCCGTGTTTGTTCCGATGATCATCTCTTCCAACTGCGTGCGGCCTGCCGTGCCCATCACCACCAGGTCGACCTTCTGCTCTGTAAGGATGTCGCGCATGCCATGGAACGCGGTTCCCACCCTTAGTTCTTGTTTCACCTTGATTCCGTTGTCCCGTATCTGGTCATACAGTTTGGTCATTTGCTTTTGCGCCCGCTCAATCATCTTCATGGTAAAAAGCTTATTCTCCCATCCGCCAGAGACTTTAACTTCGCCGGTGATATTAAAGGATGTCCCCGAGGCCTCTTCAACAACATGCAGAAGAATCAACTGCGCATTGGCCTTTTTCGCCACGTCGATCGCCACGTCAGTTGCAATCTGTGCAGTCTTTGAGAAGTCAGTAGGTACGAGAATTTTTTTCATGGTTGCGGAGTTTATTAATTTAATTCAAATAAAGTAATTATTTCAGAAAATTACGCCGATCGCCGGGTCTTTCCTGCATACACCTTAAAACGCTTCGATAAAATACCATCCCATGATGAGGCATGCAATCAGTTTGAGGAGGGTCCCGACCAGAAATCCGACAAAGGAGCCCAACGCCGCCCGCACTGCATGGTCGGAACTCGCATTGCCGATGAGCTCGCCCACGAGGGCACCAATGAACGGCCCCACAATGATACCAATGGGCCCCAGCCAAATGCCGAACACCAGGCCGATCACGCAGCCCCACATGCCATAGCGGGTACCTCCAAATTTGCGGGTCCCGTAGATCGGAATGATATAGTCCAGAATCGTAAGCACCAGTGCGATGCCGCCCCAGATCAGCAAAAACCGGGTAGTGTAGGGCGGCTCAGACTGCAACTGCTGGAGAAGCAGGGCGATGTAGCACAACGGCGGGCCGGGCAGAAAGGGCAAAATACATCCGGCAAGCCCTATCAGCATAAGGAGAAGACCCAAAACAAGCCATAGTACATCCATCGTTTTAATATGTCACTAAAATTCCAAAATTGAAAACGCGCAAGAGAAGAAATGCGCAAGGCGGGAAAGGGGGCATACCGGAATACACGAACACAAAGGACCACAGCGTTGCACGGCACTATGCCTCGTGCTTCTCTGCGTCCTTTGTGTTACAGGACTTTGATTTCGAATTCCAACTTCGAAGCTGGAATGAAGGATGAATTACTTTACAAGACGTGCAACGTTACCCCTGCCATCGATCACCTCGAAGACATGTTGCCCCTCTAAGTGGTCGAAGTCGTATACTTTTGCAAAGTTGCCCTTCACCTCTTCAACATCCGCATACAGCAACTTGTTGTATCGGTCGTAGATGTTGACCCTGAGTGTATTGTATCCTTTGTTCACAACGCTGAGCATGTACCTGTTTTGATCTTTATCCAGGCAAGTCACGTGTGCGATCGTACCGGCGCGCTCGGTGCCATAGGTGATCTTTTCCGTACGCGTACCTGTTTCATCGTTGACCTCAATGGTATAATCGCCTTTGGGTAGTCGTGAGAAATTGTAGGGCCGCATAAAGTTGACAATGTCTCGCATCGTCTCCATAAAGACGGCATCGCCATCCTCATTGTAGATCGTTACTCTTACCTTTCCACTTTGTTCTCCACGGTAAAATACCTTTACGACAGATCCGTTCTTGATGACCGACATCCCAAGGGGTGAATGCCGCTCCATTCCGCTTGCATTAACACAGCTGATGACTATCAGCGCTACTACCAGTGACAAGATTTTTTTCATACAGGTTTTAATTTTCGTTACAGCCCATAAGACGTCTGCTTGCAATCGTTTGTTTCAGAACAATAAAAAATAATTTGATTTTTTTTCTTAAGCATCACCGCGTTCCGCGCGACCGCATGAAACGGAAACATTCATCAAAGAGATACATGCCGATAGGAAAAAAGTCACGCAACGATTTTTAATAACAAGGGTTGCACGATTTGCATGAGTTGCAAAAAAAACGTTAATATTTTATCAGGTAATCGGGCACAAGCCCAAACTGTTCTGTCAGCCTTTGTTCCCCCGGCAAAAAGCCGAGGTTAATTAAGAATGAAAAGCCCGCAAGCTTTCCGCCAAGGCGTTCGATCAGTTTTCCTGCTGCACCCGCCGTTCCGCCAGTCGCCAACAGATCGTCATGAACCAATACCCTTGCGCCCGGCTTGATGGCGTCGGTGTGCACTTCAATCTCCGCCGAACCGTATTCAAGTTCATAGCTTTGGCGGGTGGTTTTGTAAGGGAGCCTGCCCGCTTTGCGCACAGGAACGAATGCGCAGTCCAGTGCGTGGGCAAGCACGGCGCCCAGGATAAATCCGCGCGCCTCAATTCCTGCCACCACATCAATGTGTTGAGAAGCGAAACGCGCGACGATGGTCTGAACGATTTCGCGCACGAGCGACGGATCGCTGAGCACGGGTGTGATGTCTTTGAACAAGATGCCGGGCTTCGGGTATCCTTCCACATCGCGAACCGCGGACTTTATTTTCTCAGTAAGGGGCATGGGTGTCGTCATTTATAAACAGGTTATGCAGAAGGCGAACGCATTCATTGGACGATACCTTTCAATATCACGGTATCGATCAAGTGACTGCCAAAAGCATAGGGCATATAGGCAAGTGAAGGCATCGGCCGGGTAATAAAAACACTCGCCATCTTTCCTTCCGCTATCGTGCCGTGCCTATCGGAAACATCCATAGACATTGCCGTGTTCACGGTCACCGCGTTAAACGCCTCTTCAGGCGTAAGTTTCATCCTGATGCAGGCAAGCGACACCATCAATGGCATATTTCCACTGGGCGCGCTACCCGGGTTGTAATCCGAGGCGACGGCCAGGGGCAGTCCTGCCGCAAGCATCGCGCGAGCCGGAGGGAAAGGGGTGCCCAGAAAAAATGCAGCGCCGGGTAGCGCAGTGGGTATGGTCTGACTGCCGGCCAACAACGCTATTTCTTCATCGCCCATGGATTCGAGGTGATCCACGCTGACGGCACCAGCGCGGATGCCTGCCTGCACGCCACCCGAGCGCGATAACTGGTTGGCATGGACACGCCCCTTCATCCCGTATCGGAGTCCCGCCTCCAGGATGCGCACCGTTTCATCCTCCGAAAAAAATCCTACTTCACAAAAGGCATCAATGTAGTCGGCGAGGTTCTCATCCGCGACAGCGGGAATCATCTCTTCGATTAGTGTCTGCATGTAATCCGATTTCTTCACGCCGGCAGGAACGGCATGTGCGCCGAGGAACGTCGTCCTGACGGTAAGCGGCGTTTCGCGACCAATGCGCCGCGCCACACGCAGCATCTTCAATTCGTCTTTCGTCGTCAGCCCATAGCCACTTTTGATTTCGACCGCTCCGGTTCCTGAGCGGATAATTTCGTGCACACGCGGAAGGGTTCTTTCGTAGAGTTCATCTTCATCGAGCTGCTGCACTTTGCGCGCGGAGTTGAGGATACCACCTCCCTTCGCGGCGATCTCCTGATACGATGCCCCGCGTATCTTCATCACAAACTCCGTCTCACGGCTTTCTGCAAAAACCAGGTGCGTATGCGAATCGACGAATGACGGAAAGACAAACCGATCACGCGCATCTATTTCATGTACGGCGTCGATGGCGGGAAGACTATCCATCGTCCCAAAAGCCAAGATGTTTTCACCCTTAATCAAAAGGTAGGCGTCTGAAAGTATGGGAAGGTGCTGCATCTGCTCGCCCCGCAGCAGGCGCGATTCACGCCGCACTTGTACGAGTCCCCTGATATTCTTTATGAGGATATCGCAGGTCACTAAGGCTTGGGCTTGTTATTTTCCAAAAGATTCTACCTGATAGTCGAGCGTGCTTCCAAAGACCGGGAAACTTACCTTCACCAGGGCATAGAACGAGCGACCCTCAATGCCCGGCCGGTAGCCGATTTCGCCACCGTAGGCCCAGCTGAAGTTGCGGTTAAAGCGGCCGTCGATTCCCGCACGAAACCCGAACGATTGCAGTTTCACCGGACTGACGGAGTAAGTGCGCGTACCGGATACCGATGATCCCGGATCTTTCTCCGTGTAGACGATGTCATCGATGGTCAATGCCGGTGCATAGATGACATCAAAAAAAGCCGTGAACATCAGGTCGTCAACTCCCTCTTCGAACTTGTCGAAGTTAATGGCAACGTTACGCATCCACGCCATCGACCCTCCAAGATAAACGTTTCGGGAAGCCATGTTGGAGTAGACGGTCAGCGGCTCCATTGTGACACCGTTGTCATAGGTGAGCGGCAGTCCATTGCCTTCTGCATCTTTCAGGTCGGCGTTGGTGAGGCCCTGCTCGCTCATGGCGCGACTTAAATCCGTGGCACTGTTCCAGAGGATGGCGCCCGCGCGAAGCCCGTAAATCTTTCTGACCTTACAGGGAACCTCGGCATTCAATGGAACGCGACTCGCCCATCGGTTTCCGCGATAGCTTTTCTTGTACAACACCATCCTGGTTTTTGAGGGGGCATCGAAATCGCGAATGTGATAGGTGCCGCCGATCTCAAAATAGTTGTAAACCTGTATGCGGTTATCAAGCACACTGTTGTCAGTGGCTACGTCGCGTGCCAGGTCAAGAAACTTGCGACCATAGCTTTTTCGGAAATTGGCGTGGAAATCTGCCTTATCCTGAAAGTAATAGCGTCCTTCAAAACCGAACCCGGCATTCACATTGGTCGCGAACAGTTCGCCATAAACGGGCTGTATCGCTACAAAAAGCTTGTTGACCGCATAAGGCTCATCGTAGATTTCTTCATAGGTTACCGCGGTCTTGTCACTTCGGTCCTGCGCAAAAAGATTGGCCTGAAATGCCAATAGCGCGGGCATCAGTACTAAAAAAATAGGCTTCATAGCTCCAGGTATGTGGTGCATTATAATAGTAAAAGTAGCAAAATCCGTGGAAATAAAGGCTTTGTAACTGAAGTGGTTACGACGTGTGTAATAGGTCCTTCAATTTCGCGCAAATTCGGATTGGCGGCCGATGGTTCAGATGGGTCGACACGGGGCAGGCGGTGTTTCAAAAAAACGGTCACCGACACCGCTCATAAAATATTATTTTAGCGCGCCCCGCGCTACGTATTTTTAGATTACCTTGCTCACTTTTGATTAAGGATTATAATTGCGTCATCGAACAACGGGTTTGTGAGCCACGCGTACCCGTGCACGGGCATGGTTTGGCAAGATGGACAACCGATCGGTATGGCGTAATCTTTTTCATCAACAAGATCAGACTTAACGTATAAAAGCAATGTTTGCAGACCTTTCTTTCTTGAATATCTGGGCTTTCCTGGACACCTTTAATCCCGAGACCATCATTCAGTTCGGGGGCCTTGGTCTGCTGCTGCTGATCATTTTCGCCGAGACCGGCGTCTTTTTTGGTTTTTTCCTTCCCGGAGATTCGCTGTTGTTTGTTGCCGGCCTGCTGGCGGGAACGGAATATCTCGATATCAATGTGTGGCTAATGATTGTGTTATTGATCACCGCCGCGGTATCCGGATCGTTCGTTGGGTATTTGACCGGTCGTTGGGCCGGGGCTTATCTATTAAACCGGAAGGACAGCTTTTTTTTCAAGAAGAAATATATTGACGTGACGCAGGCGTTTTATCAGAAGCACGGCATGATGGCTTTCATCCTGGGTCGCTTTTTACCTGTCGTCCGCACGTTCGTGACGATCCTGGCGGGGATGGCCAAGATTGATTTCCCTAAATTTCTGATATTCAACTTCTTGGGAGCAACAATATGGATTCTCACGATGGTATTGGCCGGACATTTTCTGGGTCGTGCCTTCCCGAACATCACGCATTACCTGGAGTTGATCGTGGTGGGGATGATCCTGATTTCAGCCATTCCGGTAATCGTGACGTGGTTCAAAAACCGGAAATTATTGGCAAAGGATTAAGGTAAATTCAAAAATGTGGTCATCTTTGGTTGCCAAAATTCGCCCGAAGCCTCGGGGGAGTGCTTTTTTGGTGCCGAAGAATTTGAAAGATTTATTTTGCAGTTCATATTAAAAACAGGATTTTTAACGCTCTTTAACTACTTTTACAAACTAACATTAACTATAAACCTAAATTCTATTTAACATGGCACAGAAATCTGGCTCACTTGGAGAAAGCCTAAAATCAACCTTTGCGGCAATTGTTATTCCACTAGAAGTTGTAATTGCGGTCCTTATATATCTATATGTACTTGGTAATCCGGACAATTTTGAAGGGGGTGATCCCAACAACCACCCGCTTCCCGGAAACTGGCTGGGCATTATCTATAAGGGTCGGATCGTCGTTGCCGTCTTGATTGCCCTATTGATGATCACGTTGACGTTTGCCATTGAAAGGTTTATCACGATCAGCAAGGCAACCGGCCGTGGAAGTGTAAAAAGGTTCGTCAACCGGATTCGTTCCATGGTAACTTCCGGAAATATCAGCCAGGCCATTCAGGAATGCGACAGACAGAGAGGGTCGGTTGCCAACGTAGTGAAGGCCGGTTTGCTCAAATACGATGAACTGTCGCGCAACAGTGAACTTGAACCGGAGAAAAAAGTGTTATTGGTCCAAAAGGACATTGAAGAGACCACGCAGCTGGAGATGCCGATGCTCGAGAAGAACCTCGTGATTATCGCAACGATCGCTTCGGTGGCCACCCTGATGGGTCTGCTTGGAACGGTGACGGGTATGATCGCGGCCTTTACGGCTATGGCGACTTCCGGTGCACCTGATGCAGTTGCCCTTGCGAACGGTATTTCTGAGGCCCTGATCAATACGGCACTCGGTGTAGGAACTTCGGCTCTTGCGATTATCTTCTACAACTTCTTTACCAGCAAAATCGATGCATTAACGTACGGGATTGATGAAGCAAGTTACAGCATCATCCAGAATTTCACCGCTCAGAGCAAGGGAGTGAAAGTTTAAAACCAAACGACCATGGCAAAAGTAAAAGTAAACAGGAAACCGCCGTCTTTAGATATGACCCCTATGGTCGACCTGGCGTTCCTGCTGGTATCGTTCTTCATGCTTACCACCACCTTCACACCTGAAGAAGCGGTAGCGGTTGACATACCGGCCTCGGTCTCAGAGATTATTCTTCCGGACAAGGACCGGATTATCATCAGTGTTTCTGATGATGGAAGGGTATTCTTTGACATGGACAATAAGAACTACCGGGTGAACCTGTTGAATTATATGGGGGACAAATACGGAATTGAGTTTAACGCCGAGCAGCAACATGCCTTCTCCATTCTGGCGGGGTTTGGGGTGCCGGTGGCAACACTTCCGCAATATCTTGATATGACGCCGGAGGAACGGAGACAAGTTTCACAACCGGGCATACCCACTGATTCAGTCAACAACGAATTGGCAGACTGGGTCATGTTTGGCAGGATGAGCAATCCAAAAGTGCGGATTGCTGTGAAAGGAGACCGAGACACAAACTACAAGGTAGTTGAGCGTGTGATCAATACCTTGATTGACAAAAAAGTGCTCAGGTTTAATCTCATTACATCATTGAGACAAGAAAATTAACATTTAAGAAATACAGTTATGGCAGAAGTATCTCAAGGCGGTGGCGGAGGCCGGGCGAAGGGAGGAAAAGTACGGGCCAAGAAACAGTCGACGAAGACGGATATGACTCCAATGGTCGACCTGGCCTTTCTACTTCTCACCTTCTTTCTCCTTACCACGACGTTTAATAAGCCGAAGACGATGGAGGTGAATATGCCGGATAAGGTAGACGATGAAACCCAGCAAACGAAGATCAACGAGCGGGATATTCTGAATCTGGTCCTGGCAGAAGACGATAAAATTTTTTGGTGGGTAGGACTCGAACCGCCCGTAAACGAGACAACTTATTCGAAAGATGGAGTGCGTCAGGTGATCTTATCGCATACGCGCGCCAACCCGAAAATGATGGTACTCATTAAACCGAAAGATGAGTCGCGATTCGAAAATATGGTGAATATCCTCGATGAAATGGATATCACCGACACGAAGCGATATGCGATCGTGGAATATTCGAGCGACGATAAGGCCATTATCACCGGCAATTTGCCTACGGAAACCGTGGTAGGTGAACCTCCGGCTCAATAATTTCCAAATTAAATTTATGGAAAACGCCGAAGCGTGCATCTATTTAGAAAGGAGACAAAAAAATAAGTTATGAAAGCATCAAGCAACATAATGGCTCAGCGGTGGGAAGATATCGTATTCGAAAACCGCAATAAAGATTACGGCGCATATCTGCTGAGAACGCGTTACACGAAAAATGTCATCCTTGGGGTAGTGATCACATTCATGTTCATGACTTTGGTCTTCTACTCTCCTGACATCATTGCCCTGTTTAAAGGGAAGGAAGTAGTGGAAAAAGCGCCGCCGAGGAAACTCGTGTATACCGAATTGTCGGCACCGCCGCCGATTGACAAACCGAAACCACCGCCGCCCCAGGTTCAATTACCCAAGCTTCAAAAGGTGATCAAGTTTGTGCCGCCAAAAGTTGTAAAAGAAGAGGTGGTCGAGGAAATACCGACCATTGAAGAGATCAAACAGCACGAAGTAGCGGCTGTAGAAATTGAAGGACCTACGGAAATCGTCTTTGAGGAGCCGGTTCAGGAGGTGGTCGTCGAGGAAGAAGAGAACAAGATTTTCACCGTCGTTGAACAGCAGCCGGAATTCGAAGGCGGTTACGAGGCGATGATGAACTTTATCAAGAAGAACATGCGCTACCCCGCCAGTGCACGCCGGATGGGCGTGGATGGTACTGTGTACGTGAGCTTCGTGGTGAGCAAAGATGGTTCTATCAGTGAAGTGAAAACAATCCGGGGTATCAGTGCCGACTGCGACGCGGAAGCCATGCGCGTGGTGTCGATGATGCCGCCCTGGAAACCCGGCAAGCAAAACGGAAAACCTGTATTCGTTCGCTTTGTCTTGCCGATTAAGTTCAAACTCAACTAAGACTTGGAGGAGCGTCGGGAAGAACGGAGAATGGCGGCGGCCGACGCCGTCGGAAAGGTCTTCGGAATAGTAATGGTTGTACTGTATATTATACTCGGTACAACCTTTATTTTTTTTACACCTGAGAACATTCCGGATACGTATGCCCTGCCGTTTGGCATCATCCTTAACCTATATGGCGTATTCCGTGGCTATAAGTATTATCGAAAATATTTCACTAGATGAAAAAGCTAAACAAAGTCTGCGCACTGGTACTCCCGGTACTGTTAATACTGACGGCTTGTCGCGATCGTGATAAGGACGGAAAGGTATTGGATACGGCCACCAGTGGGTCGATCAGCATCGCCGTGGCAGAATCCTTGCGTCCGCTCCTGGAAGCCGAAGTAAGCACCTTCGAGGCCCTGTACCGCAGGGCACATCTTAACCCGCGCTATCTCCCCGAAGCAGAGGCTGTGGACGCGCTGATGAACGACAGCGTACGACTTGCCGTTGTAACCCGCCGATTTACGGAAGAGGAAAAGGAGTACTTTAAGACCATCAAAATAACGCCCACTGAACTGGATGTTGCCATTAGTGCAATCGCCCTCATCGTCAATCGCAATAACCCCGACACGCTCATTAATATGGACCAGATCCGCGGCCTGCTTCAGGGGAAAATCGCCAAATGGAGCGATTTGGGCAGCAAAAACAACGCTGGCATAGAGATTGTTTTTGATAACCCGAACTCGGGACTGATCCGTCATTTGAAGGATTCAGTCGCCATGGTCGACGAGCTGCCAGCCAATACGTTTGCGGCAAAAAACAATGAAGCCGTCATTGACTATGTGTCGCAAAACGAAAATGCGATCGGCTTGATCGGGCTTGAATGGATCAGCGACAAGGAAGACTCCACCCAGAATGAGTTTCTCAAGCGGGTGACCGTAATGAGTGTAGCGGGTGACAGCACACACTTCAAGCCCTACCAGGCTTACCTTGCATTGAAGTACTATCCGCTGGCCCGAAAGGTGACGATCCTTAGCAGGGAGGCCCGCACCGGGCTGGGAACCGGTTTTATGTCATTTGTCGCCAGTGAAAGGGGGCAACGCATTGTCCTCAAAGCCGGCCTCGTGCCCGTGACGATGCCGCTCAGGGTCGTGGAAATTGACCGGCGACCGTTTGAAATAGAATAATTAATCTGACCGGAAGCCTACTTTATTTGTAAATTCGGCACGTGAATTTAACGTGTAACAATATTGTCAACTCAAAACTGAAGCAAATTATGAACAATGCAGGTAGCCTTGATCAGCAGTCAAGCACAGGAATCTTTCCAGGAAGGGTTCTCCCTGTTCTGATGGCACTGCTTTTCCTGGCCTCAATAAACATCGCTAAGGCACAGACCCCGGAGATAAGAAAAGCATACCATTACCTTGATATCGAACAACCCTCCAAGGTCATGCCCGCCTTGCAACAAGCCATCGGTGGCAACCCCGACTATACCTACTATCTGGGATTAGGCTACATCCTCACCGGTGACCTTGACAAGGCCCTTGCGACCTTTGAAAAAGGGATCGCTGACGACAAGAAAAATGCACTGGTCGTTGCCGGAAAAGGACATGTGAAACTTCTGCAGAAAAAGACGGCCGAAGGGAAAGCCCTTCTCGTTGAGGCTGCCGATATGCACCGGCGCAAGAGTGCTGATCAAATGAAAGCCATCGGCCGCGCTTACCTTGCCGACAGCAAATTTTTGCTCGACGCAATTGCGGCACTTGAAGAAGCAAAGAGCCTCGACAACGGAGATCCGGTGACCCACCTCCTGCTAGGGGATGCTTACCTGGCCCAAAACGACGGGGGCAAGTCTGTCAGCAGCTATGAACGCGCCGTGAGTGCAGACCCTAACTGGGCGAAACCACTCTTCAAAATTGCCAAGGTGTTTCAACGCTCGCGCAATACAGACATCGTCATGGATCGTCTCACGAAGGCAGTGACCGTGGATCCCCAGTATGCACCTGCATGGAAGGAGCTCGGCCAGATGTACTACCTGCAAAAACAGCCGGACAAGGCGGTGGATGCATATGAAAAATACCTCGCCATCTCTGAAACCCCGGGAGACGCCAAGTACCAGTACGCCTTCTTCCTGTTCATGGCTAAGGACTACGAAAAGGCCAACGCCATCTTCAAGGAAGTGCTGAACAACAAGAACGCCACCCCTACCGCACTCAAGTTTTACGCCTTCTCGCTCATCGAGCAGGGCAAGGATGAAGAGGCACAGGAAATTCTTGCGCAGTTCTTTGAGAAAGCAGAACCAAAAGACATCAGCGTATCGGACTACGCCTCCTATGGTAAGCTGTTGCTGAAACTGAAAAGGGATTCTCTGGCAAACGAGGTTTTTGCCGATGGTATTGCACTGGACACCGCACTTCAGGACATGGAAATCCGCGAACTGCAGGCGAAAACCTACTACGAACGAAAAAAATATGACAGCGCCAGCGCAGCCTATGAAAGACTCATCGCCGCACGCGAAAAAGCGGATTTGAGACCATCGGGCTACGACTACTTCTATCTCGGCCACTCTAATTACCTGGATGGCGACTACGTAGAGGCTGACAGCGCTTTCACTATGCTTTCCAGATTACAACCAAACAGCGTCCTCGGTTATCTGTATGCCGCCAAGTCGCGGGCACAGTACGATTCGACCGGAGCAACCGGCGTAGCTGTGCCGATGTATGAGAAGTTTGTCGAAATCGCACTGGAGGAACCTGAGAAGAACAAGCGTGAGCTGATCAACGCCTATGACTATCTCGGACAATTTGCACTTCACAAGCAAAACGACCTCGTAGCTGCGACGAATTATTTCAAGAAGATTCTCGAACTCGATCCGAGCAACGAACGGGCGAACGATTTCCTTGACGCGGTGAGACAGATGAATAATCCCACACGCGGGAAGGGTTGACAAAGGTTACAAATCAGAAAAGAGGCGAAAGCCTCTTTTTTTTGTCCTTTCTGCACCGTGATCGGGTCAGCCAGCGCCAATTTCGTCCAATGCGCGTGCGCTGGCCGTCAATATTTGATGAGCGATGGCGTCGTCAATAGCGTGCGATACAAACAGCGCCTCAAACTGGGACGGGGCGAGGTAAATGCCTTCGGTCAGCATCGCATTGAAATACTTTCCAAACAAGGCCGTATCAGCCGCCTTAGCAGTCTCAAGATTTGTGACCGGTTCACTTGTAAAAAACAGTGTAAACATCGACCCTACGTGGTTGATGGTGAAGGGAACCCTGCGCGCCTTCAACTGCTCCGCGAGTCCATTGACAAGCGTGGTAGTGATGCGGTCAAGGTCTTCGTACACGGAAGGATTGCCGTTGAGTATGCTCAGCAGGGCAAGGCCAGCGGCCATGGCAATGGGATTCCCCGACAACGTGCCCGCCTGATAGACGGGCCCGGAGGGAGATACGCAGTCCATAATATCCTTCCGACCTCCATATGCGCCTACCGGAAGTCCACCTCCAATGATTTTGCCAAGGGTAGTCATGTCGGGCTTCACGCCGTACAGTTCCTGTGCTCCTCCCCTGGCCAGCCTGAACCCGGTCATGACCTCATCAAAGATGAGCACGATACCGGAGCGGGTGCACAGTTCGCGCAGTCCCTGCAGGTAGCCGGGCGCAGGCGCAACGCATCCCATATTGCCTGCTACGGGCTCGAGAATGATTGCCGCTATCTGGCCCTCGTTGCGATCGATCAGGTCTGTGACGGCTTCCAAATCGTTATACGGTGCTATCAACGTATCGTGCGCGGTGCCTCGCGTCACGCCCGGACTGTCGGGCGTCCCGAATGTCATGGCGCCACTCCCTGCAGCAATCAAAAACGAATCGCCATGGCCATGGTAACACCCTTCCATCTTGATGATCTTGTCACGGCCGGTGAAACCCCTTGCGACACGGATCGCCGACATGGTTGCCTCGGTACCTGAATTGACCATGCGGACTTTTTCGATCGATGGAACCATCGCGCAAATCAGCTCGGCCATTTCGACTTCACGGGCGGTCGGGGCGCCAAAGGATGGTGACCCGGCAAGGGCCTGCTTTACCGCCTCCTCTACAGCGGGATGCGCGTGGCCAAGGATCATCGGCCCCCAGGAGTTGATCAGATCTACGTATTCATTCCCGTCTTCATCGTACAGGAATGGCCCGCGCGCCCGGCTAATGAACAATGGATTTCCTCCGACAGCGCGGAAAGCGCGGACCGGAGAATTTACGCCACCCGGAATAAAACGTGTGGCTTTGTCAAACAGCGCTTTGCTTTTGCTCTTGTCTTTCATACATCAAAATGCTTTGCCTTTGAAGGGCGTTTCCGTCCGGAAGCGGATTATTTGTCCGGATCGATCAGCGTAACGACGCCATTCCTGAACGTCACCAGTGGTACAAGCTGATTTCCGCGACTGTATTGATACGAGTAACCCTGGAAAAGATAGCCGGGAATGAATGCGCTGTTGTTGAGCGCGTCTTGAAAGTAAACCCCGTTCTGCTGCAACTGGTGACCGAAAAATAACATCATCTCATAGCCCAACACCGACAACTTCGAAGGCACCTTCCCATACGCGCGCAGAAAGTCTTCGATGAATGCTTTCCTTCGCGGATTGTCGATGGCCACAAAGTTGGGTGCCGTAAAGACAATGCCGAGGGTCTGATACTTTTCAAACGGTACCGCCGTATCGTCGATCCAGTTCTCGGAACCTACGACGAGAATGGAGTCGCCGCGCGTCTCGATGCCACTGATCACTTTGGTGTAAATCAACGGATCATCGGTGGCGACATAGATACTGCCAATGCTGTCTTTCTTAAGCGTGAATTGTGACGGAAAATTAAATTCGTCGAACTCCGTCGGTGTTGCGAGTATCTCGATAATTTTTGCTCCCTCCTCTTTGCCGATGCGCTTGCTGGCGACCACGTTTACGCCCAGTGAACTTGCTTTCTGGACAAAACTTGCCGCCAGCACCGAATCCTTCTCGCTGCCGCCGTAAAACACCATTGCCAGGTTGTTGCGCCCGTGCGCGGCAATGTATTCCGCGGCTCTCGTGCCGATGGCTTCTGAAGGAGGCTGAAATAGAAATGCATAAGGATTCCCTTCAACAAGGTCAGTGTTATTTGAAAACGGATTGACGGTATTGACTTGTTGCTGCATTGAAAATTCCTGGACAATGCTGTTTTCATTCGGATACAACGGTCCGACCACCAGATCAGCGTTCTTCAGTTCATCCGTAGTGAGGATGCGCTTCAGGTAATCGAGGCCGCTGTCCGTATCGTAGGCGTGCAGGCTGATTGGGGGCGCACTCGTTCTGTTAAGAGAGTCGACAGCGAGTTGGATGCCTTCGTAAAAGTCGAGTACGATCTGGTTGCGCTTCTTTCCCGGACTGGCATCGAGTTCATCCAGCATAAAGGGCAGCAATATCGCCACGCTGTAGCGGTCTTTGTGAAACGTTTTGGGGGCCTCGGGGATGAAGTCGGCGTGCTCAAACTTGAAACGGGCGATGATGTCTTCGAGCGCTTTTTTATTTTCATCATCCGACAGATTTTGCGCCAGTACACTAGCTAACCGGCGTGCCACCACTTCGTCTTTCGGAAATTCTTCCAGCATCATCGTGAGCGTTTCCACGTCCGTAATTTCCGCCAGGTGTTGACGCTTGATTCCCCTGACCGTTTCGGCGAGACGCTTATCTTCGATGTTGTCGAGGATTTTAAGACCCTGGAAGTAATCTTTGCCCTCCAGGTACAGCGTGCCCAGCCACAAATTCACTTCCGGCATCTTATCCCACTTGGAATGGATCGTCTTTATTTGCAGGAGCATGTCTTTGGCCACCGCATCATATCCCTGCTTATGCGCCGCGAGTGCATAGTAAAAGGAAGCGTACGGCGCGTACTGGTTCTTTTGATCGTAGGCAATGAGCGGTTTGAAGCTTTCCATCGCAAGGTTGTACTGCCCCTGTCTGAAAAGGTCTTTTGCATTCTGGTATTGCCTGCTGTAGTCAGTCTGTCCCGACACTGGCAGCGTGGCAAGTGCCAGCAAGGCAAAAACGATCATCCTGTTCATCATATCATTTCAGGTTCCGAAAACGCCAAAAATCTATTCCCATTCAATGGTAGCCGGCGGCTTCGAACTGATGTCGTAGACCACCCGGTTTACTCCTTTCACTTTGTTGATAATGTCACTTGAGACCTCCGCGAGGAAATCATATGGCAAATGTGCCCAGTCCGCCGTCATCCCGTCCGTGCTCGTCACCGCCCTGAGACTGACGACCCGCTCGTACGTGCGCTCATCTCCCATTACTCCAACGGACTGCAACGGGGTCAATATTGCGCCGGCCTGCCAGACTTTATCGTACAGGCCTTCTTTTTTCAGACCGCTGATGAAGATATGGTCTACTTCCTGCAACACACTCACCTTTTCCGCGGTGATGTCGCCGAGGATGCGAATGCCAAGACCCGGCCCCGGAAAAGGGTGCCTGCCCAGTATAGCTGGGTCGATATTCAGCGTCTTACCCACGACGCGCACTTCATCCTTAAACAAAGTGTTCAGCGGTTCGACCACTTTGAGCTTCATTTTCTCTGGGAGGCCGCCTACGTTATGGTGCGATTTGATCGTAGCGGAAGGCCCTTTGACAGACACCGACTCGATCACATCCGGATAGATCGTTCCCTGCCCCAGCCAGCGGACATCGGTAATCTTGTGGGCCTCGACGTCGAAGACTTCAATAAAGGTCTTGCCAATCGCTTTCCGTTTTGATTCCGGTTCATACAAGCCTTTAAGGGCCTTGTAAAATCGATCCTTCGCGTCCACGCCCTTCACATTAAGGCCCATATGCTGATAGGAATCAAGCACCTGCCGGAACTCGTCCTTTCGGAGCAGGCCATTGTCAACAAAAATACAGTGAAGATTAGGTCCGATCGCGTGGTGAATGAGCGTGGCTGCGACGGTCGAGTCAACACCGCCAGACAAGGCCATGACAACCTTGTCGTTGCCCAATTGCTGCTTCAGCTGTGCAATGGTCGCTTCAACGAACTGATCCGGTGTCCAGTCCTGGGAGCAGCGGCATATGTGCACGACAAAGTTGCGCAGCAGCGTTTTTCCTTCGGTGGTATGGGTGACTTCCGGATGGAATTGAATGCCGTATCGCTCCTGTCCTTTAACACGAAAAGCGGCCACCGGTACGGTCGCCGTACTGGCGATCACTTCAAACGATGACGGTACGGAGGCAATGGTATCGCTGTGCGACATCCACACTTGTGTATCAAGCGGAATCTCCTTAAGCAGGTTGTTGTGCCGGTCAACGGTAGCCAGTTTTGCCCTGCCGTATTCGCGTATCTCGGACGGCAGCACCTGTCCTCCCATCTGGTGAACCATCAATTGCGCGCCATAGCACACGCCAAGTACCGGCCGATCGCCGAAAATCGAAAAATCGAGCTGTGGTGATCCAGCATCCCGAACCGAGCAAGGGCTGCCCGAGAGGATTACACCCTTAATATTCTCGGTGAGCGGCGGGATCTTGTTAAACGGATGGATTTCGCAGTAGACGTTAAGTTCCCGTACGCGGCGCGCGATAAGTTGGGTGTATTGAGATCCAAAGTCCAGGATCAGAATCTGTTCAGACATGCTGCAAAGATAGCACAAGCATGGAATTACGAAACAATCGCGCTAGAACGACATCGACATCAAACCGATCTGAAACCCAATGGCTGTAAAGTTTTTGTAGTTGTACCGTTCGCTTTTGTTGGTAGAGAAGTCATAGTGCAAGGCCGCCATGATACCTAAATTACTGCGCTCGCTGAAGCGGAAGAGCAAGCCCGCCTCTGGTCGTGCGAGAAAACCCCAGGCCCGCTCTGAATCCTGATAAATGTTGTAGTAGAGCACGTATTCATTGGTGTTGGCGCCCAGGCCGAGACCCGCATATGGAAAAAACCGGTCTTCCTCTTCTTCTTTGAAATAATACTGTGCACTCACCACACCTGAGAACGAGTAGATGTAGTGAAAGTAATCGGTTGTAACGGCGCCCGTAGGACTTTCCTTTGTTGAGGTGGGTTCGTACTGATCGAAATTAATCCAACCAATATCGAGGCCGGCAGAAAAATTGGGTCGGATAAAGCCGCGGTATCCGGCCTTGCCTCCAGCAAAAGAGAAATCTTCAATCCAGCTTGTATTCGACAACGGTTGACTGCCGTTCAACGTGATATAGATGTATTTCTCCTGCGCCCACAAATGTGAAGATGCAAAGAGTCCGATCGCTAGAATAATATAACGCATAATTTACTTTCCGATGTAAGGTGATTGTTTAAAGGCCTGCACAATGGCATCCGCCGATTGTGCATTGCGGTCGATGGTGCTGTACAAGTCGCCAAGATAGGCATCCCAGACCACCTTCACTTCATTCTTCGCGTTCCGGTTCTTCAGGTCGACGAGTTCAATGATCAGCACGCCGGTATTGTACGCATATGTGTTGACGTAAGGATAGTAATAGTAGGATCCGTAGCCATAATATCCGGGATAGAAGTGACCCGGGTAGCCATAGTAGTTCGGGTAGACGATGTCCTGGAAGACGTTGAAATCATTGATGACCATCACGTTTACGCCGAGGTCGGGATCTTCTTGCTTGGTCACCCGCTGATAGCCGCGGTCATCAAGCTCTTTGCGGATGGCGGTAAGCACATGCCTTGGAAATGTACTGGCAGGCGAGATCAGCAGCGTGTCGTTGGAGTTATTTGAATAGAAACCGATGGTATCGGTGGGAATTGCATAGGTGGTGTAAGCCTTGAAGTCAGCCTCGGGATCATAGTTGGTGGAAACTACCATCTGGTCGATCAGTTTTTCCGAATCCGGTTCGTTGTGACAGGACCAGGCCGTGAATCCGATTATGACGGCTACATAACTGCAAATCTTTCTCATGTTTCTAAAACGAAAAAAGTACCCAATAATTGTTGGTACCGGTTAGACCCCTTACGGGGATAAAAGGTTTGAACATGTCATAAAATTGCATGCCGCATCCCCATACCGATTCTTGGCCAATACCCTTTCGCCCTCAGCGAATGATCAGTCCGGCACCGAACAACAGCACAAACAACAGGGTGGAAATGGCCATTTGTTTGAGCCACGGATCAAGTTGATCCGGCGGACGCCGCGATACCGCGATACCGTTGCGCAGGAAAAGCGGCAACGCGAGGAGAAACAGCAATTGCCATGGCGACTGCAATTTAAGTATCGTGTACAACACCACCAGTATGACAGCGGCGGTCAATAAGATCCAATGATACACAACAGCCTTTGAACGACCAAGTCGAACAGGAATTGAGTACTTGCCCGCCAGCTTATCGGATTCGATATCACGGATGTTATTCACGTTTAGCACTGCTACCGATAGCAGTCCCATGCTCATCGCGGGCAACACTTCGTAGGGTGTAACCGCGTGGGTAAAAAGATAGAAGGATCCCAATACGCCTACGAAGCCGAAAAAGACAAGTACAGAAAGATCGCCAAGTCCGAGATAGCCATAAGGCCTGCGTCCAACGGTATAAGTAAGCGCAGCGCCGATACTGAGCAGGCCGAGCAGAAGAAAAAAGAGAATTGCACGCCATTGCAGACCAAAGGCAACGAACAGCAACGCGACACCGCTCGCCAGACTCAGGATTACAAAGAGTACGATCGCACGACGCATCCGGGCAGGCGAGATAGCGCCAGACTGGACCGCCCGCAACGGGCCCTTTCGCTGAACGTGATCAGCACCGTGAACGGAATCTCCATAATCGTTGGCCAGGTTGGACAGAATTTGCAGGAAGACCGTTGTCACAATACAAAGCAAAAATATGTCCCATCGAAAAGCACGTGCTTCCCATGCAAGGAATCCACCCATGGCAATCGAAGAAAGGGCCAGAGGAAGTGTCCGCAACCGAATGGCCTGAAGCCAGTGCTGATGGATATTCACGGCGTAATGTGATTAAGAATGGATTCATCAAGCGGGTTGACCTTCGGACCATAAAATCCGACGACTTCGCCCTGACTGTTCACGACATACTTGCAAAAATTCCATGTAGGCGTTTTTCCCGATCGTGCTTCCAGCCATTGGTAGAGCGGATGCTGACCGCTGCCACGCACGGAAATCTTTTCAAACATCTGAAAGGTTACGCCGTAATTTTCGTCGCAAAACTCGGCGATCTGCGCATTCGTGCCCGGTTCCTGCCAGAGAAAATTGTTCGCCGGAAAACCGAGCACCTCAATCTTGTCACCATAAAGTTCATGTAACTTCTGCAAGTCAGCGTACTGAGGTGTGTAACCGCACCTGGAAGCTGTGTTCACAATCAAAAGGTTTTTGCCTCGATAACGTTGGAAGTCAACCGGTTTGCCGTCAATGTCATTGATGGTAAGATCGTAAAGCTCAGCCGGAACGGCGCGCTTCGCGGCTGGAAATAGTTTCCCCAGAAACATGGCCACCAGCCCCATGATCACAAGCCCTCCGACGGCATATTTATAGTTCACTGAGTATTTTGCTGTCGAGCGGATTCACCTTCGAAGCATAAAACTTCACTGTTCCGTCCGGTTTTACTAAGTACTTGCAGAAATTCCAGGTAGGTTCCTCGCCAGATTTCTCGGCGAGCCATGTATACAGCGGATGTCGGTCTTCGCCCTTCACCGAAATTTTTTCAAACATCTGAAACTTTACGCCGTAATTTTTCTCACAGAACGCGGCAATCTCCTGTGCGGTTCCTGGCTCCTGTCCACCAAAGTTATTAGCAGGAAAACCCAGCACCACCACTTTGTCGCCATACTCCTCGTGTAGTTTTTCGAGATCGGCATACTGAGGAGTGAAGCCGCACTTCGAAGCGACATTCACCAACAACAAAGTCCTGCCTTTATAGGCCTGAAAGTCTATCTCCTTACCGTCGAGCGCATGCATCTTAAAGTCGTAAATAGATTGGGGCATTGTTGTGAACATAAGCAAAAGCACGATAAGCGTTTTCATACCTGATTTATTTTCATGCGGAGCGTTGTGTTAGGCCTGTGCGCCGCCATGTTTTTCCTCAATTTCACTTTATTAAACCGAACCATCAAGAGACGCTTCTACATTTTTTCAGGAACGTCGATCCCCAATAGCTTCATTCCACGCTTGATAACCCTTGCGACTGTAGCAGACAGTACAATCCGAAGCTGCAGTCGGGCCGCATCAGCCTCGCTGAAGATCGGAATACTCTGGTAAAACTGGTTGTATTCCCGTGCCAGGTCATAAACATAATTAGCGATCACTGCCGGTGAATGGTCGCGCGCGGCTTCCATGATCCTGTTTTCAAAAGCCATGAGCACCTGGATAACTTCACGCTCGGCAGGTTCCAGTGTGTCCACACTGGACACGGTGGCCGGGTCAACATGGAGGCCGGTGCTTTCCGCTTTGCGCAGGATGGCCCTGATGCGTGCATGCGTGTATTGAATGAATGGACCGGTAAAGCCTTGCAGTTGTATCGACTCGGCCGGATCGAAAAGCATGCGCTTTTTCGGATCAACTTTCAACAGAAAGAACTTTAGCGCCCCCAGGCCTATTTCCTCATACAAACGATGCGCTGCCTCACTCGAAGGATCATCGATCTTGCCAAGTTCCTTCGTTTGCATTGCCGCCTCCGCCACCATTTCTTCGATGAGATCGTCAGCATCGACGACGGTCCCCTCACGCGATTTCATTTTGCCACTCGGCAGGTCGACCATACCATAGGAAAGGTGGTAACAGCGCTTCGCCCACGCGTAGCCCAGCTTGTCGAGGATGAGGAACAGCACTTTGAAGTGATATTCCTGCTCATTGCCCACCGTATAGATCTGGCCGCTGATGCCCGGAAAGTCGCGGAAGCGCAGGATGGCCGTCCCGATATCCTGCGTCATGTAGACCGACGTTCCGTCGGCGCGGAGCAGGAGTTTCTCATCAAGCCCGTCGGCGGTGAGGTCTACCCACACAGAACCGTCTTCCTTCCTGAAGAACACACCGCGCTCAACACCCTTCATCACTTCTTCCTTGCCGAGCAGATAGGTTTCCGACTCATAGTAAAGTTTATCGAAGTCGACACCCATTTTCTTGTAAGTGGCATCAAAGCCTTCATACACCCACCCGTTCATCATTTTCCAAAGCGCAAGCACTTCAGGGTCGCGTTGCTCCCACTGTTGCAACATTTCGACCGCAAGCTTCATGATGGGCGCCGCCTTTGACGCCTCCTCTTCGCTGGCACCTTTCTGCATCAGCGCGCTGACTTGTGCCTTGTAGGCCTTGTCAAACATGACATAGTACTTCCCTACAAGATGATCGCCCTTGATGCCCGTACGCTCCGGCGTCTCTCCTTCGCCGTACAGCTTCCATGCGGCCATCGACTTGCAGATATGGATGCCGCGATCATTGATGATCTGTACCTTGTGAACTTTGTAGCCACTCGCTTTGTAGATTTCGGCGACGCTCCACCCCAGGAAATTGTTGCGCAGGTGGCCGAGGTGCAACGGTTTGTTGGTGTTCGGCGAGGAATACTCGACCATAATCTCCTCGCCACTCGGCGGAAGCTGGCCGTAGTCGTCACGCTCGTAGATGTCGTGCAGCGCCTGAACCCACACTGCATCGTGCAGCGTCAGGTTGAGAAAGCCTTTGACAACGTTGAATTCCCTGACTAACGTGGAATGTGCCACCAGGTACTCGCCTATGGCGCGACCGGTATCTTCGGGCTTTTTTTTCGTTTGCCTGACCAGCGGAAAGCAGACCAGCGTGTGCGAGCCGGCGAACTGAGGGTTTGTAGGCTGAAGTTGCAGTTGATCGGTTTCCAGTTGAAACACATCGCGGACTGCCTTTTCTATTTCGGAACGGAGGGCGGACTCAAGATGCATCACCACTCCATTACGTATGCAAACACCAGCGGCGCCACGATGGTGGCGTCAGACTCGATGATGAATTTCGGCGTGTCAATGCTGAGTTTTCCCCACGTTATCTTTTCATTCGGTACGGCTCCAGAGTACGACCCATAGCTCGTCGTCGAATCGCTGATCTGGCAGAAATAGCTCCAGTAGGGAATGCCTTCCCGTCCCAGATCCTGGTGCAGCATCGGCACAACACAAATCGGGAAATCGCCGGCAATGCCACCTCCAATCTGAAAGAAGCCTATGCCGTCGTCACCGGCTTCTCGCGTATACCAGTCGGAAAGAAAGGTCATGTATTCGATGCCACCGCGAACGGTAGTCGGCTTCAGTTCACCTGTCACACAATAGGACGCAAAGATGTTGCCCATGGTCGAGTCTTCCCATCCGGGCACGACGATAGGGAGATTTTTTTCAGCCGCAGCGATCATCCAGCTGTTCTTTGGATCGATCTGGTAGTACTGTTTCAACACACCACTGTTCAACATCTTGTACATGTATTCATGCGGCAAATACCGTTCTCCTTTATTATCGGCATCCTTCCACAATTCGTAAATATGCTTTTGCAACCTTCTGAACGCCTCCTCTTCGGGAATGCACGTATCCGTCACGCGGTTCATGCCCTTTGAGAGGAGATCCCATTCTTCCTGTGGGGTGAGGTCGCGGTAATGCGGGATGCGCTTGTAGTAGTCGTGCGCTACAAGGTTCATAATGTCCTCCTCCAGGTTGGCCCCCGTGCAGGAAATAATCTGAACCTTATCCTGGCGGATCATTTCGGCGAGGCTGATACCCAATTCCCCGGTGCTCATCGCACCGGCAAGGGTGATCATCATCTTCTTGCCGGCGGCGAGATGCTCCTTGTAAGCCTTTGCGGCATCCACCAGCGTCGCTGCGTTAAAGTGCAGAAAATGTTTTTCGAGAAAAGATGAAATCGGTCTGTTGTCACTCATGGTATATCGTTTCCAAATCCTGCGCGAAATTACAGAAATTAGTCATTAGTCACTGGGGATTGGGGATTAGAAATTGGCTTTTGGCTATTGGAAATAGCAACCAGACACATTTGGTGTACACTTCACCAACTACCAACCGCCAACTGCCAACTACCAACCACCAACTGCCAACTGCCAATTGCCAACTACCAATTGCCAATTGCCAATTACAACTGCCTATTGCACTCGGCGTGCTCGTGGCATCATTCCGCCAGCACCGGCCGGTCGACAAGCGATTGAACGGTGGCCTCCAGGATTTCAAAGGCACCTTCGGCCATCCTGTTTTCGGTGTCG
Source organism: uncultured Roseivirgaceae bacterium (assembly GCA_964393795.1). Classification (GTDB taxonomy): domain Bacteria; phylum Bacteroidota; class Bacteroidia; order Cytophagales; family Cyclobacteriaceae; genus Chryseosolibacter. The sequence goes on from CAYMWA010000004.1 coordinate 63,938, forward strand.
AGTGTTGGGTTGACTTCCGCGATTTCCCACGCCACGACCTTGGGACTTTTAGCCAGCTCGGCGTTGAGGATCTTCGCTTCATCAACGGTGAGGCCATTGGGCACCGGCGTGCCTGTGCCGCTGGAAATGCGTGAATCCAGGCTGTCGACATCAAAAGAAACATAGATGAGGTCGCAGTGTTCGATCATCTGAAGCGCCTTTTGGGCGATGACGGCGGCACCGGATTTCTTTACCTCCTCGGTTTCAATAAAGTTGATATTGTACTTGTTGAGCAGGTAGTTCTCGGGTTTTTCGACATCGCGTACAGCGATATAGACGATGTCCTCGGGGTAGATCTTGGCGCCGGGAATGCCGACATCCTTGATCTGTTCCCAGTACTCAAGGGTTTCGCCGCGCGGATCGTTGACTTTGCATTCCAGGTTGTCGATATCGCAGGCCATGGACAGGGCCATTCCATGCATGTTACCTGAGGGTGTCGTAAACGGCGTATGGATGTCGGCGTGGGCGTCGATCCAGATCACGCCCAGCCTTATTTTCGGATGCGCCTTTTTGATACCGGCAATTGTTCCATACGCCGTGCTGTGGTCGCCGGCGATGACAACGGGGATATAATCATCCCAGATGGTCTCGTACACCTCCAGACAGACCCGTTCTTCCATGATCATGACGCCGTCGATAAATTTGGCATACGAATGCTTGGCACCGTCAAAGAGCAACTCGTTGACGTTCTCCACTTCGATCGATTCGTATTGTTTGAAGAAATCTGAATTCAGGTCCAGGCTGGCAATCTTGAGCGCCTCTACGCCGAGGCTTGCGCCGCGGGTACCTGCCCCGATTTCTGATTTTACTTCGATAATCTTTATGTCCCTCATTGTAGTAGAAATTTGTCGTCTTCATCGGCCTATCTTGTTTCCGACTGGCCCGCCTCGTGTATCTTCAGGTAGGCATGGGGTTTACAATTTTGTGCCCGGTAGAGCAGTATTGAAAGTTTCGGAAAGATGGCAAAATGCACGCAGCCAGCCAGCGACTTTAGCGGTCGGGTAATGGGTGTGACAGGGGGAAAAACGAGATGAAAATCCGGTAAGCCATAGGTTCCTGTTGCGTATTGCAAAGATGGCAAATTTATACCAATATTGCACTCCCCCGGGGGCATCGCTGATGGATTCGCACCAGAGCCGAAAAGGGAAAAACAGCTAAAAACGGCAAAGGAACGATAATTTACACCTCCGCACTGTACAGTCAAAAGAACCTAATTCAACCTCTACGGCTAAATGAAGAGCTACCGCGAGCTGATCGAACAGACCTTCGAGTTTCCCCAAAAAGAATTTAAGATTAGAGACAACGAGCTTTTGTTCAACGATGTGCCTTTAATGGACATCATCAAACAATACGGGACGCCGCTAAAGCTTACCTATCTGCCAAGAATCAGCGAGAACGTGCGCTTTGTCCAGGCTACCTTCAACAGCGCCATGGAGCGCTTCCGCTATAACGCCAAATACACGTACTGCTATTGCACCAAATCTTCGCACTTCTCCTTCGTCCTGGAAGAGGCGATGAAAAACCAGGATGTGCACATCGAAACCTCCTCGGCGTTTGACATCCCCATCGTGCGAAACCTCTACGCGCGGGGCAAGATCACCAAGGACACGTACATCCTTTGCAACGGCTTTAAGATGCCGCTGTACACCCAGTACATCAGCGAACTGCTGAACGAGGGCTTTAGCAACTGCATCCCCATCCTCGACAAAATGGGCGAAATCGATGCCTACGAGAAAACGGTGAACGGTCCGTACAAGGTCGGCATCCGCGTAGCGGCCGATGAAGAACCCAAATTCGAATTTTACACCTCACGCCTCGGTATCCGCTACAGCGACATCACACCCTTCTACAAGGAAAAGATCGAAAACAGCGACAAGGTGTCGCTCAAGATGCTGCACTTCTTCATCAACACCGGCATCAAGGATACAGCCTACTACTGGAGCGAACTCAGCCGCTTTATCTTCAAATACTGTGAACTGAAAAAAATCTGCCCTACCCTCGATTCGATCGACATCGGCGGCGGATTTCCCATCAAGACGTCACTGACTTTCCAGTACAACTACAAATACATGATCGAGCAGATCGTTGAAAACCTCAAGTGGATCTGTGATAAGAACAATGTCCCCGTACCGAATATCTTTACCGAATTCGGAAGCTACACCGTGGGCGAAAGCGGCGCCGTATTGTACAATGTGATCGACCAGAAGCTGCAAAACGATAAGGAGCTGTGGTACATGATCGACGGGTCGTTCATCACCCACCTGCCCGATGCATGGGGTATGAACCAGAAGTACATCCTGCTCGCCGTCAACAAATGGGATGATCCCTACCACAAGGTCAATATGGGCGGACTGACGTGCGACAGCATGGACTACTACAACTCAGAAGCCCATTCGGGTGAAGTGTTCCTGCCCATGATCAATGATGAAGAGCCGCTGTATATCGGCTTCTTCCACACCGGCGCCTACCAGGAATCGCTCGGCGGATACGGAGGCATTCAGCACTGCCTCATCCCCGCGCCCAAGCACGTACTCATCGACCGCAATGAAGACGGCGAAGTGACCACACAGCTCTTTGCACCCGAGCAGAACAGCGAAAGTATGCTGAAGGTGTTGGGGTACGGGGAGGCGTGAGGCGTGAATCGTGAGGCGTGAATCGTGAGGCGTGAATCGTGAATCGTGAATCGTGAGGCGTGAGGCGTGAGGCGTGAGTGGTGCACGCTTTGCATCTTTGCGGGAATGATTTTTTACGTGCAAAAAATCTGAAATTTCCTTTCTGTTTTTTGGGATAGTCTTTCAATCCGGACTTTTTTTCCCTACTTTCAATCATCCTATCCACCTGGCTAACATTTTACTTTCCTGATAAGCGTTTTCGGATTTTTCCTGTACGGGCACTTTTCGAAAATGTGAAATCACGTTGAACGAGATAACACAGTCGTCACCTGAAAAACCAACGGTTATGAAAGTATATGACGAAAAGCACATCAAAAACATCGTCTTGTTAGGCGCGCCCAAGGCCGGCAAAACTTTGCTGGCCGAAGACATGGCATTCGAAGCCGGCATCACCCACCGGAGAGGCACTGTAGAAGGGAAAAACACGTTGTCGGATTATCACGACATCGAGCACGAACGCGGCAACTCGGTCTTCGCAACGCCGCTGCACACTGAATGGAAGGACTTCAAGATCAACATCATCGACACACCGGGATTCGACGACTTTATCGGTGAGATCGTCTCTTCTGCGCGCGTGGCGGATACCTGTGTGATGGTCGTCAACGCGCAATACGGACTGGAAGTCGGGACGGAGTTGATACTGGATTATGTCGACCGCTACAATAAGCCGATGATCTTCGCAGTGAATCAGGTCGACCATCCCAAATCGGATTTTGATATGACGCTGATGTCACTGAAGGACCGGTTCGGAAGCGCGGTGACACAGATGCAGTACCCGTTCAATGAAGGTGAGGACTTCAACGCCATCATCGACCTGCTGAAGATGGTGATGTACAAATTTCCGGTCGACGGCGGGAAGCCAAAAAAGCTCGCTATCCCCGAATCGGAGTTGGAAAAAGCCCGGCAGCTTCACAATGAACTCGTGGAAAAGGCTGCCGAACACGATGAGCGCCTGATGGAAAAATACTTTGACAAGGGAACGCTTGATGAGGACGAGATGCGCGAAGGGCTGAAGATCGGGATGGTCCAGCACAGTCTTTTCCCGGTGTTCTGCATGTCGGCCAGAAAGAACATGGGCAGCGGAAGAATGATGGGCTTCATCGACAACGTGGCGCCTTCTCCTCGCGAAGCGATGCCCGAAATCACGGTAGATGGCAGGCCCGTCTCCTTTGATCCGGAACAACCGACAGTACTGTTTGTCTTCAAATCGCACCTGGAGCCGAACGTCGGCAAGGTGACTTTTTTCAAAGTGGTCTCCGGCCAGGTGACCGCCGCCTCCGAACTGGTCAACAGTCAGACGGGCGCAACGGAACGGCTACACCAGCTGTTCATCATGGACGGAAAGACGCGCACGCCGGTGGAACGACTCGTGGCCGGCGACATCGGTGCTACGCTGAAGCTCAAAGACACCTACACGAATCAAACGCTGCGGGATAAGAGTGTCGACATAGCGATTGAACCGATTGAATACCCCACTCCCCGTATTCGGACGGCCGTCGTCGCGCAAAGCAAAAATGATGAGGAGAAGATCGGCGAAGTGCTTCAAAAAATCCATCAGGAAGACCCCACGTTGCAGGTGGAATTTTCGTCGGAACTCCGCCAGCTGATTATATCCGCCCAGGGCGAACTGCACCTGGCTGTTTGTAAATGGTATCTCGAAAACATATACAAGGTCAACGTCACTTTTGAAACGCCGCGTGTCCCTTACCGGGAGACGATCCGGTCATCGGCGGTAGCTGTTCATCGCCACAAAAAGCAGTCGGGCGGCGCCGGCCAGTTCGCCGAAGTGCACCTGAAGATCGAACCCTATCGCGACGACATGCCCGAACCGGAAGAATACAATGTGCGGGGAAAGGAACTCATCGACCTGCCCTGGGGCGGGAAACTCGCCTTCTACAACTGCATCGTCGGAGGTGTCATTGATGCACGGTTTATCCCGTCGATCCTGAAAGGCATTATGGAGAAGATGGAGGAGGGTCCGATCACCGGCTCGCATGTGAGAGACATCCGGGTTTGCGTATTCGACGGCAAGATGCACCCCGTGGACTCCAATGACATTTCCTTCAAGATTGCGGGGATGATGGCTTTCAAAAGTGCGTTTATGAAGGCCGAGCCGCAGCTGCTGGAGCCGATCTGCGACCTGGAGGTGTTGATACCGGAATCGGTGATGGGTGACGTAATGAGTGATTTGCAGACACGCCGTTCCCTGATCATGGGAATGGACACGCGCGGGCCCCTTCAGGTCATCCGTGCGCGAACCCCCCTTGCCGAGCTCGACCGCTATTCCACGACGTTGCGTTCGCTCTCACAGGGGCGGGCCAGCTTCTCACAGGCTTTTGCGGACTATACACCGGTCCCTTTTGAGGTGCAACAGCGTGTCGCCCAGCAGTTCAGTGAGGTGGAAGCGGTGTAGGCTCGGACAGTACGGCGAAAAAAATGCAGTTCGAGCCGAAAACGATTGTATGAAATTATTGTTTTGATAGATTTGTTAAATACAAGAAAGCCGGCCCCGTGAACAAACCAATTGTCATCATACCGACCTATAAGGAGCGCGAAAATATTCGGGCGATCATTGACGCAGTATTCGAACTGCCGGTCGAATTCCACGTGCTCATTGTAGATGACAATTCGCCGGATGGCACGGCCAGCATCGTCGAAGATTTACAGCATGTCTATAACACCGCGGAGAGGCGGCTTCATCTGATAAAACGTTCGGGCAAGCTCGGGTTGGGCACGGCTTATATTGCAGGCTTTCACTACGCCATCGAACGGAATTACGATTACATCCTGGAAATGGATGCGGACTTCTCGCACGACCCCAAGGATCTGGTCAGGCTATACGAGGCCTGTCACAGGGATGGCGCTGATCTTTCGATCGGCTCGCGATACGCGACAGGCGTCAATGTCGTCAACTGGCCCATAGGCAGGGTGTTGATCTCCTACTTCGCAAGCAGCTATGTGCGTACGATCACCGGTATGCCGACCCGCGACACGACCGCCGGATTTGTTTGCTATCGCCGGAAGGTGCTTGAAACGATCTCCCTGGAAAACATCAAGTTTATCGGCTACGCCTTTCAGATCGAAATGAAATTTCTTGCCTGGAAGTATGGCTTTAAGTTGCAAGAGGTGCCGATCATCTTCACTGACCGCACGCGTGGCGAATCCAAAATGTCGCCCGGCATTTTTAAGGAAGCCTTCTTTGGCGTGTTGTATATGACCATTAAGAGCTGGTTCAGGAAGTATATTCCGGCCGATACGTACAAGGAAGCGCCTGAGTTGAGCGAGGCGGTTTAGTCACACTCGCTTTGCTCCCGCCTGCGTCGGGTGACCGCGGAATAGCCCTCAAATAAATTTCTTCTTTCGTTATGCGGAGAAAAATGGCTTAATCGCCGCAGTTTTTGCGGTGATTATTTCATGGTGCAGTTTTTTGCATGTCACTTAGAGGCCAATTTTTATTGGATGGTCCCCCTCCAATGGAGGCTGAAAGGGGAAATCGTACCGCTGTTTCAAAAAGAGTCTATAGTAACAAAACTTTGTATAGTAACATTTTGTTTGTTACTATTGTATAAAATGTTACTATCATGGTCTTGAGCCTTCTGGAAGATGCCATCGACTATTTAGACGAGATTGTGGGGCTTAAGGTCGCCACCCGCCCGATTCGTCTCAAAAGTCTGCCCTTGTTTATCATGGAGCAGTATGACTTTTACACGCTGAACTTGGGCAAAGAAAAGTTCCTGGGGGTTGTGGTCAATGAAAATTTTAGCCCCTCGGTGTTGACCAAGCATCAGGCGTATTTTCCTATTCGCGGGGATGATAGCGGGTTTGTCCTGATCGCCCCACGGCTTGAAGGTTTTGTCCGCAAACGACTTATTGCACTAAAGATTCCGTTTGTAGTACCACGCGTGCAACTCTACTGGCCCGCGGTAGGGCTTGATTTCAGGAAGCGCCAACGAGAAAAAGTCAGAAAGACAGTTAAAGTGTTTGATCCTGCCACGCAAGCTGTGGTGATTGGCATCCTGAATGATCTTTTTCTGCCAACATTCCAACCGAAAGACCTTGCTGAAAAATTAGCGTATACGCGCATGAGCATGACTAGGGCCTCGAATGATTTGGAAAATGCAGCGCTTGCAACAAGCGTCAAAAAAGGTCTTGACCGGCTTCTTACGCCGCTGAACAAGCGCGAACTGTGGGACAAAGCCCTCCCTTTTTTAGCCGATCCGGTACGCGTAACACTGCGCCTGTTTGAACGCGATATGCCGAATGGGATAAAAATACAGGCGGGAGAAGACGCCCTGGCGCAAATAAGTATGCTGGCGGAACCCCGAACGCCTACTTATGCTGTCGGACGTGATCTGGCGAAAAAGTTACAGGAAAAGGCAATTCCGAACCTGAACACGGAAGAACCCGATACCTGTGCTGTCCAAATCTGGCGATACGACCCTGCCTTGTTTGCAAAGAGCGGTCGGGTTGACGTATTTTCGCTTTATCTGAGCCTGAAAAATTCGACTGATGAGCGCGTGATCATGGCATTGACAAGGGCGATAGAGGAACACTTTGAATGATTAAAGGACTGACTATATTCAAAGAGAAGTTTTCGGAGTTTTCGGAACAATATGTTCTGATTGGCGGCACGGCGACCTTCCTTGCACTAGACGCAGCGGGTTTACAGGCACGACAAACGAAAGACTTAGATATTGTTCTTTCATTGGAGGCGTTGACCTCCGAATTCGTCAAGGTATTTTGGGCATTTGTCAAAGAAGGTGGTTATGAACACCGGCAGGCAAGCACGGGCAAGAAGATATTCTACAGGTTCGCCAAACCGTCGAACAATTCTTTCCCCTTCATGCTAGAATTATTTTCCCACGCCGGCAATGGCATCGAGCCACCTGCGGATATTCATCTGATGCCCATCGCTACCGACGACCACGTCTACGACCTTTCCGCTATTTTGCTGGACACAAACTATTACGCCTTTCTGCACCAGCATAAAACATTGCTTGACGGACTTTCCCTTCTTGCCCCGTCGGGGTTGATCCCGCTTAAGGCGAAAGCCTGGATAGACTTGCGCGAAAGGAAAAGCAAAGGCGAACAGGTCGATAGCAAAAATATCAAGAAGCATCGCACAGATGTTTTGAATTTGTATCGCCTTCTGTCACCAGAAACGCGCATTCCTGCACCAGAGGTCATCAAAAATGATTTATCATTCTTCTTGGCGGAGTTAGCAAAGGAAGAGCCAACCATCGCGGATTTTTTGACGCAAGTATACCTGGATTAGACCGTTATCGCATTGCCCGATTCATCAAAATCAGGACATTCAAACCCGCCTGAGAATGAATTCGGATATCCGCGCTGATTTGAAATGATTTGTGTTTTTCCAACCGTCTGGCTATCGCATTCATGCGTATGACCATAAACCCATAGCGCGGGTTGAAATTTTTCGATCACAGGAATCATATCAAGCGAATTGAAGGCCGGGGCTAATTCGCTTTCACGGTATTTGGTGTTCGGATTAATGACGGGTGCATGGTGCGTGATCACGACACGGGCCCCGATAAGCGGGGTCTCGAACCATTCCGTCAGTTTTTCCACAAAGGAATTGTGCAAAGCAATGCTGTCGGCGGCGGTAAAGCGTTTGCTGTCGTCGTTTCGGATCATACGAAAATCATTCATACTACTTTCCGCGGAATTCATGGCAACGGGATTCCCGCCCGCGAAATTTGTCCACATCGTCCCGCCAAAGAAATTCACGCCTTCAATTGAAACGGGTTCATCTAATAATAAATGCACATTCGGATACCGCGAATTCAGCCACGATTTAAATGTGGCATCTTCTTCTTTCATTGGCCGTTTCGTATAGTATTCATGGTTACCCATGACATACAGTACGGGCCTTTTCCAATGCTTCAAAAGGCGGTCAAGCGGACTGAGGTTTCGTATCACGCAAATATCACCCGCCAGAATCACCACATCCGCATCGCTTTCGGGTAAAGTGAAATTTGCGCCGAATTCAAAGTGGAGGTCGCTGTAGGTCATGATCTTCATGGCAATTGGACGTGATTCAACCGGACAAGGTTGTCGTTTTTAGGGATTGTAGGCCAGTTCAACGCCAAAAGGCAGCCACCTTGCGGTGGCTGCCTCATTCTCAAGCTCCTCCTCTAGGGCTTGAACCTAGGACCCCCTGATTAACAGTCAGGTGCTCTAACCAGCTGAGCTAAGGAGGAAAATGGACTGCAATATTAATGCAGGGGGCGAGAATTGCCAAATTCTGGCGGGTTCTTTTGACCCATTTTTAACTTCCGGGAAGTTCAAGACTTCCCGGAAGTTTTTCGGCAACTCGTGCCGCTTGTCAAGCCGGAAGCGAAGGCCGCCGCCTTCTCGTAATGCATCAGGCTGCGAGCTGATGAGGAAGCTGCCCACTTATGGCGTCGTGATCTCTTTCACGGTCGTGTAGTTGTACACATTCACGCTGTTCACCTGTTGAGTGGTTCTGGCACCTACGCGAATGAAGTATTTTCTTTCAAAATCCGGGAATGTCCTTTGCGCGCCGCTTCCAATACCGCCGGGCCAGCCGGTTGTGATGGAGATCGTTTCTCCCAATGCCGGCAGCGTGCCGCCGGTCAACCGGGTTGAATATACCGGACTAAAGCTGAAATCGCCCACGTACTGGGTTTCGCTCACAAACAACCAGGCCTCCGCAAGGGGCTGCTGATAGTCAGGATCATCGGTGCCCCGCTCGATCCTCACCTGGATCGTCGCCGTGCCATCCGGATTGATCACCGGCTCACCTACCCATTCCAGACGCAGGAACGGATCTACTTCATACTTCTTTTCCACTACCCCTTTGATGTCGATGACTTCTTCCTCGAAGGGCACAAAAGCGCCGTCGACGGTCACACCATACTGGCCCTGGAATATTTTGGTGTTCCTGAACGTGCCGTCCATCATGCAATACATATCGTACGGCGTGGGATCGTCACTCCAACTGTATTCCTTCATTCTGATCCGGACACCCGTGCGGCCGATCGCTGTCTGGAACGGCTCTCCGGTTTCCGCATCCACAATAGAACCTTTAAATGTTTCCGCCGGTGCAGGATAGTTGTCGTCTTCACAGGAAGTGAACGCTGCAACGAGGAGAAACGATAAGACAATGTATTTGATGCTTTTCATATTCTAATAAGTTTGACCTCCGTTAAAAACCTGGATTCTGCTGGATATTCGGATTCTTGTTAATTTCCGATGTGGGGATCGGTTGATAGTAATACCGCGTATCAAACGTGAAGATGTACTGAAACCCGGCCCGTGGCTCTTGAAACTTCACCGACAGGAAATACTTCTGCGCGTCTGTAGAATAGAATGAATTCAGAATCCGGAAGCGCCTGTTGTTCTGCTCGTCGTCGAGAATTCTCCAACGCTTGAGGTCCCAGTACGTTTTGTTCTCGAAGGCAAGCTCTTTGCGACGCTCGTTACGGACAATGTCAATGCTGTTCAGATCTGCTTCGCCGGCAAGCAAGGTAGCACCGGCACGTTCACGAATTTTATTGATGTTGTCAAACGCTACGGTCAGGTAGTTGTCGCCCGAGGCGCCAGCCAGGTACAGTTCGTACGCTGCCTCTGCCTGGTTTAAGAGCACTTCTGCAAAACGGATCTCAATCCAGCTCTGCGTAGCATTGAAGCCATTGGTTACACCACTTTCCCTAAGGTATTTGCGGAGATACATGCCACCGACATTCCCGAAATCCCAGTTGGAAACTGGACCGTTGATACCAGCCGCCTTCATGGTCGCGCCATGCGGATCACCCGGCTCGAGGTTGACAGACGGATTCCCTCCTAAACTTGGTGCGAGCACGAGGTTCGGATCATTCAATTCGTTCACATTGCCAACATCTCCTTCAATGGCCAGCGGCGCAATTCCTCCACTGGCATCACCTGTCCAGATACCCCGGCGAATTTCGATCACCTGGCCTCTGTAAACGTCCATCGGGAAAATAACCGTGGCACGAAGGCGCGGTTCAACGTTGGCGAATGCATCTACCGGAGAATCGAACAAATAGTAATGACCGGTGCCATCAATGTTGTCGAAAGAACCGTCGGGATCCTTCGGAACACCATCAAACATTTCGATGAAGTCGACCGTCGGGTTGATTTCCGAATCGTTGCCTCCTGTTTTCGTCTGATGTGGTTGTACCGATTCATCGAAAGCGTGGGTACTATTGGTTTCGTCGTAGTACTTGACGAAAATGTTTTCTGATGTTTCGTTCAGGAACAGATACTTGAAGTTCTCATACTGAGCGACGGGGTCACCCGCTTTCCACAGACCTTTGAACAGTTGGTACTTGCCCGATTCAACAACCACTTTGGCAGCATCGTACGCTTCCTTGAAATAGTCATTCGCGCGGCTCGCGGGAATTCCGCAAAGACGCACAGACGTACCCTCCTGAACCTCATTGATGGTATTGTATTTTGCGATACTTCCTGCATAAAGCATGGCGCGCGATTTAAAGGCAGCTGCCACGTATTTGTTCACGCGGCCCTTTGCCGGCGAGTTCTCCGGAAGCATTTCAATCGCTTTGTCCAGGTCATCGCCGATGAAATCCCAGATCTCTTCTTCGGAATTGCGGAAAAGGTAAGTGCCTTCCATGTCGACGGAAGCCGGATAGTCAATCGTCTTGTCTACGAGCGGCACACCGCCGTAGCGTTTAACAAGGGCGAAGTAAGTATAGGCGCGGGCAAAATATGCTTCGCCCAGGAATGTAGCCACTTGCAATTCCCCCAATGCTTCTTCATGCGCAGGAAGCTCTTCAAGAAGGGTATTGATATCCCGGATTTGCGAGTAGCCATCATCCCAATAGGAAAATCCTTCGTTGTCGGCACCTTGCGTGTCACGTCCCACGGCCTCACCGGTGAGTGCCGCCATTTGTTTGTACTGTGTTCCGCCATAGTTAAAACCCGACGGATAGTAGTATTTGAAATCTTCGATGGGAAGCCTGCTGTAGATGCGGGCCATGCTGCTCATCACACCATCAGCGCTGGCATAAATGTCATCTTCACTTAAGATGTTGATGGGAGCAATATTGAGGTCACCGCACGCAGAAAGCGTAACAATCAAACTCAGTGTTAAAATCTTCTTTAGTTTCATAATTCCGCTATTTTAAAATTTCGCGTTGATACCAATCGAATAGGTCTTGTTAATCGGATAGTTGTAGCCCAGATCACCAAGGCCAGATCGGCCTGTGTCATTGGTGACATAAAACTCAGGATCCATATACCGGAGCTTTGTAAAGGTCAGCAGGTTGTAAGCGCTGCCGTATATCCGGATACTTTTCAGTCCAATGGTGTTCAGCACTTTGGCAGGAAGCGTGTAACCGATTTCCATACTCTTCAACCTCAAATAGGCAGCATTCTGGATATTGAAGTCGGAAGTGAGGTTCGGCGATGTACCCGTGTATCCGTGTTCGCCCGACACCCATTCGGTGGCCGGATTGTACGGATCTGCCGTGGGGTCAACCGGATGCCAGCGGTCCATAAAATCGCTGATGGCGTTGGTCTGCGACCAGAGCGGCTGGTAGAGAAACTCCCTGGCAATCACATATTTTTTACCGGCGCCCTGCCAAAGCATGGTCAGGTCGAGTCCCTTCCATTGACCACTCAGGGTGAAACCGTAATTAATGAGCGGGACTTGTCCGTTGGTCGCCAGCGGATGAACATCGAGGTCGTTGATCCAACCATCACCGTTCCAGTCGAGGTATTCATAGTCGCCCAGAATGGCGTTACGCGAGATGTACACCGGATTGTAGTAAATGTCATCCCAGCTGGTGATGCGGCCGTTGCCTGCATAGCCCCACCAGATGTTATTATTCCGGTCGTTCACGCCATGGCGCCAGTTTTCATATGAGTTGCCTGCCCTGGCCATCTCGTGATACTTTGTCCTGGTCCTGGTGTAAGCGACATTTCCTCTTACCTGATAAGCGAACTCCCCAATGCGGTTTGTATGGCTCAAGGCGAGTTCAATCCCGCGCGTTTGATCGCTGTTGAGGTTTTCCTGAGGCAATGCGGCGCCGACAATACCGGGCAGACTTGCAATACGCGTGGCCAGGAGTCCTGTCCTGTCGCGGCTGAATACTTCAATCGTTGCACCAAGCAATCCGTTCCATGCGATGGCGTCAAGACCAATGTTGGCAGTTTTTGCCTCGTACCATGTGATCTCCTTATTCGCAAGCCCTGCGTTCGCAGAGGCAGAAACGAAGGAGTCATCAAAAATGTATCCCGCAGGCAATCCGTTCTTGCTGCCGGAAACAGGATAGACGTACCCGCTTATGAACTGATAATTCAGGGCGCGGTCATCACCGGTAACACCGTACGAAGCACGAAGCTTCAGGTCGTTTATGAAATCAAGCGACGAATTGCGCCAGAATGATTCCTCCGACATTCTCCAGCCCGCCGAAACGCTCGGGAAGAATCCCCAACGGTGGCTTTCCGGAAACTTGGACGATCCTTCGTAACGATAGGAGAACTCAAGCAAATACTTGGTCCTGTAGTCATAAGTGAGACGACCTACCGATGCCGCGTTGGCATAATCGTAGAGCGCCCCGCTGGACGTGCTCTGAAGGATTTCCTGGTTTTCGGTGATGCCGGCAAATATCTGTGGCAACGGCAACACCCCGTATCGACGGCCATAGAAGTTGTCGCCTACGTGCCGTGAATATTCGAACAGATTCATGGCGCTGACGTAGTGATCGCCGAACGTTTGCTCATACATCAATCGCAGCTGTGAAAGGCTCGCATTCTTTCCGTAGAAGTAACGCGATATCCGGCTATTCCCTTCTGTCTGCGTATTTTGTGCATTGGCTTTTCCATCCGCCCCGTACAGGAAGTAGCTTTTAGAATACTCCTTATTGTCATTCATCGTATAGTCATAGCTGTACAATCCCTTGAGGGAAAGTCCTTTCAGGAAGGGAGCGTGCCAGGTGAGGCTTGCACTGGACTGAAACCATCTGCTCTGGTAACTATTTTCGCCCACAAGGTCCTTGTCCATCATCGCTACCGGGTTAAGGATGACGTTCCAGTCCATCATCGCATACTGCCCGGCCTCCTCGTCATAATACACCTTGTCCATAGGGCGGTGCAGCCACATCGCCCTTACAATATCAGTGGAGCTGTAGGGCGACGACTGGCGCTCGTCGAGCAAGCCCGAGAGGTTCAGGTCGAACTCGAGGTTATCACTGATCTGTGCGGAAATATTGCTGCGGAAGTTGTACTTCTCGTAGTTAATCGCATTCGTCTTGAGAAAGCTGCCCTGATTTTGATAACCGATGCTGGTGTAGTAGGTGATCTTGTCATTCCCGCCGGTCGCGCTGAGGGTATGCTGCGATTGCGGTGCACTGTGTCGCATGACCGCGTCTTTCCAGTTGGTCGACAAATTAGTGCCATCGCGATAGGAGGCTATTTCCTCGGCGGTATATTTAGGGATCAGATTGGGGTTGTCGATGCGCTTGTGCATGTCTGTCTCGTTGAACAGCGTCATCCAGTCGGCGGCATCTACCAGATCGGGATAGTTTGACGGCACCTGCCAACTCATATTGCCGGAATAAGTGATGTTTGGCTCTCCGGTGCTTGTGCCTCTTTTGGTCGTGATCACGACCACACCATTGGCCGCACGAGAACCGTACACAGCAGCGGAGGCATCCTTGATCACGGAGATACTTTCAATATCTTCCGGATCCAGACGGGCCATATTATCTCTCGGCACGCCATCGATTACCACAAGAGGGGCGCCAAAACCGCGAATATCCATCGAGCTGTTGAACTGGCCTGGTTCGCTGGAGTTCTGTACCACGCGAAGACCTGCGATCTTACCCGACAGCATGTTCTGGAGGTTTTCATTTTTGGTTGTGACGATATCGTCATGGGTAATCGCCGTGACGGATCCCGTCAACGTCTCTTTTTTCTGAACGCCATAACCGACTACGACAACTTCGCCAAGCTGCTGAACATCCGGAGCCATCGTCACATTGATAACCGATTGCGTGCCCACGGCGATCTCCTGGGCTACATAGCCAATAAACGAAAAGACCAGGACGGCATCCTGACCGGGGACCTGAATAGTATAGTGGCCGTCAATGTCGGTCGTCGTTCCCTGCGTCCCTCCTTTAATCAGGATGTTCACCCCGGGCAAACCGAGGCCGTCTTCTTCAGACGTCACCGTACCGGTCACGGTAATGGGCTGCGTCTGCATGCCAGCCGGAGGTGATAGCGGTTCAAGCGTGTCATCGCCATGAGGCGAGGCGAAAACAGTAGTAACAAACATGCACTGTAAAATCAGTGCCCACGTGAAATCCTTTATCCGTTTTGTCGATAACAGGTTGTAGGTTTTTTGCATAGCCTGATTGGTAATGATTAAACAAAAACGTTGGTGCCTATTTACTTCATCAGTACAAGTGGCGCTGTTTCTATATTTTGAACGACGCCGTATGTTCAGTATTATGTACGAATGTTCAGACAAATGTAATCATATTATTCGATTGTCAGTAGTTCCGGAATAATTTTTTGGAAAATTGGCTTTTCACCTCCCCTGGCTTTCGTGATCAGGATTTGGAAGGATCGTTCACTTTTGATACTTTGCAGCACAAAGTACTTTTAATGAAAGCAAACGCCGATTACGAAAAGGACATTGCCACCATCCGGAGCATGATGGAGCGGTCCTCAAAATTTCTGTCGCTTAGCGGCCTATCGGGAATTCTGGCGGGCATTTACGCCCTGGCAGGCGCCGCGATTGCCCATCAAAAGCTTGCGGACCCTTCATCACCGCTGCGGTATCGCATCGCGTCGGCACAAGAGCCCGGCACGCGTGCCCAACTGATCGGACTGGCGGCGGTCGTTCTGGTGCTGTCCGTCGTCACCGCGATTACCTTCAGCCGGCGCAAAGCGCGAAAACAGGGACAGCAACTATGGAACCCGACCAGCCGGTTAGTCGCAGTAAACTTTCTGGTGCCCCTTGTCGCAGGCGGCATCTTTATACTCATCATATTTTTTACCGGACACTTCGCGCTGGCTGCACCCGCCTGCCTGATTTTCTACGGCCTCGGCCTCGTTAACGCCAGCGCAAACACATTTACCGAAATTCGTACCCTTGGCTTCTGTCACATCGCGCTCGGGCTGGTTGCGGCCGCCCTCCCGGGCTACGGATTGTTGTTCTGGGCACTCGGTTTCGGCGTGCTCCATATCCTCTATGGCGCGGTGATGCACAAAAAATACGACAAGTGAAGAACCCGTTCGAACATCTCGATAAAGCACTCGAACACCGCGCACGACTACAGATCATGTCGGTGCTGGTGGTCAATGACAGCAGTGACTTCAACACCCTGCGGGAAATGCTGGGCGTGACGGACGGCAACCTGGCCTCGCACATTAAAGTACTGGAGAAAGAAAAATACCTCACCGTCTCCAAGAGCTTTATCGACCGCAAGCCCAACACCCGCTACAAGATTACCGACAAAGGCAAAACCGCGTTCAGAAGGCACCTCGACGCGATGGAGGCCGTCATTAAACAACAGAAATAAAAAATTTTTCTTGCTTAACTTTTAATTTCAAAGTACTTTTAATCATCAAATTTATCAAAACATGGAAAACACTCAGACCTTATCCCTGCCCGAAAGATTTAACCGATGGATCCAGGAATCCATTATGGTCAAGCTGCTGTCTATCGGATTGCTTATTCTCATCCTCCTGATACCTACGGCATGGATCACGAGTATCATTTATGAGCGACAGGAACGCGCCGGAAAGGTCACTGATGAGATCGCCAGCAAATGGTCGGATGCGCAGACGTTAACGGGGCCCGTGCTGGTCATCCCATACCGCGTGCTTGATGTGATCGACAAAGGCAAGGAAGGAACCGAAACGCGAGAGCGCATCGAGAAGGCCTTTTTCCTCCCCGACCAACTAGACGTCAACGGCACCATTGAGCCGGAAGTACTTCATCGCGGTATCTTTGACGCCGTCGTGTATCAATCGGCCATCACCTTTGATGCCGCTTTTGCCGCGCCTGACTTCGGCGATCTGAACATTGACCCGGCCATGGCCAACTGGAAAGACGCGTATCTCGTATTCGGCATCTCCGATCTGCGCGGCATCAGTGAGAATCCGGCGTTTGTAGTCGGAGGCGAGTCACTCGACACCAAACCATCGAACAACATCGGCTTGTCTGTGCGCCGGTCGCCCCGGCCCGCGCTGGACGAAGATGGCTATCGCCCAAGACCCAGCGCGGACAGCTTTTCCAAAGGCATTGTCGCGCCGCTCGACTGGGAGAACGCCGAAAGTTTTTCACCCAATGTCAAGGTATCGCTCTCGCTGAAGGGCAGTGAACGGCTGGACTTCATACCCGCGGGAAAAACAACGAATGTGCAAGTGAAAAGCACCTGGTCTTCGCCGAGCTTTGACGGAGAATTTCTGCCGGCATCACGTGAAGTAACCAACGCCGGCTTCACTGCAAACTGGCAAGTGTTACACTTTAACCGGCCCCTGCCGCAGCAGTGGACCCATGAAGGCGAAGAAATCAGCGGCGCGGACTTCGGGGTTAGGCTTCTCGTTCCGGTGGACCAGTATCAAAAAAGTATTCGCACCGCCAAGTATGGCGTGATGATTATCCTGCTAACATTCATGGCGCTCTTTCTTGTGGAGATCACACAAAAAGTCAGGATACACCCTTTTCAATACATCCTGATCGGTGCCGCATTGATTATCTACTACACGTTGTTATTGAGTTTTTCGGAACATGTAGGTTACAACATGGCGTATCTGATCTCGTCGGTCGCCACAGTCGCGCTCATCACGCTGTATTCAACCACGTTTTTCAATGCGCGCAAGCTGACGCTGCTGCTCTCTGTCCTGCTCGTTGCCTTTTATGCGTTCGTTTACATCATCATTCTCCAGGAAGACCTGTCCTTGTTGATTGGTAGTGTCGGACTGTTCCTGATGATCGGTGCGTTGATGTATTTTTCGAGGAAGGTGCGATACTATGGCGGTGAACACGCCGCTGTACAATAGCGGGGAATCCGTAGCAAATGATTATATTCGTTTGATAAACGTTCTGTCCGCATCCGTGGACAGAACGTTCTTAGGAACCCGCTCATGCGCCCTGCACGATTGCTTTCCGTCGGCCTTTTGTTTTCCTCGTTGCTCTTGGCAGCAGGTTGTGCGACAACGCGCTTTTCGGAGCCAGGCCCATGCCTGAAGGCAATAAAGGCCGACAGTAAACTTCTGGTACCGTGGCTCCCTGAAAAGAACAGGGCATTCTATCTGAAGGGTCTCGAACGGGTTTACGAACGTCAAGATATTGAGGTATTGTCGGCGGCAGAACAGGAATGGAACCTCAGGGCTTTCGGTATCGAGAATCCATTGGATACCTCATCTTTTGGAATCCTCGAGGGGGCTGGCTTTACTCATCTGCTTCTGATCAGAGAAATATCAAACCGATCTGAGAGTGGCTATGCATACTACACGCCTGCGGAGCTAAGTTGGGAGAACGTGTTGTATGCCGAT
>CAYMWA010000005.1:0-70202 GCA_964393795.1 uncultured Roseivirgaceae bacterium
TCCTGCTCGCGCGTCGCGATGCGGATATCTTCGGTATACCCCTTCGAACCTCCGCCGGTCGGATGCATGTGGATGGTGGCATGCGGCAACGCGTATCGCATGCCGGTGGCGCCCGCCGTCAGCAAAGCCGTGCCCATACTTGCAGAAACACCCACCGCAAAGGTGGATACCGGCGCCTGAATCATTTGCATGGTATCGTATATGGCTAGACCGGCATACACGTGACCACCCGGACTGTTTATGTAAAGGTTGATCTGTTTCTTTTGATCAATGCTGTTCAGGTAGAGAAGCTGCGCAACAATTACGTTTGCAACCGAATCATCAATGCCTGTGCCGAGAAAGATAATGCGCTCCTTCAGGAGCAGGCTGTAAATATCGTAAGCGCGTTCACCCCGGCCGTTGCTATCGATGACCATGGGAATAAGATTGGATTGAAGCATAAATCAGGTGTTAAAGTTCTTGAAGATTTCTTCCCGCCAGGAAGATTTAAGGGGATCGTTGAGTAATCCCGTGTGAATAGATTCCATCCGTGCCTTTATCTTTTTCCGGCCATACAATCTTGACAACCGGTATACCAGGCGTTGAAAAAAAATATTTTTCCTCAGCTCCCCGTCCAGCAGCACACTGGCTTGAAAAAGAACGGAGTCAGAGGCGGGCATTTCGCGGTTAAGAAACTTTTCTATCTCGATGGTTCTATTCAAGGAAGTCTTCATAGCCTATGGATTTTGAGCGAATGGCATTGCGCATTTTTTCGATACATTTAAATTTTCTGACCGCCGCCGAATGTTCGTTGCGGAATCCCAGCGTCGCGGCGATGTCGTGCAGTGAAGCATTTTCGTAATAAAACTTTTGAAGCAACTCGAGACATCTTTTGCCTGTGGATTCAACGAACTTCAGTAACCTTGTCTCATTCACCGTCGGGTAATAATCGGACGGTATCTCAATTGACGACTCCGCATCGGTAAGAGATACATACTTCTTGTCGCGGTGAAACCTGCGGATCCACAGGTGTTTTGCAATGCCCACAACATACGCCTCAGGAGAAATGTGGACGGAAAACTCCGGAGACTGGCATTTCTCATGATAGAGCACCATCGCATCATGAAAGATGTCTTTTGCTTCCGCAAAGGATGCATGCCTGTTCGCCGCAAACCGCGCAAACGCCGGAAACGCTTTTTCGTAGACTTCTTCGATCCGATCATCCCGGATGGCTGTTGCTGAGGGACCCATTGTCCTTTCCAGTAATTCCATATAAATGTGGTTTACTTGTAAGTGCAACCAGAATGGGAGTTATCACGCCTTTTTCTAACATTTTTTTGCCTGGCTTCTGACCACCGGCCGTAATAATATTTTCGACCTGGTCGCACCGACCGCCTCGGTACCTGACCATACTTTAACAGAGCCACCGACGGCTGCATTTGGCCTTTAAGAGTTTTCTCGGGCTTTCAAGCTCCCGAGCTGTACCCGCAAGTTTCGGAGATCAAAAAAGTACCGAATTGATGGGATAAAAAAGAAACGGCGAAGATAAAATCCCTGTTTTTGATAGGTTTTGATGGTGTTTTATTGAGCGGTGGACCTTCTGCTCACTAGTAAAAGCACATTAGCATAAAAATAGTAATTAATTACCTATGTAAATTTGATTAGCAGCGGCAGTCAAGTTTAAGCGGCATTTCGGCCCACAATTTCATCAATTTAAGCCATTTCTGGTATTTATAAACAAAAAGGTTTACATTATTGTTATTAATCATAGTTGTTTAAAGATTGGATTTATGTTTAAGGAGATATCAATAATTAAGGGCATTCACCCAGGGCTGATCCTCGAGCGAAAGCTTCGTGAAAGGAAGCTGAAGAAAAGCCGGTTTGCCATCGCTATCCGGGAATATCCTCAAACGCTGACTGCGATCACAAAATGCAAAAGAGGAATGAATCCGGCGCTGGCCTTAAAAATCGAGCAGGCACTAGGGTTGGAAGAAGGATACCTGATGGTCCTTCAAGCGCTGTATGATATGAAACAGGAGAAGTTGCGTCAATATTCCGGCAACGGAACACCCGATCTCTCCAAACTTCGGCCTGGATTGTTTTGGGACACAGACATGAATCAAATTGACTGGCTTGGTCAGAAACGCGCTGTCATTGAACGCGTCATTGAACGAGGTCGTGAAGATGAGAAAGCAGAGATCAAACGTTTCTATGGTGAGAAGGCTTTCAACCAAATTGCAGGCGCTCTAAAACTGCAACATGTCTGATCGTTTGCACTGGAATACGGTGAAGCCGATTCTCAAAGAAGCGTTGACGGTGCTGATGCAAAGTAGTTTGTTTGATCCTTTCAGGCTCGTTGGCGGTACTTCGTTGAGCTTGCAACTTGGACACAGGATGTCGGACGACATAGATCTTTTTACAGACAGTCCCTACGACTCGCTCGACTTCGCTGCGATTGACAGGTTTCTCAGAACGGCTTTTGTCTATGTTTCTGCTCTCGCACCAGGTCCTGTCGGAATGGGAGTATTTCAACAAAACAGCCCGGGGATCGAAAAAAATTGATAATTTGATGAGTTTTTAGTTTGAGAAAATAGCATGCGAAAGAGAAATGTATGGAGCAGGCTGGCGTGGACTTTATTCTTGTCGTTTCATTTAACCGGCAATGTGACGCTTGCTCAAGAAAAGCCGGATGCTGGCCTTGGGAAGATCGATAAAGGTTTTCAACTTACGGACGGCGACAGGGTGGTGTTCCTGGGAAACTCCCTGTTTGAAAATGAAATGAGATATGGCTACCTCGAACTGGCCTTAACAACGCGGTGGCCAAACGCTGCAGTCACTTTCCGGAATCTTGGTTGGAATGGGGATACCGTGTGGGGAGAAGCACGAACTTATATTTCTCCGCCCAGTGGCTATCCGCTGCTTGTCCAACAGCTCGCAAAGGCTGCACCTACTGTCGTATTTATTGCTTATGGCACCATTGAGTCGGAGAAAGGACAGGCGGGACTTCCCAGGTTTAAAGAGGGCCTGAATGCATTGCTCGACGAGATAGAACGGCTGGGCGCTAAACCGGTTCTTTTGTCTCCCGCCCCGGTACTGAACGCCGATGTCTATAGTGATATCGCTTATAGCAACGCTGAACTTGAACGGTACGGTGCTTCGATCAAGGAAATTGCCGCTCGACGCAACGCAACGTTCATTGATATTTTCCATCCACTTCTGCAAAAGAACAAGCAAATCAAATTGTCGAAGAATGGTATTCACCTGAACGAATACGGATACTACTACCTGGCCAACGTAATCGAATCGGGACTGGGGTTGGAGTCACGCGAAGCGTCTGCTATTATTGATGTTTCCACGGCTACAACCAACGCGGACACTTCACTTAAAATCCTGGAGACAGGCAAGAAAAAGGAAAGCCTGACCTTTTCTGTGGATCCACACTATCTGCCGCTCCCTTCACCCGAGGCAACCAACGGCCGTGCAGATGGAGGTGATATGCTTGCAGTCAAAGGACTCAGAAAGGGATATTATTCGCTACGTGTGGATGGCGCCCAGGTCGCCACGGCTTCAGCCCGGAAATGGGCGGAGGGGATGCCCATAACACAAGGACCCTACCTCGACCAGTCGAACCAGTTGCGCGAATTGATCCTAAAAAAGAATGAGTTGTTCTTCCATCAGTATCGTCCGCAAAACAGAACGTATATTCTCGGATTCCGATCGCACGAGCAAGGTCGTCATGCGGCGGGCCTCAAAGATTTAAGCATCATCATCACCTGGCTGGAAGGGCAAATTGATTTACAACGCGTGCCCGAAGCTAAAGTTTTTCAATTGACAAAAATTAACGAGTAAAGTGATAAGAAGAGTAACTATGATGAAGGGAGGGACGAGTAATATACCGACGAGCATATTTTCTAGCTTGCTTTTCATTCCGGTTTTTCTGGTGATGACAGCCATGGTCAGGCAGGACAGATCCGCCGTCAAAACTGACCCGCAGGAAGAATTGGCGTCATTTCAGATCGCCGATGGTTTTGAGATAACGCTGTTTGCCGCCGAGCCGATGGTCGTAAAACCAGTTCAAATGAACTGGGATGCTGATGGAAGGCTATGGGTAGTCACCAGTACGGCATATCCGCATTTAAAAACCGGCGAGCAGGCTAATGACAAAATTGTTATCCTGGAGGATACAGATGGAGACGGTAAAGCGGATAAGTCGACCATTTTTGCTGAGGGCCTGCTCACCCCTACCGGAATCTTGCCCGGTGATGGCGGAGTCTACGTGGCCAACTCGACGGAGCTTTTGCATTTGAAGGATACAGACGGAGACGGCAAGGCTGACGAACGACGTGTTGTGCTAAGTGGGTTTGGCACAGCAGACACGCATCACCTCCTTCACACTTTTCGTTGGGGACCGGAGGGTTTGCTTCATTTCAATCAGGCAATCTACACCTACAGTCATGTGGAGACACCACATGGAGTTCGGCGGTTGGAGGGGGGCGGTGTTTGGCAGTTGAAACCTGAGACGCTTGAACTGGACATATACTTGAAAGGGTTGATCAATCCCTGGGGGTTGCAGTTTGATCGTTGGGGGCAGTCGTTTCTGACTGACGGTGCAGGAAGAGAAGGCATCAATTATGGCTTTCCCGGTGCAACCTTTGTCTCGTCACCCGGCGCGGAAAAAATTGTGCGGGGTCTTAATCCCGGTCAACCAAAATATTGCGGGTTGGAGGTCATCTCAGGGAGACATTTACCGGAGTCGTGGGCCGGAAGCGTTGTCACAAATGATTTCAGGGCCAACCGCATTACGCGTTTTGAACTCGAAGAGCAGGGGAGCGGATATGCTTCGAAGCAGACTGACGATTTGTTGTGGACGGATCATGTGGCTTTCCGGCCTGTCGATGTTTTGCTCGGTCCCGATGGTGCGCTGTATGTCGCAGACTGGTACAATCCGATCATTCAACATGGCGAAGTGGATTTTCATGATCCGCGACGCGACCAGGAGAGGGGTCGTATCTGGCGTATTGTGGCCAAAGACCGTCCGCTGGTAGAAGTACCCAAACTAAGTAAGGCATCGATCAGTGTGCTGTTGGATGCCTTAAAATTGCCTGAGGCCTGGACGCGCGGTCAGGCCAGGCAGGTACTAAAAGAGCGAGGCGCGAGCAACGTTCTGCCCGAGCTTCAAAGGTGGATCGACCAGTTGAACGCGCAGGATCCGGACTATGAACATCATCTGGTGGAGGCGCTCTGGGTTCATCAGGCATTGGACCATGTAAATGCGCCACTACTCCTACGACTACTGCATGCAAAGCGTCACAACGCGCGGGCTGCGGGCTACAGGGCGCTTCAGTACTGGCACAAAGAGATTTCCGATGTACCCGCGTTGCTTGCAAAGGGTGTAACAGACGAGCATCCGCAAGTGCGTCTCGAGGCAGTGATCGCACTCGGTAATATGCAAAGCGTAGAGGCCGCCCGCACTGCTTTACGCGTACTGGATTTTCCGATGGATGAATTTTTGGATTACGCGCTATGGCGGACCATCCGGAACCTTGAGCCTTTCGTAATGGAACGACTCAAGACGGAACCTGATTTCGGGGTCAGTCCCGATAAGACCGTTTTCACGCTTTTATCCTTAAGCAACCCAAAGGCTATCGGTTGGCTCCTGGATCTTTACAAGAAGAACCAGGTGCCGGCAAAGTATGAAAAAGATGTACTGGACCGCATTGCCAAATCCGGAGGCCCGGACCATTTGAACACACTTTTTGACATGGTCGTTGAGGGCTACAAGGGTGCAGATGAAAGCGTAGCAGCTCAGTTGCATGCGCTTGTGGAGGCCGCCAGGGATCGAAAAGTGAAGCCGAACAACAGATTGGACCGGATCGGTACCTTTCTCGGCAGCACCAACGAGGACATCGTCCTCAGCGCCATACAACTGACGGGCTATTGGGAGCAGGAAAATACGCAGCTCATCAAGCTCATCCGAAACGGTGACAAGCGAATCGTAGAGGCGGCTCTAAATGCGTTGGCGGTGTCGGATAAGGAGGAAGCAGAGAAGTTGCTCATTAGTCTGGCAGATAAAAAGAATGACCTCCAGATCAGGCTTCTTGCTATCACTCGGCTCGTGCCGCTGAATGTGGGCGAAGCTGGACGATTGGGTGTGCTGCTGTTACAGGATTTAACAGCGGAGCAGGACATTACTCGTCTTTTTAAGGCGCTACTGGCAGATGAGCAAGGTGCCGGTGTACTCACTAAGGAACTGCTAGCACGAAAGGTATCGGTCCGTGTGGCCAAAGCCGGCAGGATGGCAGTGGAAGGAGAGGTAGCACCTGATCGGCATGATGATGACGATGTCAGACAGCTGAAAAAAGTATTGGAAGACATGGGAGGCAAATTGCCACCAGAGCGCATGCCGCAGCAGATGAGCAGTCAGGAAATGGATGCGTTGGCGGTGAGGATTAAAGCTACCGGCGTTGCAGATCGTGGCGAAGGCGTATTTCGCAAGCTCAATTGTATACCCTGTCACGGTATTGGCGGCGCCGGCGGACAGCTTGGCCCCGACCTGAGCAGCCTTGGTGCGAGTTCCCCGGTAGAGACCATCATCCGCTCAATCCTTTTGCCGGCCAGCTCCATTAAAGAAGGTTTCGAGCTACAACGCGTAGTGAAACATGACGGCGGCCAGGTGATGGGCTACCTGATAAGTAATGGCGCATCAGAAATTGTGATGCGGGATTTTGCAGGCAAGGCGGTATCGGTGAATAAGAGTCAGATCAAGACCTTTGAAAAGGTGCCCGGTTCTCTGATGCCTCCGGGATTGACGGCGGGGCTAACAAAGGAAGAGTTTGGTAACCTCGTTAGTTTCCTCTCGCAATTGGGAAAACCAGGAAAGTACCGCGTTCCGAATGAACGTTACGTGCGGCGATGGAAATTTGTTGTGGGAGATAAGATCATGACGGAAAGGGTGAGCAATGATGGACCCGACTACCTGATGAAGGAGAACGTGAAGATGGCATTTAGTCCTGTCTATAGTAAAGTCTCTGGCGAATTGCCCATTGAGGAACTACCGGTCATCGGAAAATCAGACAAGGCGTACAGCTTTGTGAAATTTGAAGTCGAAGTTTTAAGCGGGGGCGTCGTCCGTTTTTCCACGAATTCGGTTGCCGGCCTTGCGGCTTGGGTTGGGCAAAAACCAATTCCGTTGTCCGGAACAAACATCGACGTCAATCTGTCCCCCGGAATGCACGAAATAATGCTGGTCATTGATCGGAATAAGCGAAGGCAAGGCGGATTGAAAATTGCGTTGACCGATGTTGCGGGGTCTTCTGCGCAAGCGAGATTGGTGATGGGACAATAAAGTCATTTGCCCAGGTGGATTCACTTACACAAATTGTTCTAGGCGCCGCCGTCGGAGAAGCGGTTTTAGGAAAAAAGGTCGGAAACAAAGCCATGCTCTATGGTGCAATTGCCGGCACCATCCCCGACCTGGATACTTTTGCCAGCTATTTTACTGACACAGTTACCGCCATTGAAATTCATCGCGGCTTTACCCATTCGATATTCTTTTCGGTCGTCTTTGCTCCCCTCTTTGGATGGTTGGTCGCCAAAATCGAACGAAGATCGCCGGCCGATTGGAAAGACTGGTCATGGCTCATGTTTTGGGGCTTCCTCACACATCCGCTGCTCGATTCTTTTACTACATGGGGTACACAGCTTTTCTGGCCGCTGGAAGCCAGACTGGATTTCAAGACTATTTTTGTGATTGATCCGCTCTATACCTTGCCCTTTCTCGTCTTGTTGATAATGGCCATGGCCTCAAGGAGGGGATCCAAAAAACGAAAAAAGTACAATACGCTTGGGCTACTCATCAGCAGCGCTTACTTGTTGCTTTGCCTCTGCCTTAAAGGAGTGGCCTACCACCAGTTCAAAACAGCGCTGGAAGATCAGGGTATCGCATACCTGCAATTGGAAACGAAACCTTCGCCGTTTAACAACATCCTTTGGACAGCAAACGTCGAAGTTGATGATGCTTATCTGATTGGTGATTATTCGTTCTTCGATTCCCAACCCATAACATTTGACCGCTATTCTAAAAATCATGAGTTGTTGGCGGATCTTCGCGCCAACGAAAAGATCGAACGCATGATTAAGATTTCGGAGGGATGGTTTATCATCACCGAAAAAAACGGTGCGCTATTTTTCAATGACCTGCGCTTTGGCGTTTTGGACCCCAATACCGAAGAACCAGAGTTCGTGTTCAGCTATCACATCGTGAAAAGAAGTGGTGGTATTGACATAGAAGAAGTCGAACGAAAACCGGCCGAGGCCAAAAAGTTGTTGGGTGATCTAGGCACGAGGATACTCGGGAATTGAAAACGATGCTTCACCTTCTTCTACCCGTATGTCACCGCTAAGACGCTGAGGCGCGAAGAATCGCAAAGTATTTGTTTCTTCTTCGCCCTCGCGCGTCAGCGTGAAGGGCAGGCTCTTTGCCCTCCTCCACTCCAATGCCGTGTGCTTGTCTCTAGTCGACGATCGGTGTCAAAACGATATTGCGATAGGAGACTTTGCCGTGGTCGCCCTGAAGATAGAGCGGTCCCGGTGCAAAAACGTCTGAGGTCAGTGCTCCTCCGGTCGGCCCGTACACAGGCTGGTTGTCGATGATGGTTTTTCCGTTCAGAATGACTGTAACATGGCGTTTGTAGAGGGTGATGTCCATGGTTTGCCATTCGCCCGCCGGCTTTTCCGCGTTGACACTCGGCGTAATCCTGCTATACAGCGCACCCATGTTGTGGGAATCAAGCGGTCGTCCATAAGAGTCGCTCACTTGAATTTCATGCCGACCGCGCAGGTAGATACCGCTGTTGCTCCGCGCGGGAACATTCACTTCAAGCTTCAGGTTGAAATCTTCGAACTGTTGTTCCGTCATCAGGTTGCCATACGACACCCTGCGCTCACCCTCCTCTTGCACTGGATTATTGACCAGCATACCGTCGACTACTGACCAGCCATTGACTTGACGGGGATTTGTCAGTTTCCATCCGGTAAGGTCATTTCCGTTCAGGAGGTTAATCGGCTGACCGAAGCTCGCCTTTGACATGTCAGGGCGTTCGGGCAAGGGGAGTTTCATCCCGTTAATGAAAACAGAATCAAATCCAACGCCTGAGGATTTGGGACGAAGGTAGAAGCCGGAGATATGATCTCCTTCGCTTTTGATTTGCAGCCAGGAAGGGAACTGGTGTGCGCGGGCAACTTCCCCAGCTTCGTTTCGGGTTCTGACCACTCGCCGGTTGTTCCGGCCAACGATCAACGTGTTATTGACAGCGTAGAGATAAGGCACGGGCTGCACGCTTCCGGATTCCCAGAGAAGATCGGCGTCAAGGTAGCCGTCCTCCTGCCTGACTTCAAGCCAGCCCACTTTTCCGGAGTCAATGTCAATTGTCCATTGACCGAGAAACTGGGAAATGTCGTTTTCTTTTTGAACCGCGACATCCGCGGTTTTTTTGTCCGTGCAGGACATAGAAAACATCAGCAATGCGAGTGCGAATAAGGCCGACGTGGTTGACACGTTCGTAGAAGGATTGGTTATGGTTTTCATTTGGTGTTTGCGGTCTGGTTGATTCATATCGAAGATCCGATTTTTTCGAGCCGATTACAAGCTCCAGCCTTTACGATATTCGTAGTGCAGGTATTGGTTAGCTTCCGGCAAATTCGTGAAACCCGGCTTCTTGGGATCGAATTCGAGAACCTGGCCTTCGAGTTTACTTCTAAGTGCTTTTCTGAGCGGAACATTTCCTGCCAGCACAGTCTCGGTCAGCGGACCGGCCCAATCGAAGTTGGCGCCTGCGGGTTCACCGCCTTTACATGCCTGGATCCATTCCATATAGTGTCCTGGCGACGACGGCAGGTAGGGCTCGGGCTCTTTGTAGGATTCTCTAAGCGATCTCGGATATATTTTATCGTCAAGGATCTTTCCTTTTTCTCCGATGAAAAGCGTCCCTCGCACGCCCATCTTATCGCCGTCTTCCAACTCGGGGAAACGCGGGGGACGAAGTCCGCCGTCGTACCATGTCAGACTCACGGGCGGCATCCCCTCACGCGCAGGGAATTCATACCGCACCATGGACCCGAGCGGATACGTCTCGTCGTTGATAAGCGTCGAGACCGCCTGGATGGTGGTAGGATATTTAAGCTTCAACGCCCGGAAGATTGGATCAAAGGCGTGGCAGCCCATATCGCCCAGCGCGCCGCTGCCGAAATCCCACCACCCACGCCACTTGAATGGATGGTAAGCAGGATGATATGCGCGCATGGGGGCGGGACCGACGAACAAATCCCAATTGAGCGTTTCAGGTACGGGCGGCGTGTCTTGCGGTCGGGTGACCCCTTGTGACCAGTACCAGCTGTCTTGGGCGGGGAAGACTTCGGGGTCGAGGCCATCGTTTGGTCGGTTGATCCACACATGAACTTCGTGAACAGGACCAATAACGCCATCCCATATTTTTTCCCTCAGCCGCCGCGAGGCATCGGAAGCCTGGCCGGAATTTCCCATCTGTGTGGCTACACCATACTTTCTTGCCGCCTCCGTCAGCACCCGCGCTTCGTGCACCGTTTTTGTCAGAGGTTTTTCGCAGTAGACATGTTTACCCCTTTTCATTGCTTCGAGGGCAACCACAGCGTGCGTGTGGTCAGGGGTAGTCACAATAACTGCGTCAATATCTTTCTGGTTGTCGAGCATGAGGCGGAAATCCTTATGCTTTTTCGCCTTCGGATAACGTGAAAAAATTCT
Organism: uncultured Roseivirgaceae bacterium; assembly: GCA_964393795.1. GTDB lineage: Bacteria > Bacteroidota > Bacteroidia > Cytophagales > Cyclobacteriaceae > Chryseosolibacter. Next base: position 10,757 of record CAYMWA010000005.1, read on the forward strand.
CGCGGTATAATTGCTCCAATCAATATCGCAGAGTGCTACTATGTTTTCCGTTGCGCCTACAGAAGAAATATTCTGAATGCCTTTGCCGCCTATTCCGACTGCGGCAACATTGAGCTTATCGCTGGGCGCAACGTGGCCCAGGCCGGACACTACGTGACTCGGAACAATGGTGAGCCCGGCCAGTGCCGTGGCAGTGTGGCTGATAAATCCTCTTCGGTTGATGTTGTTTTTTGTGGGCATGATACCTTATTAAATGGTGGAGTTTGCAGGGACTTTAATTCAATCTTACCCAAGTATTTTTTTAAACTCAATCTACGACATCTTTATTTGATCTTTTTTTTAAATGGTTTAGGATAAAATGCAGGTTGCCTGACATGATGCCTCTCTGAACATGACATCTTTTTTCCGGGTGGGCTTGTCGCTTTTGTGTTCGAAGCGCGTTTATCGGAAAGAAAAATCAATAAAGACAAGAAATTCGTTTCGACTTTAGGGTAATCCATGAGTTACCTGACTCATCAGTATGAACCGAATACTACTAATCCCCACGTTCGCTATACTGCTCATCAGTGCATGCAGCCCGAACAAAGACGCCGATACCGTTGGTGAAACAAACCTGAGAATCTCCCGTGATGAAGTATATCGCGGTTTTGACGTGGGTTTGTCTACGAGCGATGCCGAACTTGATACCATCCTCGCGATTACCGGAGGCAACTTGTTCAGGGCGATGGGGCCGTATGTAAGTAAAGAGCCGCCGTATGATTTTATTGAGTCGTCGTTCCAACACCTCGACCGTGTTTTGAACTGGGCAAAGAAGAATAACGTGCGCGTATGTATCGACCCGCATACTACCCCTGGCGTGAGAGACCGGTGGACGATCTATCCGAACGACGAATTCTGGAAAGATAAATCTTACTGGACACATCTGGTCAAAGCGTGGGTGCGCATTGTCAATGAACACAAGCACCGCGGTCTCGAAATTTACGGATACGATCTTTTGAACGAACCTGCCATTCCCGACCCGGCTATTCATGGCAATCAATGGCATGAACTCGTAGGCATACTCGTTGACACGATTCGGTCGTTGGGTGATCAACACCCCATTATTGTAGAACCGACGTGGATAAGCTTCAAGGGTGGACACATGGATCGCGTTGAGTCACTTTCAGAATTGGTATTGCCGGATGATGATAACCTTATCGTTAGCCCGCATGTTTACGAGCCATTCGATTTTACACATCAGGGAGTGAACAGAAAACCCGCAGGCATTCCTTACCCCGGGCAGATCGGAGATAAATTCTGGGATAAGAATGAACTTTCTAATTATTTGCAACCCATCAGGGATTTTCAAAAGAGAAACAACGGCATTCCGATCTTCATCGGTGAGTTTAGTGCGTCACGTGCCGGGGGCGATGCTTCGAATGTTTACCTGAAAGACCTGATCGATCTGTTCGAAGCTGAAGGATGGAGCTGGGCTTACCACGACTTGCGCGGTGGTCGCATGTGGGACCCCGAGCTACCAGTAGGATCCAACGCACGCGGGACCCGGGACAAGGATACACCGCGCATGCAGCTGCTGAGAAGTTACTACGCCAAGGGCACGGCACCATCCGAGCTTTACCAGAAATGGTAACGATTCCAGAAGCGACGTGTAAGAAATGGGTATTGAGGGGAGCAGTAGGCGAGGTGTGCTAGCTTGATACTGTTTTGAGTCCGATGATGGAGGTAATCAAGGTCGTAATAAAAAACAACCTCCAGAAGGTGGCGGGCTCTTTGAATATCAGGATGCCAACCAGAACCGTACCCACTGCTCCCACACCAGTCCAAACTGCGTAAGCCGTTCCGATCGGAAGGGTCTGGATGGCCTTCGTCAGCAAGGCCATGCTGATGGCGAGTGATATCAAGAAGCCAGCATACCACATGTAAACTTTTGAGCCAGTGGCAACCTTTGCTTCGCCCAGACAATAGGCAAATCCGACTTCGAACAGTCCGGCAACGATCAGAATAACCCAATTCATATTTTTTTAATTCTGTAATCAGACACAAGAATACTGTCTTTTTTGCAACACCGGACGATCACCGTTTGAATTTTATTCATTGCCGGTACGCTGCCCAGGGAGCTGGCAGCATCGCGAAGGAGCCTGCGCGAACGGCTGATATCGCCAATTTTCGATTTTTTTGCCTATTTTCGCGGCCATGAGCATGTTTAGTGGATTAAATAGAACGTTTTATCGCGTGGCAGCCTTGCTACTGGCGTTCCATTTTTTCAACTACAGCATTGACGCACCTGATGCTCATCCTGATTTTATCGCTGAAGATCTGGAGCATAATGACATCGAAAGCATTACCGAGTTCCTTGCGGAAATTGTTCTTGGATGGGAAGATGCTTTTGTTGAACACGAAGAGCGCGACGACGAATCGGGAGTGTCGATCGACTTTTGCCACTTTTATTTTACCAATCAGGGCCTTGTCATAGGCCAGGCATTCCGGTCCGCGATCGCTACGGAATATGTAAGTAGAGATGCCCGGTTCATTTTGTCCCTTAGCCGCGACGTTGTCGCTCCTCCGCCGAGAGCATAGCTGATCTTTTCTGATTTTTTTGAATGTCACCTGTGTCTTGCTGACACGGGTGTCTCCTGGTATTTCTATTTCATCGTATTAAAATTTTGGAGTTATGAACTTTTCAAAGAGAGGTCAGGGTATCCTCTTTGTGGTCGTTTATATGGCGTTTCTTGGCTGCTCATCGCCAAAGGCTGCGCCGCCATTGGATGACAACAAATTTCCCGTCATTAGTCCGGTAGTAAAAGACACGACATACTTTGAGGAGTATGTGGCCGATATTCAGGCGATCCGGAATATTGAAATCCGAGCCAGGGTCGATGCGCACCTGGAAACCATACACGTTGACGAGGGTGACTTCGTGCGAAAGGGGCAAATGTTGTTTAGCCTCAGCACAGCGGAGTACAAAGAAGCGCTTACCAAAGCGGGGGCGGCCTTGAAGCGCGCGATCGCCGACTACAAATCCGGAGAGGTCGACCTTCAAAACACGCGAGCACTGGTGGAGAATCGCGTTGTATCGGCATCCGAACTTGTTGTGGCAGAGGCGAAGGTCGAGGCTCTACAGGCACAGGTGGAAGAAGCCAGGGCACTCGAATCGGGCGCATTGCTCAGACTGAGATTCACTGAAATACGCGCGCCCTTCGACGGCATTGTTAATCGGATCCCGAACAAGATAGGCAGTGTTATTCGCGAGGGTGATCTGCTTACCACCCTTTCAGACAACCAGGAAGTGTTTGCCTACTTCAATGTATCGGAACGCGAATACCTTGATCTCTATGCCGGTGGATCGAATGGTGAACGTGAGGTTCAGCTGGTGTTGGCGAACAGTAAGATGCACATCCACAACGGCAGGGTGGAGACGGTCGAAGGACAGATCGACAGGCGCACAGGGAATATCGCCTTTCGCGCCCGGTTTGCAAATCCTGATCGCGTGCTAAAACACGGTTCCAGTGGCAAGGTCCGTCTTCACAAAACACTGAAGGAGGCATTGATCATTCCGCAAAAATCGACCTTCGAAATACAGGACAAACTTTTTGTGTACGTACTCGATTCTGACAACCGGGTAAGGATGCGAAGCTTCGTCCCAGAGAAACGGCTCCAGCATGCCTACGTCGTCGGCGGAGGTTTGTCTCCCGATGATCGTATACTCTTCGAAGGAATTCAACTCGTGAGTGATGGCGATACGGTAACACCTGAACCCGTGTCCTTCTTGCGCATGTTGACAGATCTGTCTGACGAGGCCAGGAAAGGAGGGAAGCTGTGACGACAAAGTTTATTCGCCGACCGATCCTCTCTATTGTGGTTTCATTGATCATCACGCTGCTGGGACTGTTGTCTTTATCGTGGCTTCCGATGGCACAGTTTCCGGCAATTGCCCCTCCGGAAGTGAACGTCACCGTTGAATATACCGGTGCGAATGCGGAGACAGTAACGAAAGCGGCGATTGTTCCGCTGGAGCGGGCGATCAATGGCGTTCCAGGTATGAAGTATATGTCGTCGGATGCGGGGAACGATGGGATCGGTATCATTCAGGTCATATTTGAGATTGGCACCGACCCTGATGTCGCCGCAGTCAACGTGCAGAACCGCGTTGCCGCTGTGATGGGCGAACTGCCATCCGAAGTGATCAGGAACGGTGTCAAGATTGCCAAGGAAGAGAACAGTATGTTGATGTACCTGAACATCTTCAGCGCCGACGACGACATGGAGGAGAAGTTCTTATACAACTTTGCCGATATCAACATACTTGCCGAGTTGAAGCGCATTGATGGCGTAGGCTTTGCCGATATCCTCGGTGCGAAAGAATATGCGATGCGGATTTGGTTGCGCCCTAACAAAATGCTCGCCTACAATGTGTCCACTCAGGATGTAGTTGAGGCATTGCAGTCGGAAAACGTCGAGGCGGCGCCGGGCAAAGTGGGAGAGAGCTCCGAAAAATTGCCGCAAGCGCTTCAATATGTGTTGAAATACACTGGACGACTTAGCACGGAAGATGAATACCGAAACATCCCGCTGCGGGCCACCGACGACGGGAAAATATTGCGCATCTCCGACGTGGCTGACGTTGAGTTTTCTACGGCCTATTACGACGTGGAAGCGAAACTGGACGGAAGGCCAACCGCTGCCATTATGCTGAAGCAACTGCCCGGATCCAACGCAAGCCGCGTGATTGCAGATGTCAAGCAGAGGATGCGGGACATCAGAGAATCCACCTTCCTGCTTGGTATGGATTATGAGATCAGTTACGATGTCAGCCGGTTCCTTGATGCGTCAATTTCCGAAGTCGCAACAACACTCATTGAAGCTTTTATCCTGGTCTCGTTGGTGGTGTTTATCTTTTTGCAGGATTTCAGGTCTACACTGATCCCGGCGATTGCCGTCCCGGTTTCCCTGATAGGCACATTGTTCTTTATGTTGCTGATGGGCTTCTCGCTAAACCTGATTACCCTTTTTGCGCTGGTCCTTTCTATTGGTATTGTGGTAGACAATGCCATTGTCGTGGTCGAGGCTGTTCACGTCAAGTTGAACGAACAAAAGGTGAGCGCGCTGAAGGCTACGGAGATGGCGATGAAAGAAATTGACGGCGCGATTGTCGCGATCACGTTGGTGATGTCAGCCGTATTCGTGCCTGTTGCTTTTATGTCAGGACCATCGGGAATTTTCTACAGGCAGTTCTCGCTGACCATGGCAGTGGCCATCGTGCTTTCGGGTGCGGTGGCGTTAACGCTGACGCCTGCACTTTGTTCCATCCTGCTCAGGCCGGCGCGCGACCACAGTGATTCGATATCAGGAAAGTTTTTTAGCGGATTTAACAAGTGGTACGGCGGATTGTCGCATCGCTATCAAAGGCTGTTGCAGTTGATCGCCGGACGTCGAGCCGTGACTTTTGGTATCTTGCTTGCCTTCTGTGCGGGAACGGGATTACTGGAGCGAATGTTGCCGACGGGATTTATACCCAATGAAGATCAGGGAACATTCTATGCCAATATCACGACCCCTTCGGGGTCGACGCTCGAACGCACAATGGCAGTCGTCGATGCTATCCAAAGGGCGTGTGCTGACATTGCCGAGATTGAGTCAGTGTCGACCCTTGCCGGAACCAACGTCCTCTCCGATGGTACCGGCGCTACCTACGGATCTTGTCTCATCAACCTCGTGCACTGGGATGAACGTGAGTTGTCTGTCGATGAAGTGATTGCTCTTGTCAAGGAAAGGACCGCTCATATCAAAGATGCACAAATCGAATTCTTTCCACCGCCAGCTGTTCCCGGCTACGGCAACACGAGCGGTTTTGAACTTCGTCTGCTGGACAAAACAGGTTCGGGCGATTTCAAGCGGATGGAGACCGTCACGAATCAATTCATTGAAGATCTGGTGGCGACGCCGGAGGTAGGTAATGCTTTTACCATGTATGACGCGAGTTTCCCACAGTACCTGTTGCATGTCGACAGAGACAAGGCGGCGCAGAAAAAGGTATCTGTCGATAACGCGATGGGCATGCTTCAGACACACATCGGAAGTGAATATGTTACGAACTTTATCCGGTTTGACAAGATGTACCGCGTAATGGTTCAGGCTTCGCCCGAGTACCGTGCTCAACCGGAGGATATTCTCAAACTTTTTGTAAAAAACCGCGATGGTGAGCCGGTCTTGCTGTCTGCCTTTATGAACATCGAAAGGGTCTATGGTCTCGAACAGATTACGCGGTACAACATGTATACGTCGGCCGAAATCAACGGCCAACCCGCGAAAGGATTCAGCAGCGGCGACGCCATCGCGGCTATTGAAGAGGTAGCGCGCGAGAAGCTTCCACGGGGCTACGACATTGACTGGGCCGGAATGACGCGCGACCAGGTGTCTGCAGGGAATGAGTCGATCTTTATTTTCGTCATATGCCTTGCGTTCGTCTATCTCTTGCTGGCGGCACAGTATGAAAGTTTCTTTTTACCGATGCCGGTTATCCTTTCGCTGCCAACAGGCGTCTTTGGTGGATTTCTGTTCCTGTTGTGTCTGGGACTTGAGAACAACGTGTACGCCCAGGTGGCGATGGTGATGCTCATCGGTCTCCTTGGAAAGAACGCTATCCTGATAGTGGAGTTTGCCTCCATGAGGCAGCGCCAGGGAAAGACACCTCTTCAGGCTGCCATTGAAGGTGCCACCGTGCGACTCCGTCCTATTCTGATGACGTCGTTTGCGTTCATTGCCGGACTTATTCCCTTGATGTTTGCATCTGGTGCCGGTGCCGTTGGAAACAGAACCATTGGTAGTGCCGCAGCAGGAGGGATGCTCTTTGGGACATTATTTGGTGTGATCATTATTCCCGGACTTTACGTGATATTTGCCACGCTCGCCGAACGGTTTGCAAAAGCAGTTGCCGAAGTATCCTTAAACAAAAAGGCCCGTGCACTACATTGAGGGAGTGCACAGGCCTTTCGTTTTTGTCTTTGGAGACTACTCCACTACTTCCACTTTGATATCATCCAAAAAGATGCGGTTCTTGTTCGGAGATGCTGCCCTCAGATCGAAGGCTTTGCCCAGGAACCGGATTTGTGTCTCGGCGGTTGCGCCGGTCACATCAAATGTGAACGCGCGGTCATCAGCCCAGATGTCATTGTCGATGCCTGCCGTATCATCATCCTCATCGTTCGGGATGTTCTCTACCATAATCAGTGTTGTGCTCGGCGTCCCTGCGCCAAGGATTTCAATAACCAACTCCCGCGAGTCAACTGTACCGCCTGCCGAAATGTAGGCCGCAGCTTTGAATGTCACCTTCAGATTTTGAGTTCCTTCAATGGTCGATAGCTTGGGCGAAATAAGGTCACCACCATAGTTCGTCTTGCCCAGCTTAACAAAACCCTGACGGGCATACAGCGGCTGATCGTTGCTTACTGGATTCATGGTGCTTGTCCATCCCTTTGCCAGTTGGTCTGCAGTCCAGCTGGATATTTTTGTTTCACCGTCGGTCACGTAAGGAATCGCACTTCCATATTCCAGCCAGCTGAAGTCTTCCAACAGTACAATGTTGCCCGGCAACTGCTCCAGCGTAATCGTTCCGGAGAGTTCCGGAAAATCGGTGGCGTTTACCGTCATGGTGACAGATCGGGCACCGCCTTTATTGATGGCAGCGTTTAGTGTGACTTTGTCAGCAGTCTTCGAAACTTCAGTAAGCCACGAGTCGTCGTCGAGGGTATATGTCCACTCAACGTTTGTGGTCAGCGTCACATCGAATTCGCCCCCGGCAGATGCGATGCTTACACTTTCCGGAAGCGTAAGGGTAGGAACAGCAGCTTCCTGTTCTATTCGGAACAACACGGGCTGCTCTTCGCCGTTGACCACAAAGGCGAGGTTTACCACGCGTGGATCGTACGACTCATTGGGACTGACCGTAATCTTGAAGATACCATCGTCTTTGCCTTCCGAAGGGAAGACTTTCACCCAGTCGGCCTGTTCCTTGGCCACGATCTGCCAGTCACCGCTGGCACGCACAACATAACTTTCTGTTTTTCCCTCCCTGCCGGAAGCTAATCCGGTAGGGTCACCTTCGATAGTGAAGCTCGTGGGTGCAGCAGGTTCGTCTTCATCACACGACTGAAGTATTCCTGCAAATCCCACCAGCAACGCCACCATCCATGTCCATTTTCGGAGGATCGAATAATAAGTCTTCATGTTATTCACTTTAATGTTCTTCATGTTTTACTTAATTGCCAATGGCCTGCTTGCTCCACCATACCGGCGTCTTCATGTCGTTGGCCCCGCCCATGTTGCTCAACGCTTCCTTCGCATTAGCGGAGTTGGTCGACATGGTAATGGCTGGATAACCGAATCGGGTGGGCAGGATGTGATCGTTGTACACTGTTCCGTCGCCGATGGTCAGCACAGGGAAGCCCGTTCTGCGATACTCATGCCATGCTTCCATGCCGATCCAAAACAACGCGAGGTACTTTTGATTCGCAATGGCTTCTTCCTTGTCAGACGCAAGGTCCCACGATCCGAGCGGAGAGGCCAAATAAGTGTCGATGTCTGCCTGTGTAATGCTTGTAGGCGTTTCCGACCACGCGCCGAGTTCCGACCATTTTTCCATTGACGCGGTGATCGCAGCTTCGTAGTACGACTTGGCAGCAGCTTCACCACCGGGAATGAGGCCGTCGAATGCAGCTTCCGCAAAGATGAACTGTACCTCGGCATAATCCATGTAAGTGGCCGGCGCGTCCCTTCTACCCAGCACGGCAAAGTTGAGCCAGGACGAGCCACGGTCTGCGTCCGCACGCTGATCTTCCGAAGCACCAGATATCGTCCCCTTCCAAATATTGTCCGGGTTCGATTGCAAGATGGGGTTCTTCTTACCGATGATAGGCAAGCGAGGATCAACATAGATCTGGTTGCCGCCCATGTCAGTCTGCACAGTCATTTTGATAAGCTGTTCCGTGAGCTTTCTACCGCTGGAAGTAAAACCGCTTTCCGTCTCGGTTCCGAAATTGCTGATGTAAGGATCGTCGCCTGTGAATGTTACCGTGGCGTTGTCTTCGTTAGAGGTGAACACCGGATACTTGTCCGGATTGTTAACGATCTCCGTCATCTTCGTCCCTACATTCATTTCCGTGCGACCGCTTACGCGCATCAGCAGGCGAAGGTATAGCGAGTTGTTAAACTTCCGCCAGGCGGCGATGTTTCCGCCATACATGCCGTCCATCTGGGGCTTAAGGAAAGATGGGTTGGTCGCGTAGATGTCATTCGCGGCCTCGAGATCGGCAAACATCAGTTCGTACACTTCTTTCTGTGTATTGAATTTTGGCGTAAGAGTTCCGCCCAAAGATCTGCCCGTAAAGGCTTCTTCATAGGGGATATCGCCAAACATATCGGTCATGTTAGACAGGAACAACACCTTAAACGTAAGCGCGATCGCTTCCAGTGATTTGTTGTCCTGAGCTACCGCGAGGTCGTGCATGTGCATGGCGTTCTTACCATAGGTGGCGTAGTGGTTCCAGAAACCGTACCAATCCCTTGAATCTTCAAAGAAGTACAGGTGTTCCCGCCGGGTAACGCCGCCGGTATGCGCGGTATATTGCATCAACTCATCGTTGTAGTACCACGTCCGCTGCAACCATTGGTTACCGGAGTTGAACAGGAGCGGTTCAAACATCGCCGTCGCCTGTTGCATCCCCACCAGCGTGCGGTTCGGGTTCGTATTGATTTCTTCGAAATCAGAAGTGCAGGCACCAAGGAAAGTGAATATCAGGCTGCACCCTATGATGTATTTAACTTTTTTCATTTCGCTTTGATTTAAGGAATTAGAATGACAACCTCACGTTAACCCCTTGAGTGCGCGTCATCGGGTAGGCACCGGCTTCAATACCGTTGAAGACGTTCGAGCCAGTCATCATGCCGCCTTCGGGGTCGAACTGAGGCCACTTATCCCATGAGAAGATGTTGGTGGCGAACACGGCGATACTCGCACCCTTGAACACTTTGGTTTTCTCAAGGAGCGATGCCGGCAGATTGTACTCGAGTCTGGCCTCCCGGAATTTCAAGAAAGAAGTGCTGTAAGTGTGTGCTTCCCCGTTGTAGCGATCGAGTGTCCTTGCCTGATAATAGGTGTAGATGTTACTCGTCACCGTATTGTTGAGCTGATATTCACCAGCACCATTCTCATCCGTAGAAACGGGATTCACACCGGGTGCAACAATACCGTCGTAGCGACCCTCCAGCGAGTTCGTCAACTTACCCTGGTAGGAAAGGATACCGTCGGTTACGGAGAAGCGATGTCCGCCATACTGATAGGTGAACAGGGCGTTGAGCGTGAAGTTCTTGTATCGGAAGGAAGTATTGAAACCACCTCTCCAATCAGGATTTACCTTACCCAGATGAACGTCGGGATTTGTGGTCAGCGATGGCAATCCGGTCGCGGGATCGATAATGACCTGACCGGAAACATCCACGTGATTGCCGCTGTCATCGACGTAGTAAGAACCTGCCGGGGCACGCTTGAGCCCAAAGCCGTAGAGCTGGTACATCTCTTTGCCAAGGTAAGAGTGTACGAAAAGTCTTCCGCCAATGGTGGTTCCCATATCGGTTTGCAGCGGTTGCTCAGGATCCCAGCCCTCCTGCAGACTGACAAGCGTCGTGTTGTTCTTCGCCCAGTTGACATTGATGTTCCATGTGAAGTCGGTGGTCCTTATCGGTGTCGCAGACAATGCTACCTCGATACCTTCATTAACGATTTCACCCGCGTTGATGGTCATCCGTGAAGCACCGATCATAGGATCTACAGCGACGTCAATAATCTGGTCGGTTGTGGAGGATCTGTATACAGCAAAGTCAAGACCAAGCCGATTTTGGAAAAAGCGTGCGTCCAGTCCGAGTTCCCAACTCTCGATGTTTTCCGGCCGGATCAACGGATTGACGATGTCGTTTGGCATGGTATATCCACCGCTGATCGATGACGCGTTATAGTACTGATCGAGTTGGTAGGGGCTCGTGTCATTACCAACGTTGGCCCATGATGCGCGAACCTTGGCCAGTGAAATGAAAGGTGCTGCGACATGAAGATCAAAGACGCGATCGAGTAGCACGCTCGCAGAAACCGAAGGGTAGAAATAAGACCAGTTTTCAGGCGCCAGTGTACTGGACCAGTCGTTACGCGCAGTCAGATCAAGATAGACCTTGTCGTCCCAGCCAAATGTGGAGAATCCGTACAAACTGTTAATGACCTTTTTGCTTCGATAAGCGTCGGGCCGCGCAAAGATGCCGGATGGCACGTTGTCGATGTGGTACACACCGGGAATGTCGAGTTCGTCGAGTTGCACGACATTCCTTCTGTGTTCACGTATCATGGTGTTACCCCCAACACCCGCTACCACGGAGAGGCGGTCAACGACGTGGCCGTCATACTTCAAGAGGAAATCCGTGTTGGATTCCAGATCGGTAAGCGCTTGCTCACGGTAAAAACCATTTTTCCAGGCACTGGTGAGATGCGGCTTGCGCTGCGTCCGGAATTCACCGTTCAGGTCTAATCCCGACTTGACGTCGAGGGAGAGTCCTTTAACCAGATCGCCCAGGTCTACGGAGAAGCCAGCAAAACCAAAGACGCGGTCCTTGTCGAGGGTGTTCAGCTCTTCATACAAAATGCGGTATGGATTGTACGAGTTGCTGCTCGCAAACACCAGGCTGTTTCCATTTTGCGATTCCGTTGACTCCCAGTTCAACCTGTTGTAGCGACCTTGGAAATATTCATCCCGCCAGTTGCTCATTGAATTCGTGTTATACCCCCACATCAGGTTGTACATTACTGTGGTCTGGTGATAACCCGCCATCGGCATGTTGTCGCTGGTGGTATTGTAGTAGTTTACTTTCGTTCTGAATTTGATCCATTTGTTGACAGGAGATTCCAGCGAGAAGGAAATGTTCTTCCTGTCGAAGCCCGTGTTGGGTAAGATCCATTCATTTTTATTTTGGTTGAGGGATACCCGCACGTTAGTCCCTTCGCCGTTGCTGCCGCTGATCTCGACGGAGTTTGTATAAGTAACGCCTGTCTGGAAGATGCCGGTGAACCAGTCATCCTGATAGACGAAAGGTGTCTTTACGATTTGCCCGGTTTCCCAGTTCTTGCCTTCGTATTGATAGCGTAGCTGGCCTTCAAGCTTTTCACCCCAGGCATAGCGCGACAGGTTTCTCGGGGGGTAGTCAGTGGATCCACCTACCAGCGAAGGATCCAGCGTCCAGAAGTTGTACTCCGACTGACCCATGTCACTTCCAGAACCGTATTCCTTTTGGAAGTCGGGCCAATAGCCTGCTTTTTCAAAGCTCACCTGTGAGTTGACGGTCACGCCGATGCCCTTTCCTGTCCGGCCTTTCTTGGTAGTGATCAAAATCGCACCATTGGCTGCGCGCGACCCGTAGAGCGCCGTGGCAGAAGGACCTTTGAGGACTGTGATGCTGGCGATATCCTGCGGGTTGATGTCACTTGCTCCGTTACCATAGTCAACAGGGAAGTCAGCACCGGAGTTAGTATAGCTGCTGCTACCGGACGTCGCCGTGGTACCGGACAGCACCGGGACACCATCAATGACAAACAGTGCCTCGTTCTTTCCATAGTTGAGCGAGTGATCACCGCGAAGGGTTACACGCACAGAACTGATGGGGCCGCTGTTGGCACTGCTCAGGGTAAGTCCTGCCACCCTGCCGCTCATGGTGCTCATCCAGTTATTCGATTGCACCTGCGTAACGGCGTCGCCGCTCACTTCGGCAACCGAATAGCCGAGGGATTCCTCTTCACGTGTCAGTCCCAGCGCGGTAACGACCACGCTTTCCAACTCCGTTACGCTTTCTTCGAGGGTAACATCGATCTTCGTCAAATTACCCACGGGTATTTCCTGGGGGGTATACCCGATAAACTGAAATACCAGTACGGCGTCTGCATTAACATTCAATCTGAATGTACCGTCTGCGTTCGTGGTCGTTCCGGAAGTCGTACCCTTGACCATAACGCTTGCCCCGGGGATGGGCATTCCGCTTTGATCAATGACTGTTCCTGTCACTACCCTCTCCTGGGCCATGGTTGGTATAGATGCTAACCATAGCACCCATACCGCGATCAGTGTAAGGATTGGTTTCATTGAGTAATTGATTTGTCCATTGAAAATTTAGGTTAATTTGAAGTATAGGTGAATTCTTTAGGACGTTGCATGGTCTCCGTGTATACGCGGCCATAGACGTCTGTTACTTTTATTTCCAGCGTAGATGTGGCGCTCGTGGCCACCACCCTGAACATGTTGGTTGTCGGATCAGTGACGAATGATGAAGTAGGAACGGCGCCGGCATTCACACGTTTGGCGTCGTAGGAAATGATGTGCAGCGGGTCAAGTCCGGAAATACGCGTTACCGGAAGTGCCGCTCCTTCCTCGCTGACTTCGATTGTCCATCCAGGTCCGAATCCCCACACGTTGATCAATACCTCGTTGTTGAGATTCGACGAGGCATATACACCGGCGTACTGTTCCAGTTCTTCATCGGTGGCATTCGGTGCGAAGGCCTGTGCGGTGATGTGTACTTTGTTGAGATCGTAGGTCCTGAACTGGTACTCCCTCGGCATGTCGACGCTCTTGTAGTGCCATTTCACATCGCGCCCTTCAATTTCAAACACGCCGTATCCGCCGGGGCTTCCGTCCTTGCATATGTGATTGTTTGCGTAGCCGCTTCTGCCCGTCCACCACCACGTTGCGCAGACAGCCCCCACATTGAATTCCGTAATGGCGTCGTTGTGTTTCACCGTATAGTTTGTGTGAATGTGACCGGAGATGATGTATACTTCGGAAAAGCCGGCCAGGGCGGCGATGAGGTCGGCACCATTGTTCAATGAAAGTGCGTTCACCTGTTTTCCGTTCTCATCAAGTGTGGGTCGACGGTGAAGGGGCGCGTGCATGGCGATGATAAGCGGTGCGGTCTTGTCTTCGACGGTCGCCAGATCCTTTTTCAGCCACTCAAGTTGCGCGGCCGAAATGTAGTCGTTGTAGTTGCGCTGGCCGATGACACCCGGTGCACCGCCGGTGTTTAAGTATTGGATGTTGTCGAGCACGACGTAATGCACCTCGCCAAGGTTAAAGGAGTAGTACGTGGGGCCGATGGCATCCCTGTATTTTTTTGAACATTCCCAGTCGTCGGTTAGGTATGGATCGTAGTCGTGATTGCCGATCACATGGAACATCGGGCACTTCATCTTTTTCATTTCCGCCTTGTACTCTACCAGTGCGTAGTTGTTGGCGTACCAGTAGGCATCCCACGACATGTCGCCGAGCGGAAGTCCGTAAACGCGCGCATTGGCTGCGGTATGCGCGTCGATCAACGCGTTAACATCGGGCAGGATGCCGGAATTATATTGCGACAAGTCGTCGTTGCGGTTTGCCAAATGCCAATCCGCCAGTGCGAGCACCACGTGTTTGCTATTCGTCGCTGGGATCAACAAGAAATCATTCTGTTCGACACCGCTGCCACCCGAAAGACGTTTGAAAAATTGGGGGATGTTGTCAGTTGCAGGGGCTTCATAGTTCGCAGGCACCGAAATAAACACAAAGCCTGTCTTCTTTTCTGACGGCAGATAGTAGACGCCGTTTTCGTCAGTTGTGGTGACCTCATAGCCATCGGAAACCACGACGCCCGCGATGCCTACTCCATTACTATAGACTAACCCTTTCAGCGTCATGCCATCCCGGTCGGGAAGGTTGGCCTCAATAACGATATTGATCCTGCTGGTACCCAGTGTAAGCTCTTCACTTCCACGTATCAGCACAATCCGGTATTGCCCCGTATCGAATCCTTCCGGTAGCGTAAACGTTGCCGAGCTGTCATCAAAAGAAGCGATGTCGATGGTGTACGCCTGTCCTTCATCGGAGGTGAGCACCAGTCTGACCTTATCACCGGCGGCAAATCCCTTTCCTGAAAGTGTTATTTGCCCCCCGGCTGTCACATTAAGTTCAGCCGGAACGGATACTTCCTTCAGCTTAATTCCATCGCTGGGTTTCGGATCTTCGGTGGAATCGCATCCCACGAGGAAGGAAGTCGAAAAAATCGTCGATGATATCCGTAGAAATTCCTGCCTGGTCAACATTTTCATGGCGCGAGACAATTACTTTACAATTACGTCTTTATTACTTTTTATTATGATTCACTTCGTCGACGCTAATAAAGTTATAAAATATGATATAAAAAATAATAAATAGTAACTAATTAGTTATTAAACGAAATTGAAAAATATGGTGGGGGAAGCCATTCCGGCGTGAATGGCCTTAAAAATAGGCCTTTTGCGGAGTTGGGGCGTGTTTCCGGGATTTGGGACAGGTCACTATGAATCAGCTACTTGTGGGCAGAAGCTTCATGGAAAAGGTTGGGTGATAAGGGAAATTTGGCGTATTTTAAGCCGAACTCATTCTATTAGCATAGTAAGCATTACTAAACCCTACCCCATGCAAAACCGAAACCTGATCCGATGGTGTACCAGTTTGTGCTGTGCCGCAATGTTGGCGGTCTCGTGTTCTCAGAAAGATGAACAGGTTCCGCATGTGGCGGGCGTTGAACATATCGTCATTATCGGAGTGGACGGAATGAGTCCGGACGGGGTCTTGAACTCAGAAAGTCCGAACATGCATCACTTCATCGACATCGGTACGTCGACAATGCACGGGCGGGCGGTGTTGCCCACGAGCAGCAGTCCGAACTGGGCGTCGATGATCATGGGAGTCGGGCCGGAACAACATGGTATCACGTCCAACAGCTGGGAGCGCGATGATTTTGTGTTGCCAGCGGTAGCGACGGGCCCTGAACCGATCTTTCCCACGATTTTTTCCCTTATACGCAAGGATATGCCCGCGGCTGAAATCGGTGTCATCTACCAGTGGGACGGATTCGGAAGATTATTCGAGCAAGGTTCGGTAAGTTATGCTGCCAATGCAACGGATGAACAGGATGCCACTGACAAGGCGGTTGCCTACATCCGGGAAAAGAAGCCGCTGCTGACCTTTATTCATCTGGACCACGTTGACGGTGCCGGCCATCGATACGGGCATGGTACTCCGCAATATTATGAAGCGGTGAGCCGCGCCGACGAGTTGATCGGCCAGATTATCGATGCGGTGAAGCGCGCCGCCATCTACAACGAAACGATCTTTATTGTGACATCTGACCACGGTGGCATCGGAAAGGGACACGGTGGTGAAACATTAGCCGAAGTCGAGATTCCATTTATCATCTCCGGGAAAAGCGTCAAGCGACGTCACACCTTGCAAACTTCTTATGTGCAGTACGACAACGCGGCAACGGTCGCGTTCGCGCTGAACATTGATCGACCTTCAACGTGGACGGGAAGGCCCGCGAAAACCGCCTTCGAAGGATTTCCGGAGGAAGGTAATGAATAAGACGCCGCTGCTGCCGCTGCAAAACGTCACACGGTGTTCCTGCGCTTCCCTCCATTGAAGGGTCGTTTTATATGGGCATATGAGACTTGAAAAGCGGCATTTTAATGTCAAAAGCTTTTCTGAATTGATCGCTTTCTTGACATTGTACTTTCATTTAAGAAACAACAATAGTACGTTTACCGTACAAGACTGTTTTATCCGGTGACCTATGGCAAAAAAAGGAGTAGCGAACCCAGCCAGAACGAACAATGCGCTTGAAAAGAGTTTGACCGGGATTACGGGATTCGACCAAATTACCCTTGGAGGCCTTCCGAAGGGAAGGCCGTCGCTGGTCTGTGGCGGACCCGGCTCCGGGAAGACTTTGTTTGGAATGGAATTCATCGTGAATGGTGCACAGCGCTTTGGCGAACCCGGCGTAATCATGACCTTCGAGGAGAAGGCAACGGAACTTTCGGTCAACGTGGCTTCGCTGGGTCTCGACCTCGACCAACTGCAAGCAGAGGGCAAAGTAAAGATCGACTATGTGCACATCGATAAAGCCGAGATTGAAGAAACCGGGGAATATGATTTGTCTGGTCTCTTCATCAGGTTGAACCACGCCATCGACAGTCTGAAGGCGAAGCGCGTAGTGCTCGACACGATCGAGAATCTGTTTTCCGGACTTTCTAACGAAGGCATTTTGCGATCGGAGATCAGGAAGCTTTTTCAATGGCTGAAAGACAAAGGGGTCACAACGGTCATTACCGGTGAGAAAGGAGTGTCGACGCTAACGCGCCAGGGGCTGGAAGAATACGTTTCTGATTGTGTAATCCTCCTTGACCACAGGGTGATCAATCAGGTATCAACGAGGCTGCTGCGGGTAGTGAAGTATCGCGGCACGTTCCATGGTACCAATGAATACCCTTTCCTTATTGATGAGGAAGGCATATCGGTTCTGCCGATTACGTCGCTGGAATTGAACCACCCGGTTTCGACCGACAAGATTTCTTCTGGAATTCCAACCCTGGACGAGATGTTTGGAGACGGAAAGGGATTTTTCAGAGGATCAAGCATTCTGATATCGGGAACGGCTGGAACAGGAAAGACGAGCATTGCGGCCTCTTTTGCCCATGCGGCCTGTATGCGAAAGGAAAGGGTGCTGTTCTTGGCATTTGAGGAGTCCCCACAACAGATCATACGGAACATGAAGTCGGTGGGCATGAATTTGCAAAAGCACATTGATCGAAAACTACTCAGGTTCCGGGCGGCACGGCCGACGCTTCATGGTCTTGAAATGCACCTGGTGAGAATCCATAAGGAAATTACAACGTTTCATCCAAGCGTCGTCGTGCTGGACCCCGTCACCAACCTTGTGACTATCGGCACGGTAAGTGAAGTCAAGTCCATGTTGATCAGACTGATCGACTTTTTGCAAGCGAATCAGGTTACCGTTCTGTTTACTGCACTGACTTACGACAATCCGATTGCCGAACAGACTGACGAGGGTGTTTCTTCGCTCGTCGATGCCTGGATCGCAGTTCGTGATATGGAAAGCAACGGGGAACGAAACCGCGGATTGTACATCCTGAAGTCGAGAGGAATGAAGCATTCGAATCAGGTTAGGGAGTTTATCATCACGGATGATGGGCTGAAGTTGGTTGACGTTTATCTGGGACCGGATGGTGTACTGGTCGGGTCGGCCAGGGAACGACATCGGATGGAGGAGGCTGCAGGAGTCGAGTTGAGGACGTACGCCCGCACACAAATCGATCACGAAATCCAGCGGAAGAGAACGATCCTCGAGGCGAAGATTGCCAGTCTTACGGAAGAGTTCGAGTCAATGAAAGCAGAACTCAAGCGCGCGCAACAGGAAGAGGTATTTAGAAACGAAATCATGAAGCGAGGTAAAGACGATCTTACGCAACAGCGGTATATCGGTAAGAACGAATCTAATCGTGGAAGAAAAGGCAATGGCAAAGGCAAGTAAAAGGTATCAATTGCGATTGTATATCGCCGGGAACACACCGCGATCGGCTGCCGCACTTAAGAATCTCAAGAAGTATTGCGAACAACACCTGGCGGGTTTGTATGAAATCGAGGTCATTGATCTGCTGCTCAACCCGCAGTTGGCTGAAGGCGATCAGATCCTGGCCGTTCCGACGCTGGTGAAAAAGGTGCCGGAACCGGTGAGGAAAATCATCGGTGATTTATCGAATGAGGCAAAGGTGCTGGTTGGACTGGACCTTCGGCCGGCGGAATAAATTTGGAGAGGGTCACTACATGCAGATAGACAAGAAAATGGACAGTCCGGAATACAACCTTGAGTTGTTCGTATCAGGGGCATCGCCCAATTCTGTGCGCGCCATCAACAATCTGCAAAAAACATTGGAGAAACATTTAAAAGGAAAATACCTTTTAAAAGTAATTGATGTCTACCAGGAAGGTGCAGTGGCGGCACGGGAGCAGATCATTGCGCTCCCCCTCTTGATCAAGAAATTGCCGCTGCCTGAACGGAGGCTGATCGGAGATATGGCGGATACACATAAAGTGCTTCTCGGACTTGGAATTAGTGATCTGAATGGTGCATGAATAACCAGGTATATAAGGAGTTGGTAGCCGAAAATGACTTGCTTCGAACAAAATTGAACGAGGCGAACGATACCCTGGAGGCTATTCGCAATGGGCAGGTCGACGCGTTCGTAGTGAACGGCAATAAAGGGAATGCACTCTACACGTTGAAGTCGGCCGACCAGGCATACCGCGTTTTTATTGAACAAATGGCGGAGGGTGCCGTGTCGTTAAATTCGGAAGGTATTATCATTTACAGCAATTCCCAGTTTGCCAGGATGGTCGACCGGCCGCTGTTCGAGGTGCTGGGTAGGCCGTTTACTGACTTTGTCGCCGCTTCCCACAGCGATGAATTTCAGACACTCTTGAAAAAGGCGTGGTGCCAGAATGCGAAAGCGGAAGTCGATATGACCTCGGGCAGCGATGTAGTGTCGGTCCAGCTTTCGTTGAATATGGTCGAGGTGGAAGGAGAAAAGACCCTGAGCGCCATTATTACCGACCTTACCGGCCGACGGGAAATTGAACGGCAACTGAAATTGAAAAATGAACGATTGGAAGAACTGAACAATGCACTCACCAGCAGTAACCACGACCTTCAGCAGTTCGCCTCTGTCGCTTCACATGACCTGCAGGAACCAGTCAGAAAAATACAGGTGTTTTCAAAATTTCTGAAGGACCGTAGCTTTGACGAACTTTCGGAGGCATCAAAGCTATACGTTGAAAAGATCATCACGGCTTCTAACCGTATGAAGGTGTTGATCATGGACATCCTCACTTTTTCGCGGCTGTCAGCCAATGATGTCAGTATGGAAATGATCGGCATGACCGAACTCTTCCGTGAAATCCTGGATGATTTTGATTTGCGAATAAGCGAGAAGGGTGCGAATGTCCAGTTGAATCCGCTGTGCCAGGTAGAGGGTAACAGAGGCCAGCTACGACAGGTCTTCCATAACCTCATCAGTAACGCATTGAAATTTACCGCGGCAGGAAGAACACCTTCGCTCACCATTGAACGGAAGGATATTGATGCGGCTGCGCTTGGTATTGTGTTGGATGACCCTACTCGCTATTGCCGTATATCGGTCAGTGACAACGGCATAGGCTTTGATGAAAAGTTTTCAACGCTGATTTTTAGTTTGTTTGAGAAACTGAATCCGAAATCAAGCTATGAAGGATCCGGCATCGGACTGGCCATTGCAAAAAAAATTATCGATAAGCACCACGGATTCATCCTGGCCAGGAGTGTGGTAGATGGTGGTTCGGAGTTCAGTGTGATATTACCTTATAAACAACCTCAGTCCTGATGAAGGGTACCCGTGTAATTTTGGTCGAGGATGACGCTGATGACCGTGATTTGTTTGCTGCCTTTTTTGCCGATCGCAACGACATCGTCTTGCTGCCGCCCGTCAATAACGGGCTCGAACTCATGGCCTACCTCAATGCCACTTCCAATGATGACGACCTGCCTCAGTTGATCGTGCTTGACCAGAATATGCCAATGATGAACGGTAAGCAAACCCTGCAGGCGTTAAAGTCACATGCCAGGTATACACGTATTCCGGCGGTGATCTATTCAACCTACACCGACAGCGACCTCATTTCCGATTGTAAGAGACTGGGCGCCGGCCTGGTCGCAGTGAAACCCATCGACGATGAAGGTTATCAAAAAATGATGGATGATTTCCTCCGTGTCATTGAAGCGTCACAATCCTGAAATCAGCCATGATGAATCGACACAGGTCATTCCATTGAAGGGCTGAGTCGTCTTTTTCTTTTCGTCAATTTTTGCTTTACTTTTTTCCGCCTTCGCCACGAGATGTACCTGCCGGTGACGGGCAGGCTTGAACAGATCAGCCCCGCACAGAACAAAAGAAAACTGAAAATCCTGCTCACGCAAATTATTTGTATAATTCTAAATAAGGATGTATTCGTCGAGCGTTTTTTGTTCTTTTGCGTGCTATGATACTACGCATCACAATTGTTGTCATCTTCCTTTTCATGTCGGCCCCGGCATTGTTTGGCCAGCATACTTTCCGTGCCGTCATCAGTGACCGCGAATCCGGCGACATCTTGCCCGGTGCGGGTGCGGTTGTGCAGGGAACAATGTTGGGGGCGACCGCCGATGAAAACGGCGTCGTGGAAATTGACGATATTCCTGATGGACGATACAGCCTCGTATTTTCCTTTATTGGCTATGAAAAGCGCGTGATCGAATTTACATTTCCCGACGACGCGGGTGATACAATGGAGATACTGCTCGAGGCAGGGCATGAGTCGCTCGAAGCCGTGGTCATTGCTTCCACGCGCAGCAGTCGTACGATCGCGGATATTCCCACCCGGGTCGAACTGATCGCAGGCGAGGAGTTGGAAGAGAAAGGGAATATGAAGCCCGGCGACATCCGCATGCTGTTGAATGAAAGTACCGGAATTCAAACGCAACAGACCTCGGCTACGTCAGCAAATGCCTCTATACGGATTCAGGGACTGGACGGACGGTATACACAAATCCTGAAAGATGGATTTCCCTTGTACGCCGGATTCTCGGGCGGTCTCGGCCTGTTGCAGACGCCACCGCTGGACCTCAAACAAGTGGAGGTCATCAAGGGCTCTACATCCACATTATATGGAGGCGGTGCCATCGCCGGACTGGTGAACCTTGTCAGTCGCGTACCGACCGAGGAACGGGAACTGAGATTCATGGCGAATGCCACGAGCGCCCTGGGTCTTGACCTGAGTACTTTCTACAGCGAGAAGTTCGGAAAGGCGGGGGTGACGGTGTTCGCTGCCCGGAATTCCAGTGAGCCTTACGATCCTGCGGACATTGGCCTCACCGCCATTCCGAAGTTTGAACGGTATACCATTAATCCGCGGCTATACCTCGATTTGACTGACAATACTTCTGTCAACGTCGGGTTTAACTTTATTACCGAGGATCGCATTGGCGGGGATATCCGGTTTATTGAGGGGACGGGTGATGGAAGCAATGCATGGTTTGAACAAAACGATTCGCGGAGATTTTCAACCCGATTTTCGTTTCACCACCATATCGACGAAAAACGATCGCTGAACGTAAAAAACAGCCTGAGCCACTTTGATCGCATCGTCGAAATTCCCGGCTACCGGTTTGATGGCATTCAAAACAGTACCTATACCGAACTGAATTACATTGACAACAAAGAGGAGGTGGAATGGATAGCGGGTCTGAATCTCTGGACGGATAACTTTACCGAACAACGACTCACCGCTACGCCGCTCAGGGATTACAATCAAACCACCTTCGGAGCTTTTGTTCAGAACAACCTGGTGCTCTCCGATAAGGTCAACCTTGAAACTGGCTTGCGCGGCGATTATGTTGTTGACTATGGCTTTGTACTTCTGCCGCGGGTGTCGTTGCTCTTTAAGGCGTCGCCCTCCGTCACTACGCGCCTGGGAGGCGGCTTCGGATACAAGACGCCCACGATTTTCACAGAGGAAAGCGAGCGAATACAATATCAAAACGTCTTACCGGCCTCGCCGGAAACGAATAAGCTTGAACGAAGTTACGGTGCGAACTGGGATATCAACTACCGAACGGAAGTGCCGGGTGACGTTGGCTTCAGCGTCAACCACCTCTTCTTTTATACGTATCTGAATGACCCGCTCGTGCTTGAGGCATTGGACGACACGCACTATCAATTTGTTAGCCTCGATGGATTTATGGACAGCAAGGGGATGGAGACCAACGTCAAACTTGAGTACGGCGATTTCAAACTTTTTATCGGGTATACTTTTACCGACACCAAAATCCACAACGATGGCACGACAGTTCAGAATCCGCTAACCGCGAAGCATCGCCTTAACAATGTGCTGATGTACGAAGTTGAAGAGAAGTGGAAGATCGGCCTGGAAGGTTATTATTTTGGCCGCCAGCGATTGAATGATGGCACGTATGGCCGCGAATACTGGATATGCGGGTTGATGATGGAAAAGCTTTGGGAGCAGTTTTCCCTGTTCCTCAACTTCGAAAATTTTCTCGATACCCGGCAGACGAGATTTGATCGTATTTACACCGGGCCGATTTCCAATCCGGTCTTCCGGGATATTTACGCTCCCGTCGACGGGTTTGTAGTGAACGGCGGCGTGAAGTTGTTTCTGAGCCACAAATAGATGAATATGTGGTGAATGCTACGAATGTGTTGATGCCACGAATTCACGAATGATCACGAATGGGTGATGCCACGAATTCACGAATGATCACGAATGGGTTGATGCTATGAATACGCGAATGGTCACGAATGGGTTGATGCTACGAATGCGCGAATGGTCACGAATGTGTTGATGCCGCGAATGCACGAATTAGTACGAATGCGTGTATGCGCATGTTAGTGCAATGGCTATGAAGTACTTCTGGCCGATGGGAGTGTGGCAGGCAAAATTATTCGTGTCAATTCGTGCATTCGTGGCCCACTTGCATTCATGGCACTCATTTCGTTTTATAAAAATACCGTTGAATGCCGAATGTCCAGAGCGGCGTAAAGTGTACGTACGAATAGCCGACGAGTTCGAAGCCGTAGCAAAATTCCACGCGTGTATTGGAGTTGATGATGCGTTGTATTCCGGGATAGATTTCAATGTATGTTCCGGCCTGTAAGGCGCCGGTTTTCCCGTGGATGTTGGTGCCATCCTGAATTACGGTCGCGGCGTCGTAGGTCTTGCCAATGAGTTCGACATACAGGTTCCAGTTTACCTGCTCGTAGCCTTCGTATTTCTTCGGAAATGCCCGATACCCAATTGAAAGGTTGTACCGGACTGCACGGCCGTAGTGGAGCGTTGTGGGAAGATCGGGACCGCCCGATACACCCGGTTGCATTTCAAAATACGAGTCCGGGTGAATATATCCCGTGGTGAGCGAAGCGGCAAATCTGTTCTTAAGCCAGGTGGCAATGAGTCCGGCCCCGTAGCCGCCGGTATCGTCCATCAGATTCGGTTCCGCCTCATCGTGCGCGACACTGACGTTGGACCATTCGCCATAGGCGGCGAGACGAAAGTGTCGATTCTGATCATCATGGGTGAGGAACCGGTACTTGGCAAAAAGGTGTACACCGTTGAACAGGTAAGGATATCGCACGCCACGCTTGATTGGTTGGGTGTAGTAGTTGGTCTGGCTGCCGACGTGTACATGATTAATCAGATCGGCGGGGAGCTTTCGATTATGGTGATTTGAGATGGATGCTGTAGCCAGAAGTGACAGCTTTGACGTGGCGCCATACATGACGCGCAGCGCGTGGAGTCCTCTGTTGGTGCTGTACTCTTTATAGTTTTGCGTAAATGCCCGGACGCCGAAAACACCCTTCGGAACTGAACTTGCAGACTCATTGAGAATGTACAACTCCTGTCCGGATGATTCGATGACAATGAAAAACAGAAAAAATGAGATGAGGCTTCTAACCATGCTGCACAACATGAAAAATCTTTTGATCGTGCGGTCCGAGCACAGTGACTTTCTTTTTCCATTGGGCACTTTCCTTCCGGGGAAGAAAATCTTCATCGACGAGTTGCAGGGTCACAGGGCCGCGGACTTCTTTCGCATAGTCGATCCACAAGAAGCGCTGGCTTTGAAAAACAAATGATCCATCACTGCTCACTTCGATGTCGTCAAAGCGTATCTGCAACTTGAGAAAACGCACGGAAAAGCCTGCACGCACGACGGCTCGCGCGATCTGGACGGGATCAATCAGTACGCCGGATTTGAAGAATATCCTCCCTTCCGTGGTCTCAAGGCTCATTACGACATCCTCGACGAAATCCAGCCGCCGCAGACTCATCTCCACACTGCGCGAACAAAGGGAGCAGGTGAGACCGTTGATGCCAATGTCCGCCCACTTCAATCCCGCAAAGGCCGGGCTCACGGACAAGATCGTTACAAACAACAATAGCATAAACTTTGCACGCATACCTAAATAACGATAACGAATGTGCTGAATAGGAATTATGCAAAGGTACCCCAATTTGTCCGAAAAAAGGTGTGATGCCGCCGAGCCGCGCTGGTCAAAAATATCAAAAAGTTGTTGGAATGTTTCACGCCATGTTATATATTTATGTAAATTATATATATAAGATGTCAGGCAGCGAATTTATAAAAGGGACACTCAGAACCATCATCCTGAGGCTTCTTGCGCAGAATAAGCAGATGTATGGGTACGAAATCACGCAGCGCGTAGCGCAACTATCGAAGGATGAGATCAAGCTTACCCACGGGGCTTTGTATCCGATGTTGTATAAGTTGGAAGCTGAAGGGTTGCTCGTCACGACCACCGAAATTGTCGACAATCGCGCGAGGAAGTATTATTCGCTAACCGCCGAAGGCAAAAAGCTGGCGAAAGTGAAGGTGT
Organism: uncultured Roseivirgaceae bacterium; assembly: GCA_964393795.1. GTDB lineage: Bacteria > Bacteroidota > Bacteroidia > Cytophagales > Cyclobacteriaceae > Chryseosolibacter. The sequence goes on from CAYMWA010000005.1 coordinate 36,135, forward strand.
CGGAGCTTCAGCGATTTACCGAAATTCTTCGCGTAATACTGACCGACAATGCAAAACCGAACGTGAGTCTGAAATCACAGCCATGCTGACCGATGAGCAAAAGGCGGCGCTACGCGAATTTTTGGAACACCGGGGACTTTCGTTCAAACCCCTGCAGGATGAAATGGTTGATCACATGGGCTGTGACCTTGAAGACCGAATGGCGACCGGATTGTCTTTTGAAGAGGCCTGGGATGAATCGATCAGGGAAATACCCGCTAATCATTTTCAACGCATACAACAAGAAGTTATGGAATCAATCAACAAACGCGTCACCTGGTCACAAGGGCTTTCATTTTTGGCACTTGGACTGATCTTCATCAGTGTCCTGTTCAAAAAGTTGCACCTGCAGTTTGCTGGGGAAGCCTTACTTTTGTCGTTCGGCTTTATGGGTGGGGCCCTTTTAACCGGATCCCTATCGGGAATTCGTTTAGGTAAAGGAAGGAAAGGAGCTATCCGGCTGCTTGTCATAATTTCCGGAGTAATTCTTTTGCTGGTCGGCTTCGGTTTCAAGTTGTTGCACTTACCGGAAGCAGATCAGTTCATCGTGCTCGCCGTGGCGGTGCTCATTATTTCTTTGTTGATCAATTCGATCTACGTTTTTCAGCATGCATCAGGCGAAGAGAATCTCCTTACGTATCTGCATGAAAAATACACGCCGGGCATTGAGCGATTCTTTCTGTTTTTGCTGCTTCCGTTGGTTGTTTATAAGGGAGCGCTCATCCTGATGGGGACGAATGATTTTCTGGGAAATATCATGCTGCTCATTGTAATCTTCGGGGCGGGACTTCAATTCATTGCGCTTGCCTGGCGAACCATGGAGAAGGACCTTGACAAACGAAGGCCATTGATGCTGATGGCAACGATAGCGTCCTGCCTGTGCCTCGTGCTGCCATTTTTGGGAATGCTTTTACCACAACCGCTTCGCATTGTATTGGTTGCATTCTTCAGTCCGATAGCAGGCGGATTGGCTTATGCGATGGAGGAGGCGCCGCGAAAGTGGATTCATGCGGTTCCCGTCGCGCTTGTTATTGTGGTATTTATGGGGTGGGCGCTGATCAAATTGAATGTGATTCCTTCGGCCTCAAGTTGGATGTTCTTTAATATCCCGATGTTAGTATTACTCGTGGCTGGTCTCTTTGTATCGAAGAAACACGGCGCTGTCCGCGCTTTTATGTTGGTTTCGGTTGCAGGATATCTGCTGGAGTATATGTCGTAGGCGCCTCCAGGAATCACGCCAATCAGAAAATGAAATGTTGTTATCTCTGTCGCCCGGTAAGAGAATCATATCCTGGTGGAGATTCGTGTATCGTCTTAAATAAGTTTACAGACCTATTTCAGGACTAGACATCTACGAAAACGACAGCCAACATGAATCGTGGGTGCCACCATAAGGTCGTCCCTACGGGACTTTGTGGAATCGGCACGATGTGGTGGTTCTACCATACGGTCGTCCTATGGGACTTTGCGGAATTGGCACGACCTTATGGTAGCAAGAAGCATAGTCCAACGCGCACCAAGTCCCGTAGGGACGACCTTATGTAGTCCTACGCCCAACGCCCTGCGCGCTACGCCCTGAACATGCAATGTGCAACCTGCAACCTGACCCGTCTCACTTTTGAGACGGCCTCGGCGCGTGTTGCATTATGCGCGTTCTACCATATGGCCGTCCCTACGCGACTTGACGTGTGCTGCATCGCGCGGGAGGCTACCATAAGGTCGTCCCGCTGGGCACTTTGTATTATGTAATGCGCTTATAAGCAATTAATTACGAAAATATCTTTCGGACGATCACCGAGTTGAAAGGATTCAACTTGGTTCTATTTGAACTCTCTTGAAGAACGAAGTCAATAGCTAATCTGCCGAAAACGCACCACTTTTCAAAGCCATATGATTACAAAACACACCAATTAAATCTTGACAACTGTCCGGAATGACCGCTGGTTTGTGGTATTTGCACACAAAACGTTTAAGTTTTATCTTTGTTACAGACAATTCCAGAACAATGGCGAAACTGACGGTGAACATAGAGGACAAGGCGGCCGAACGGAAAGTCAGGGAACTCCTTGATCAACTCCGGTTAAATTATTCCATCGATATTGAGAACGTGACTGATGAGTGGTGGGAGGACGAACAGTTGGTTCTGGAGTTGGATAGACGTTCGGAGGAATTAAAGACGGGCAGAGACAAGGGCACTTCCTTTTCGGATGTAAAACAGCGACTGCTCTCAAAATAAAGCAACAAACCACTCAAAACCTTGCCGAATACCCTTGTCCTTTCCTCCCTTGCGGAGATGGAGTTAAAGGAGTCCTATGACTGGTATGAAGCCCAACAGCAGGGTCTTGGCGAAAGGTTTCTTTCCTACGTCGAAGATTCAATTGCCTCCATCTCTAATCATCCAGAATCATATCCGGTAAAAGTGGGCCCCTATCGCCAATATGTGGTCGCCGTGTTTCCCTTTGTTATTGTTTATGAGTTCGTCCCCGATAAGAGACTTGTATACATTCTGCATGTATTTCACACGAGTCAAAAGCCTGACAAAAAGTTAAGGAAGTAAGGAGACTACACCTAATTTTCACATAGCATTGTATCAAACTCCACGTGCAGTTGGGTAGATCCGTTATGATCTAATATTAGTTGCATCTCTGAAAAATAAAGGAAATTTGCCCATGGGCAAGGTCAGTTCATTAATTACACATTGTTATTGCCCCTTTTTTTCGCTACCTAAGCACTGTGATTTTCGCCTTGAATTAATTAAATCCGAATGCTAAGACTCAGCCCATTCCTATGCCTGCTGTTGGCCATCAGCGGTTGTACGGCAATTAACGACAACTGCGAAATCGCAGACGCCGCCGAAGCGATGAAGATCTCCGATTCGCTTGCGACGAAATTGAACTGGCCAGAAAACCTGAACATCACCTATTTCGCCGGGCCTGCCGTTACGCCAAGTCCGGCGTGCCTGGCAGTCGCCGCCAGCGGTGAAGTCTTCGTCGGTGTTGACATGATTGGTTCATTGGGGAAGACGCCGGGAAAGGGCGCGATCATCAAACTGATTGACTGCAATAACGACGGCGTAGCTGACCGCCATACTGAATTTGCCAAGGTCGATAATCCGCGCGGCATCATCGCGCTCGACGATCGCGTTTTTGTATTGCATACTACTTTCTCGGAGGAAACAGGAATCGCCAGTGGTATGGACCTCGTTGTGTTCAGCGATGTGGATAACGACGGCGTTGCCGATGGTCGTCCCGAACTACTCATTCAGGGCATCAGCAATCCCAAATTTATTCAGAGCCGTGGAACGGATCATGCAACCAACGGCATCCGCATGGGCATCGACGGCTGGATATACATCGCGGTGGGTGACTTCGGATTCCATGATGCGGTTGACCGCGACGGAACGAAACTGACCATGCTCGGCGGCGGCATTGTGCGCGTGCGACCCGACGGTACGGAGATGGAAGTCTATTCGCACGGCATGCGGAATATCTACGATGTGGCGATCGATCCATACATGAACATCTTTACGCGCGGCAATACGAACGACGGCGGAGGATGGAATGTGCGATTCAGCCATCAGATACAATCCGGGGAATATGGATACCCCGTACTGTTCAAACGCTTTACCAATGAGATCATCCCCGCACTTATCGATGTAGGGGGCGGGTCGGGCACAGGATCGCTGTTTATGGACGATCCCAACTGGCCCGATGAATACAACCGTGTTCCCATGATGGCGGATTGGGGAAGAAGCAAACTGTATATCCACCGCGTAACGCCTGATCATGCAAGCTTCACCCAGCAACAGGAAGAATTTCTTACGCTGCCGCAGATCACTGACCTTGATGTCGATGGATCGGGCCGGCTTTTCCTTTCCGCCTGGGACGGTGCCGGCTACAAAGGCGATTCGAGCAAGGGCTTTGTTGTGCGTGCTGTACCTGAACAATGGCAATACAAACCATTTCCCAATATCGGCGAGGCCAGCGTCGACGAGTTGGTGCTGATGCTGCAATCCGATGCCGCCGTCGCACGGCTGCAGGCGCAACAGGAACTCATTTCTCGCCCAACCGGTGAGACGACTGAGAAAGTATGGGCGGTTGCTCTTAATCAGGATGTATCACTCGACAAGCGGGTTGCTGCGATTTTTACCTACGCTCAAATTGCCGGTGAAAAAGCCATTGACAATCTTGTTACGCTGACGGCTCAACAGGATGTAAGGGAGTTTGCCCTCCGCGCACTTGCTGACCGCAAGAAATTTGCTGAGCAGGTGCCGACTGCACCATTTGTGAAAGGACTCCATGACAGTGATGCGCGTGTCCGCGTGGCGGCTGCGATCGGCCTGGGCCGGTTGGGCAAACCCGAGGCCGCACAAGCATTGTTGACAGTACAAGTTCCGCCGTCGTTTGCTGCGCCGGAAAAAGGAGATGAAGGACCTCATGCTACACCCAATGCTTCCGTAATTCCTGCACATGTTGCTGTGCATGCACTGGTGGCGCTTAACGCGGTTGATGCGTGTGTCGACGCGGTCAAATCAGATCAGTCAAAGCTGGCACTTTGGGCTTTGTCTTACATGCATGACAAACGAGCGGTCGATGGATTGATAGACGCTTACAACGAGACCACTGATGCAAATTTTAAGGCGGCCCTTTTGACCACGCTCTCTCGCCTTTATCAAAAAGAAGCGCCCTATGATGCCTCCTGGTGGTGGGGTACCCGACCGGACACGCGGGGTCCATATTATAACCCGGTGGAATGGGAGGCGTCGTCTACGATTAAGAATTTCCTTGTAGCGGAATGGCGGAAGTCTTCGCACGCTGGAAAGCAATTGTTTGCCGACCTAAATGGCAGCCACCGGATGGGAATCGCGATGTTCGGCGGCGCTGAACCGATTATCCTCTATGAAGAGCGCGCGATTGACCTGGATCAGATCAGAAGCAAAAAAGGCATGGTTGGTTCGCATTCTATCGAAGATGTGATGCTCGCACTGGACGACATCAAGGGAGATGTGGCAGTTGGGAGAGGGCTTTTCAGAAAGCAGGGATGTTCGGCCTGTCACAGCCTCTCGACGGATGAAGTGATGAAGGGACCGTTTATGGGGCAAATAGGATCGATTATGTCAAAGGAACAGATTGCAGAATCTATTCTCAAACCCAATGCGTCCATCTCCCAGGGATTCGCATCGGTGCAAATCAAAACAAAGGACAACAACAATTATACAGGCTTTGTGTCACAGGAGTCGGTCGATCAGGTGGTGATCCGAAGCATAACCGGTGCGGTCTCTGTGATAAAAACGAGGGATATCGTTACGCGAAAGGAGTTGGAGAATTCGATGATGCCTGTGGGACTTGCGAATTCACTATCGTTTGAAGAGTTCGCGTCGTTGGTTGCATTTTTGTCGGAACAAAAGTAGTGAAAGGTGTTTTACGTTATGAATCATCTGCGTGGCTTATCCGTCGTTGCGCTGGTAGCGCTGGCGGCTTGCAACAGTACCGAAACGTCCGAAGGCGCGTACACGGCCATGGTCGGTGCGACAATCATCGACGGCAACGGCGGTACGCCGGTGACTGATGGGGTGTTGCTTATTCGCGATGGCCGTGTTGTGGCAATAGGGACCCGCGATCAGGTGAATATTCCTGGTGACGCTAAAATATCGGATGTTTCCGGGAAGTTTATCATGCCTGGCATTATCAATGCGCACGGTCACGTAGGCAATACGAAAGGAATCGAGGGCGGACACTATTCCCGCGAGAATGTACTCGACAACCTCGCCATCTACGCGCGGTATGGCGTGACGACGGTTGTCAGCCTTGGCGACGACGGGAAAGAAGCCGTTCCGCTGCGTCAGGTGAATGACAGCCTTGCTACAGATCGCGCACGACTCTTCATCGCAGGCGACGTGATCACAGGGAAAACACCTGAAGAAGCACGTCAGGTGGTGGACAACAACCACGCTATGGGTGTCGACTTCATGAAGATAAGAGTGGATGATAACCTGGGCAACAGTGAAAAGATGTCGGAAGATGTATACCGCGCGGTGATTGACTACAGCCATGAACTCGGATACCGCATTGCCACGCATATGTACTACCTTGAAGATGCGCGAAAACTGCTGGAAGCCGGCACGGACCTGATTGCGCATAGCGTCAGGGATATGCCCGTTGATGAGGCGTTCATCACGCTAATTAAAAGAAGGGATGTGGGCTATTGTCCAACGCTGACGCGAGAGGTGTCGACTTTCGTTTACGGAGATACAGCGGAATTTTTTAGTGATCCCTTTTTTCAACGTGAATATGACAGCGCCACCATTCAGCCGCTTTTGGATCCCGCACGTCAACAGCGCATCAGGGACAACCGGAATGCGCAAATCTATAGGCGTCAGCTTCCGCAGGCCATGAAGAACCTCAAGACACTCTCCGATGCCGGTGTGCCAATAGTTTTTGGCACTGACAGCGGCGTCCCCACCAGGTTCATGGGGTATTTTGAGCACCTTGAGATGGAAATGATGGCGGAGGCAGGCATGATGCCGATGGAGATTATCACATCAGCCTCAAAGAGTGCCGCACACTACATGGGACTGCCAAACCTCGGCACGCTGTCACGCGGCAACTGGGCAGACTTTATTGTATTGGATGCCGATCCGCTACAAGACATACGGAACACAAGAAAAATATCCGCGGTCTATATTGGTGGCGAGGCGTTGCAAGATAAACGGTGATGATCAATCAAAGCGATGCATAAAGATCATTGAACGCTTCCGTCATCGACGGGTGTGTAAAGATCGTGTCCCGTATGAGCCGATAATCCAGTCCCGCGTTCATCGCTATCTGAATCGTGTTGATCATTTCGCTGGCTTCGGCACAGAATAGCGTACATCCCAGTATCTTGTTTGTGTCGGCATCGACCACACTCTTCAGTAGTCCTTGCGTCTTATTCAGTATGCGCGCTCTCGGTATGGCAGCAGCCGGTAGTTTCGCCACCTTTACGTTGAGGCCTGCGGCGATAGCTTCCTTCTCGCGCAAGCCGATGTGCGCGAGGGGTGGCGTAATAAAAACGGAAGAAGCCGTCATTCTTCTTTTTCTTACAGAATCATAGGGTCCGCCCGATAGCTGGTCACGGATGATGCGGAAATCATCAAGTGAAATGTAGGTAAACTGCGGCCCGCCGTTGATGTCGCCAACAGCCCAGATATCCTTCACATTGGTTTTCAGTTGATCATCAACTGCTATGAAGCCACGCACGTCAGTCTTTATCCCGGCAGCTTCAATGTTGAGTCCATCGAGATTAGGCCTGCGCCCCGTTGCGAGCAACACCGCCGATCCTTCGATCGAGGCAGGAGTTCCATTGACGTCCTTAAAGTGGACGCCAATACCCGTCGTTGAATCGTCAACGCTTTCAATCGTTACGCCATTGATGATGTTGATGCCCTTATCAGTCAGGTTTTTGTGAATCAGGTTTGCGATATCCGTGTCTTCTCGTGGTAAGAAGGTTTTTCCCCGGTCGAGCACCGTAACGCTTGAGCCAAATTTGGCGTACATGTCTGCAAATTCCAGACCGATGAAGCCGGCACCAATGATGATCAGCTTAGAAGGCAATCCTGTCTTTTCCATCAGCGATGCGCTTGTAAACACCCTTTGCGAATTATTGATTCCTTTGATGTTCGGTATGAAGGGCGCGGTTCCGGTATTGACAAATATTCGGTCAGCAGTTGCCTGAATTTCTTCGCCCGTGTCGTTAAGCACAATGCCCACCTCGTGTGGTGACAGGAAGCGCGCGCTGCCCGTTATGATTGTCACAGAAGGAAGTTGATCCAACTTCTTATAGTTTGATTGCCGTAGAAAAGCGGTGAGGTCATCCTTTAAAGCAATCGCTTCGGGATAGGGGATGTTTTTTTCCGCGTTGGTGATGAGCGCCTTGCTGGGGATGCAGGCGATATTGATGCAGGCACCACCATACATCTTTTCAGATCGCTCGATGAGCGCAACTTCTTCCCCTTTCGTCGCCAGCCAGGCCGCCAGCGTCTTTCCGCCTTTTCCGAAACCGATAATGAGATTGCGATAATGATTCCTGATGTCTTTCATAAGATGCGTTTTGGATGGCGCCATCCCGGCTTTTTCTGGGGCGGTAAATGGCTTCGTTCCCAGTAAGTATAAGAGCGCTTAATGTAGGATTTTTTCGTAAAAGAATCCTGTGCGATTGGCCGCGTGCGTGTAGGGACTTGTTTTGCGATAGCGGTAGGCCAGCAGGAAAGGATTTAATGGATTATATACGTGGATTTTTTTACCCAATCCAGAGTAGAATGCGTCATTAGGCCTTTTTTGCCCGAATAAGTGGTAAAATTGCACCCCGGCGGCGCGAGGCCGACGGGCAACATCTAAGGGATAAGGTTCAATGGATAAAAGATTAAAAGGAAGTCTTCTTATTGCGCTGGGCGCTTCCAGTTATGGTATGCTCGCCACCTTCGTCAAAATCGCTTACAAGGAAGGCTTTACGATAGGGGAGGTGACCATTTCACAGTTCGCGCTTGGCTTTGCGGGACTTTCAGTCTTGACGTTGTTGAGCCGGCGCTCGGCGCGTGCGCCCGTAAGTGTATCGGGTGAAAAAAGTATTTGGAAGTTGATAGTTGCAGGTCTTGCGATGGGACTGACAGGCACCAGCTACTACATGGCGGTGAAGTATGTTCCCGTAAGTGTCGGGATTGTCTTGTTGATGCAAGCGGTGTGGATGGGTGTAGTGCTCGAGATGGTGTTGCATAGAAAAGCGCCCGGCGTTCGCAAGATTGTCGCTACCGTAATCATTCTTGGCGGAACAGCACTTGCTACGCAGCTACTGGGTCAATCGGTCGACGTCAACTGGAAGGGTTTTGCATGGGGCATCGTCGCCGCAATGGCCTACACCACATCGATGTATGCCGCCAACCATATCGCATTGGGATTCCCTCCATTAAAGAGAAGTCTCTACATGATTCTTGGCGGCTTGATCACTGTCGTGGTTATCTTCCATTCTTCATTAACCCACGATTTTTCGCATACTATCATTTTTCGTTGGGGATGGTTGCTCGCTTTGTTCGGCACCATCCTTCCGCCGCTGCTTTTTAATCGTGGAATGCCCCTGACCGGCGTGGGACTCGGCGCCATTGTCGCGTCAGTCGAAATACCGGTGTCAATTGCCATGGCCCAGTTGCTCCTTGGCGAATCGGTAACTTTTGTGCAATGGGTAGGCGTCGTACTTATTTTGTTTGCCGTGGCGTTTATGAATATGGGGAAGTAGGCAGATCTTTTTCAATTTCCGCTGGATTTCGCGCTGAACGTTTCTTTGGCAATGCAACAAGCTCATGCAACAATACAAAACGTATACGTTCACATTTTCTGTCGCGATACTTTGGTTCGAAGTGATATAATTAGTTATCTTCCGATAACGTTTCAGTCTAGTTTCAACTTTGCATTCTCATGCCAACTGACAGACGATATGACGAGGCCATGTTACTGGATGCCCTTCGCGAGGGGCGTGCGGATGCATTTGAAGAGATTTTCAACCGTCACTGGGAGAAACTGTACAGGCAGGCAAGATTTAAGTTGCAGTCACATGAGGAAGCGGAAGAAGTGCTCCAAAACATATTTTCGTCTCTCTGGGAGAGACGTGAGACATTGCTGATCACCAACTTAACCTTCTATTTGAATACGGCGTTGCGGAATCGGGTACTGAACGTCATCCGTAATAGATTACCGGAAAAGAAATCGTGGGAATATTACAAAACGTTCATTCCGAACAATCAGGAGACCACTGATCAGGATGTGGCGTTTGAGGAATTGAACAACGCGGTGGAGGTGGCGGTCGGGTATTTGCCCGAGAAATCCCGCCGGGTCTTTCAACTCAGTCGTATGGAGGGCCTTTCTAATTCGGAGATCGCTAACCTTCTCAACGTATCGGAAAAGGCCATAGAATATCACCTCACCAAATCGATCAGACTACTCCGCGTGCATTTGAAGGATTACATCACGATTTGGGCTATTCTGATGCTGGCAGACCATTTTTAGAAAATTTTTGATCTTTTTCTTTAGGGATGTTGGTCGGCTGCGTGTCTTCTATATATGCCTAAGCCAGATTTGAAGCAGCACATTGCTGAAATCCTTGAAAAACATGCGCGTGGCGCCTGCACGCCCGAAGAAGAACAATTCCTGATTGAATGGTACAACAATATCGGTGACGAAAAAGATATTGATCCGGATATCGCATCGATGAGCCAGATCCGTCAGCGGATTTGGTCCAGGATCAATCCCCTTAAATTTAAGAAGCAATCACGCTCGTGGCCCTATAAGGTCGCCGCCATTATCGTTTTTCCGGTCATGGTCGCGATCGGTCTCTATACGTTCTGGCCAGCCGACCAACACCACGAACTGGCACATGCACGTAAAAACGCAGTATCGACATTCTCATTACTAGATAGAGTCGTCAATGACGGGCCTGAGGCCCGCCGCGTTACCTTGAAAGACGGTAGCGTTATCACTCTTCAGCGCAACAGCGAAATTCAGTACGCATCGGCATTTAATTCGAAGATCAGAGCCGTGCGCCTGAAAGGCGAAGCATTTTTTGACATTACTCCTGACCCGAACCGCCCTTTCATGGTCTATGCCAATGAGGTGGTGACGAAAGTGCTGGGCACGAGCTTCAACATCAGGGCATATGACAAAGATGAAGAGATTACCGTCAGCGTAAAAACGGGTCGTGTTTCGGTATATACAAAGAGCCGCCATTCGGCGGGAGCAAATGCGCCTCCGCAAAATGAAGTGATCCTTACACCCAATCAGAAAATTGTATTTGATCGCCACAACGAGGTAGTGTCAAAACAATTGGTCGAAGAGCCGGAAATCATATTGCCGGAATCTAACCTGTTTGCCATGCAATTCGAAGGTGCGCCGGTTCCGGAAATCCTGGACCTGCTTGCCGAAAGCTATGGAGTCGATATTTCGTTTGACAAGACCCTGTTAAAAAATTGCAGACTGACGACGTCGATGTCAGACGAAGGTCTGTATGAAAGGATAGAAGTGATTTGCAAGGCTATCGGCGCATCTTATACGATTGAAGATGCGGTGATTATCATTACGAGTAGTGGATGTTAAACCTAAACCGTTGCCTATGACATAACAATACACATCCCAAAAACATACTTAAAAAAAGAGGGCTAATGATGCTGGTACCATCATCAGCCCCTAATGCCCGCGCGAAATTCGCGCAGCACTAAGTTTTTGTCCAAAAACGTCAAACAAAAACCTTTTCAATTTATGAATAAAAACCATCATGCTTACAGGAATACGTCGCTATTTCTTATGAAAATTACGCTGATTCATGTCTTTCTCACCGCTGTAACCGTTGTTTTTTCCTTTGCGCTCGAAACAAAGGGACAAAGCGTGCTGGATCGTAGGATGAGTATTGAGATGGAGGATGTCAGATTGAAGGATATCCTGAAGGAGATCGAATCCCAAACCGGCGTAAGTTTTACTTATCGCCCGCGCCTCATCAGGAACAAGACGAATGTCACGCTGAAGGGATCGCACGTCCGGTTGGGCGATGTCCTTACCCGGGTGTTTGAGAAGTCGATCGAGTACGAAGTTGTCGGGAAACAAATTATTCTCAAGGGAAGGCCAATGCCCAGAGCGCTTGCCTCGGTCAGGCCCATGGCGTTCCAGGGTGTTCCGGTATCGGGAGTCATTCAGGATCAATCGGGACAACCTATTCCGGGCGTCAATGTCATTGAGAAAGGAACGACCAATGGAACGACGACGGACGCGACCGGCAAGTATTCGTTTATGGTCGTCGACGACAACGCTGTCCTCGTGTTTTCGTTTATTGGCTACACCACGCAGGAAGTGGCTGTCTCTGGCCGGACGACGGTCGATGTAACGCTGGCACCCGATACCAAGACGCTTGAAGAAGTCGTGGTCGTCGGCTACGGTCAACAAAAGAAGGTGACTGTTACAGGAGCAGTCGCCTCGGTCAAAGGCGCAGATCTCGCGAAGTCGCCTGCCATGAATTTAACCAACTCTATCGCGGGCCGTATGGCCGGCGTGATCGCGGTGAACCGCAGCGGTGAGCCTGGCTACGATGGCTCCGGCATCAGAATACGCGGGTCGAACACGCTCGGAAACAATGACGCGCTCATCGTCATCGACGGAATTCCCGCGAGGGCAGGTGGACTCGAACGACTAAATCCCAACGATATCGAAACCATCTCGGTGCTCAAGGATGCATCTGCCGCCATCTACGGGTCGCGGGCGGCCAATGGTGTCATCCTTGTCACCACTAAACGCGGGACGACTGGGAAACCTGAATTGTCTTATCAATTCAATCAGGGTTTTGCACAACCGACGGTCATACCCAAACTCGCTAATGCGGCACAGTATGCCGAGATGCTCAATGACTTGAGTGTATACGAGCTTCCCGTCGATGAATGGGAAGCCGCCACGGCAGCATACAAGACGACCGGTGTATATAAACAAAAGAATGGCCAGGACAGAACGGCGCCGTACAGCCCGCAAGACATCGAGATGTACAAAGCCGGAACTGATCCATGGAATTATCCAAACACAGACTGGTACGGCGAAACGTTGAAAACGTGGTCGCCCCAGGTGCGCCATAACCTGCAATTGAGCGGAGGTGGTGAAAGTGTCAAATACCTCTCCTCAATCGGATATCAGAACCAGGATGCGTACTACAAAAATTCGGCTACAGGCTATAAGCAGTATGACTTGCGCCTTAACCTCGATGCAAAAGTGAACGATTTCATCGACCTTCAGTTGGGGGTACTGGCGCGTGAAGAATTTCGTTTTTTTCCCACCCGAGGCGCGGGGGCGATTTTCCGTATGCAGATGCGAGGCAAACCTAATGAACCGGCTTATTGGCCCGATGGACGTCCCGGACCCGATATTGAGAATGGCGAGAACCCTGTCGTGATTACCACCAACAAAACAGGATACGATCACGACAAGCGCGATTATGTACAGACCAACGGAACACTGAATATCAAGATTCCCTGGGTAGAGGGGTTGAAATTTCAAGGGACGGCGGCCGTCGACAAGATGGGACGATTCCTGAAACGGTGGGAGACACCCTGGACTTTGTATGAGATGGGAAGTGGCTTCGAAGCAGATGGCGTAACGCCGGTTTTGATTGGCACGCAACGCGGGCCCGCGGAGCCCCGACTTCGCCAGGAAAATATCAACCAACTCAATATCCTGTTAGGAGGTATCTTCACGTACGACCGAAAATTTGGCGCGCATGAACTCACCTTGCTCGCAGGTACCAACCGCGAAACAATTGAAGGTGACAATTTCAATGCCTTCCGCCGTTACTACATTTCCACTGCGATCGATCAGATGTTCGCTGGAGGAGACCTCGAAAAAGACAATGGGGGTGGCGCTTTTGAACGCGCGCGACTCAACTACTTTGGAAGGGTTGCCTACAATTATCAGGAAAAGTACCTGGCTGAATTTCTGTGGCGCTATGACGGCTCCTACATATTTCCGGAGGCGACGCGATATGGTTTCTTTCCGGGCGTAATGCTGGGATGGGTAATCTCCGAAGAGAACTTTTTGAAGAATGCGCTCCCCAGCGTCGACTTCCTGAAAATTCGAGGGTCATGGGGGCAAATGGGTAACGACCAGATCTACTATGACAATTCGCTTCAAGAATATCAGTTTCTCTCCACCTATGGTTTCAGAAGCTACATTATCGACTACACCGAGACCAAAACGCTTTATGAAACCCGGGTGCCCAACAATGCCATTACCTGGGAAGTGGCTAACAATGCCAACATTGGCCTTGAAGGGCAATTGGTAGGCGGAAAAGTATTTTTTGAATTCGACCTCTTCTATAATAAGCGAACCAACATCCTGTGGCGCAAGAATGCTTCCGTGCCTCAAAGTACGGGGCTCTCTTCATTGCTTCCCGCTGAAAATATCGGCGAAGTGGCCAACAAAGGATTCGACATCAATATTGGCTACAGGGGTTCGGTCGGAGATCTTCAATATAGTGTCAGCGCGAACGGCGGCTATGCCAAGAATGAAATCTTGTTTTGGGATGAGGCGCCGGGTGCCCCCGACTGGCAACGGTCTACGGGTCGACCGATGAACACGTTCCTGGTGTATCAGTATGACGGTGTATTCAAGGACCAGGCCGATATCGAGGCGGTTACGGAAGTATACGATTATTCAGCCATCACGCCCAACCTGCGTCCGGGCGATATGAAGTATCAGGATGTTAATGGTGACAAAATCATCGACGACCTCGACCGGGTGCGCATGGACTTCAACAACATTCCGCTTTTCCAGGGTGGCCTGAACCTGAACGCGACGTTCAGAAATTTTGATCTGTCTATTTTATTTCAGGGATCGCTCGGCGCAAGGCAGTATGTGAGTGCCGGCGAATCAGGGAATATCGGCAACTACTTGCTCGATATTTACGAACACAGGTGGACGGTCGAGAATCCCAGCAGTGTGCATCCGCGTATCGCCAATCGAAGTGATCAGTACTACTCCAATGGCAATACCTATTGGTTCCGTAAAACGGATTATTTGCGCCTCAAGACTCTTGAGCTGGGGTACACCATTCCTGCTTCCCTGACCGAAAAAGCGGGCTTGAGTAATGTCAGGCTGTATGTGAACGGATTAAATGTCTTTACGATAGACGAATTCGACGTGTACGATCCAGAGGCCGCCAGTTCAACGGGCCAGTACTATCCACAGTCAAGGGTACTTAACACAGGTTTGTCAGTTACATTCTAAAGACCAAAGAATCCAAGCTATGAATAATAAGAAATATATACTGTGCGCGCTTGTTGCCACCATGATGCTGATTAACAGTTGCAATGACGACTTTCTAAATACGCAGCCGCTCGGAGAAGTATCGGAATCAGCGGTATGGACGGATGCCGCACTTGCTGAAGCTTATGTAACCGAGATCTACGCGGGTCTGGGCATGGGTGGATTTGACGAGCAGATGCTGGCGTCACTCACGGATGAAGCGATTTTTACACACCCCGGCAGGAACATCACAACGGTAACGGAGGCGCGCTCAAGCGCTGCCGACCCGGGATGGATCAATGGCAACCGTAACTGGCCGGACATGTACACGCGTATACGGGCCGCGAACCTTGCCATTGAGAAGCTGAGCGAGCCAGCGTTTGAAAATAAGGATGGCATTGTCGACAGACTGCTTGGCGAGGCTACCTTTATGCGTGCGTATTTTAGTCATCAACTGCTTAGAAATTTCGGCAGCTTTCCAATCGTAGACCGAACCTACGGTTTGGGTGGAGAGGATTACGAAGCGCCGCGAAACACCTACGAGGAGTGTGTCAACTTTATCATTGCAGACCTTGACAACGCCGCGACACTGTTGGCTGGAAAGTCAATGGAAGACGGGCGTGCCAGTGAGGCCGCGGCGCTCGCGTTAAAAGCACGGGTGCTTACTTATGCCGCCAGTGATCTTCACGACATGCCCACGGCCTCGACAAAGTCGAGCCTTATTGCAGAATATGACCATAAGGAGTTGTTGGGGTATACATCCGGTGACCGTACCGCGCGCTGGCAGAAAGCAAAAGACGCCGCAGCCGCAGTCCTGGCGATGGAGTCGGGAAATCTTCTGAATCTCGCCGCACCTGTTTCTGCGGAAGAAGGTAAGATGAATTATATGAACAATTCCCTTTCGAGAAACGGCGGTGAAAACGAGTTGCTTTTCGCGCGATACTTCATCAATGCCAAGCAGGAAAACGGTGGCCGCCAGGGGCTTTATAACGGTCCCAATGGTTATAACAATTGGGCCGGTAATTCACCGGTGCAACTGCTGATCGACGACTACGAAATGATGGATGGCACCCGGTTCGACTGGAACAATCCCGTACAGGCGGCCGCGCCCTATGAAAACCGCGACCCGCGTTTTGAGGCCTCGATTCTGCACGACGGTTCCCAATGGAAACCGCGATCTTCGGCGAACCAGGCGAGAGACCCGCTTGGTCAGATTCAAACCGGGACTTATGAAATCATCAAGGACGGCAATAAAGTGACACACTTTGGACTCGATACGCGCAACAGCCCTATTGAAGATTGGAATGGAAGTTACACCGGATACTATGTCCGCAAGTTTATCGATCCGGATCCCGCTATTGTGGATCAGAACACGTGGCAGGAAGTCCCCTGGCCGGTGTTGCGCGTTACGGAAGTTGTGTTGAATTATGTAGAAGCATGCATTGAACTGGAGCAGGACGAAGAAGCGCGTACTTGGCTGAACAAAATACGGTTCCGCGCGGGCATGCCGGCGATCACCGAATCAGGTGATGCACTGAGAGAACGATATCGCAATGAGCGCCGGATTGAGATGGCGTACGAAGAGCAACGCTACTATGACGCCCGTCGGTGGATGATCGCTCCTGAAGCGTTCAGCCGGCAGGCAAACGGTATCAACATCGTAGGTACGTTGAAACCGGGAGAATCGCTGGAGGTCTATCGTTATGATCCCGACATCTATGATTATTCGTATGCCGTCGTCAATATAGACCCCGGTAAGGAAAATCGCGCATGGGCAGACAAAATGTACTGGATGCCGATCCATCGGGATGAATTAAACAGAAACAGGAACCTGATACAAAACCCAGGCTATTAACCACATGTTACTGTTTGTCTATCTATGCCGGCAGCCACTGCCGGCATAGATGTTTTGTTTTACCAAACCGAACCTTCATGAGATTATTGTGTCCAATACTCGTACTACTGGCTGCATTTCTCGTGCTCAGCTGTCATACACCTTCGGAGACGCGCGACGCAAACGGACCTGCGGATAGCGAACCGCTATTCAAGTTGTTATCCCCGGATGTAACGCGGGTGGCGTTCAGCAATACCCTTACCGAGGGGCTCAACACGAACGTGATGATGTACGAGTATTTCTACAATGGCGGCGGCGTGGCCATCGGCGATGTGAACAATGATGGCCTTGATGATATTTACTTTACGGGCAACATGAGTCCCAACGCCTTGTATCTGAATCGGGGCAACATGAAGTTCGAAGACGTCACTGACGCGTCGGGCGTCGCCGGCCGGCCAGGCCCGTGGAAGACCGGTGTCGCTATGGTCGATATCAATGGTGATGACCTTACGGATATTTATGTATGCTATTCAGGAAACCTCCATCCCGACAAGCGGAAAAACGAGTTGTTCATCAACCTCGGCGTGAATACGCCGGCTGGCGTTCCCGCCTTTTCGGAGCAAGCGGCACAATATGGGCTCGATGTGTCGTCTGCTACCACCCACGCGGTCTTTTTTGACTACGACAAGGATGGCGATCTCGACGCCTTTATGCTCAACCACAACATACAGGCGTTGCCAAAACTCAATGCAAAATTGACGAGCGAAATAATGAAGAAGCCCGACCCCATGAGCGGAGTGCGGCTATTGAGAAATGATGAACGACGATTCGTCGATGTTACGGTCGAATCCGGTCTGAGCGCTAGCGCATTGACGTATGGACTTGGCGCATCCGCCACGGATCTCGATGGCGATGGCTGGACGGACATTTATATTTCGAATGATTATTCCGTTCCCGACTATATGTACATCAACAATCGTGATGGTACGTTTACAGACAAGCTTCAATCACACGTCGGGCACATCGCGCATTTTTCTATGGGAAATGATGTGGCTGATATTAACAACGACGCCTTGCCCGATATTTTTACACTGGACATGCTTCCCGCCGACAACCGGCGTCAAAAGCTGTTGTTCGCACCCGATAACTACGGCAAGTTCGAACTTGATGTGCGCGTGGGATTCTACTATCAGTACATGCGAAACATGCTCCAGCTCAACAACGGCAACGGTACCTACAGTGAAGTCGCACAACTTTCCGGCGTGTCGAATACCGATTGGAGTTGGGCCGCCCTGCTCGCCGATTACGACAACGACGGATGGAAAGACCTGTTTGTAACGAACGGCTACGTCAGGGATTACACGAACATGGACTTCATCAAATACATGGAGTCGCGCACACAACAGGGAAAGCGTTTGACACGGGAAGACGTCCTCCAGCTCGTTCATAAAATGCCTGCTTCAGACGTTGTCAACTACCTGTTTAAAAATAATGGTGATCTTTCGTTCAGCGATGTATCGCACTCGTGGGGCATTGATGTTCCCTCTAACAGCAATGGCGCTGCCTATTCTGATCTGGACAACGACGGCGACCTGGATCTTGTCGTTAACAATATCAATCGGCCGGCATTCATCTACGAGAATCGTTCCGACAAATTACGGCAACACCATTATCTGAAGATCAAGCTTGAAGGTGCAGGCAAAAATACAGCCGGCATTGGCGCACAGATCACGTTGTCTGCAGGAGGAGTGCAGCAGCATTTGGAGCAGATGCCCATGCGCGGCTATCAATCGAGCATGTCGGCCACAATGAACATTGGTTTGGGTGAAAGTACAGAAGTCGAATCCTTAACTATTCGCTGGCTTAGTGGTCGCGTGCAGAACCTTCACCATGTAAAAGTCGATCAGGTATTGGTTCTGAACGAGCGTGATGCCACGTCAGGTGATGTAGAGACGAAAAGCAACCAGCCCGCTTTTTCAAAGGTAGCGCCCGCCATTGCGTATTGGCACAAGAACGATGTATCAGAACTTCACCGTATCAATGATTTTAAACGTCAGCCGCTGATGCCCAATGCGGCGTCGTATAATGGTCCTTGCATGGCAAAGGCCGACGTCAACGGAGACGGACTTGACGATGTGCTGGTTGGCGGCGGATACAACCAGGCGGCCCGGCTTTTTCTTCAGCAAAAGAATGGCGCTTTGGTGGAACACCATCAGCCGGCGTTCGATGTCGATAAGTTGTCCTATGATACAGATGCCACGTTCGTGGATGTGAATGGCGATCAATTTCCGGATCTCTACATTTGCAGTGGGGGATACCATACGTATCAGCCTTCTGATCCTCTGTTACAGGACCGATTGTACATCAACGATGGCAAGGGCAACTTCGTCAAAAGCATAGATGCCTTACCGAAGATGCATACCAGTACAAGCTGCGCACGCGCGGCTGATGTCAACGGTGATGGATTTTTGGATCTGTTTGTCGGTGGACGTATTGTTCCCGGACGTTACCCGGAAGCGCCTTCCAGCTACTTGCTTATCAATGACGGGTACGGCAATTTTAAAAATATGGCCGAGATGCTGGCTGGCGGTCTGAAGTCTGCAGGAATGGTGACGGATGCCGCATGGGTCGACCTGAATAAGGATTCGAGAATGGATTTGATTGTTGTAGGCGAGTGGATGCCATTAACGGTGCTTATCAACGCGGATGGAAGGCTCGTCAACAGAACGGAAGACTATTTTGAGAAGCCCTATCGGGGATGGTGGAACCGGATTCTGCACGGAGATTTTAACCACGATGGCAACATCGATATTGTGGTCGGCAATTTTGGCCTGAATACTCAGTGCAAAGTCAGCGATGAGAAGCCTGCTGCCTTGTTCTACAAGGATTTTGACGACAATGGCTCGGTCGATCCAATATTCTGCATGTATATCGGTGATGAACGCTTTCCTGTTGCTTCCCGCGATGAATTGCTCGGGCAATTGAGTATGCTGCGCTCAAGGTTCACCAGTTATGAAAGCTATGCCGATGCACAGTTGAAGGACATATTTCGACCAGAGGAGTTAGCCGGTGTGCGTGAACTCAATGTCAATTACCTGCAGACTGCTTATTTCCAGGGCGGAACCGATGGACGATTCCACGAGCAGATAATGCCATGGCAGGTTCAGCAGTCGCCCGTGTATACCATCAATACGCTGGATTACGATGGCGACGGAAACGAAGACTTATTGTTGTGTGGTAACATGAACGCTGCGAGACTGCGATTTGGCAAGTACGATGCAAACTACGGCATACTGCTAAAAGGAGACGGCATGGGAAATTTTGAATACGTTCCCCAGTCGCTGTCCGGATTCAAACTTTTGGGAGATGTCCGTAGCGTGGTCGAAGTGAACAACAGACTGCTGTTCGGCATCAACAATCAACCTTTGCAGACGTATACGCACAATCCGGTCGTTCAACACAATTTCGTTGCTGCAAGACCGCATTAAATTAAACGGCCTTAACGGTTTATCGTGTCGGGACCCCGGTTTGCCGAAGCTCAGTTGACAAACCGGATTTCTGAATCGATTTCCATAATGACGTCGGCTTCAAAGGTCCCACTAATGCGTAGGGTGTGCTTCACGCCTCCAGGAATGATCATCGAATCGTGTGTTTTCAACGAATATTGTTCGCCATTCATCGTCAATACCCCTGATCCCTTATGGATCATCACGACGGCTTCCATGGTGCTGATGTGCTCGGGCATGCACATCCCGTCATCTCCCGTGACATGCAATACTTTGAACCGTTCGCCTGTGTGTTTCACGGTCATCTGCGGTGTTTCTATGACTTTCATAGCATGTTTGTTTTAGTTTCTGTTCTGAAATCCGGTTACATAAAGACACCTGTGGCAGCGACCTTAGACTGACTGCGTTACTTCTTCCAGTAGTTGTTCGCTGCCGCAATGGTTTGAAACTCGGTCGCAATTACCTGGGCTGAAGCGATAAGCTGTGCCGTATCATTGGCATAGGCCGGACGCAACTTCTTGCGGATTTCCGGATCCGTTTGAATGGCTCCGATGCTTTTGCGCGCCATTTTTATCGCCAGCTCACGTCCTTCCTGAGGCGTGTCAACGATCAGTGTTTCTAACCAAACATCTTTTGTTTCCATCATGGTTTCGTTTAGGTGCTACATATTTTGATAGTCTCCGTAGCTTTTGGCAGCCAATCGGATCGCTATCCCTTTGCAGGTGCGCCGAAGTAAACAAATTTCTAAATAAAGGACAAAAATATCCGGTACTATTTGCGCTTTTCCCGGTCGTCGCCGCAATGCAAGCGGGTGCTCCGTTCGCTATGTAAAAAAATAGCACTGCTAAAGCCTCGTCGTATATACGCCCACGTGATCTCCTCGTTCCATGAGATACGCGACCAAAAACCCGGTTGACGTTTGCGTTACAACAGGGAGGAACGCATTCACTTCGGGTGACGTCAGGGTACCGTTTTCGATTTCCGTCCCATCGCGGACGATCCGATACCGGACGACGGTTTTCGGCTCCCCATCCAGGTCGATGTTCTCCTCCCATACCATCGCAATGCGATCACCCTGGGCGCACAGTTGAGGATGGCGTCCCACCTCCGATACAAGCTGTCGTGATGCAAACGCTTCCTCTTTTCCAGTCTTCTGCGCGTAGTAGATACCCGTGCCTGTTCCTTCTGTGTACCACAGGGAAATAAGTCCGGCTTTGTTGCTGCAAAGGCTCGGGCCGGTGTGTGGACAGCCCTCGATGTTCCAGTTGTCTGCGCTGATGGTGATCGGCGTAGAGAATGTTGTGCCGAGATCGGTAGACGTTGCAATCATCATGTCGCGGATTTGCTGTCCCATTCGCCCTCTCTTCAACCCGCGATACGCTACGAAAACGTTGTCGGTCGCGTCAGTGTAGACGTCGATCCTGCAGCATTGGCACGCGGAAGGATCGATGACGACCTCTCCGGAAAACCCCTGGGCGGCCGCTGTTCTGGCGAATCGTACCGAACGCCCACCTGTATCGTTGTTACCCTTTACATCAAGCCAGGCAGCGCCGATTTCACCGTCTGGCAGACGTTCGATATCAAAATACGATCGGCTTTTGCCCGCTGATGTATCACTGTGCACAAATGCCTCGCTGGTCCACGACTTACCGCCGTCGCGCGATATGACGTAGCAGACCGCACTGGCATACTTATTATCTGTGGTCGGCATTTTTTTCTCGTATGCGGCGATAACGGTTCCATCTTTTTTGAAGGCTACTTTCGGCATGCCTTCGGCGTGGGTGGCAACATCCTTCGTCAGCGGTATGTTGGCAACCTTCATGAATGAATTTCCATCGTCGGGGGAGGTCGCGTAGCGGAGCGTGCGCTTATCTCCGTCGTTTTCCGTCCACACCACCACGGGATGGCCATGCGCATCACGTGTCAGGTATACGGATTCGGCGGTGCCTGAAGCAGACGATATCATTTCGGCATGCCGATTTTCTTTACATCCGGAAAGGAGTAGAATCGCCAGCAATAGGTGAAGTAAGTATTTCATGGCGCTGTACTTTTGTTGCCTGTGAACGTGTATTGAAGTCCGAAAACGAGTGTGCGCGGTGCGGCTGGCGTGTAGGTGGTTCGGTCAGTCGCCGCATTCCCCCGTGTGGCCGAATGCGCGTATAGTTCATCCGTAGCGTTTATCAGGTTGCCAAACAGTTCAAATCCGTTCCAGGCATATCCGGCCCTTATGTTGAGATAGCTTACGCCCTTTAATCCGAGAAAGCCTTTGTCGTCGTACATGACCCGATTAACCTGATCCTGATACCACGCACCTATACGTTGCCATTCCAGAGAGACCCGCAATCCTTCAACATAGTCGGGTTTATAGGTCAGTTCACTGTTGGCGATCCAGCGCGGCGACTGGGGCATGTCGTTGCCGTCGACATTTTTTACTCCATCGGAACTGTGGTGACTCAGGTCAAAGTCGATGAACCTGTGCACGGCGTTGGTTCCACCAAACCGAAAAAACCATTCGTCGTCTGGCTGCCAGGTCATACTGTATTCAATGCCGCGATGCAGCGTTTCACCAGCACTCTGGTAATCCGTTGAATTATCGGGCTGCCTGATGTTTAACAGTTCCTGGTGCCCGGTCATCTGATAGACGGCAACATCGAAATACATCTTGTTGTCGAAGAAAGCTCCCCAGCCGCCGATTTCAAAGTTGTTGAACCGGGCGGGCTCGAGGTTATAGTAGAAAGGATCGCCATTCGTTGTACCGGATCTTTTCCTGAAAATGGAAGTGAGGCCTGGCGGAGAAAATCCCTCACTATAGTTCACATACACTCCTTTGTCACGATACAGGTCGAAGGTGGCACCGATTTTCGGAGTAAGTTGGTCGTACGCTTTCGCGCCGATGGTTGCGTCAATGTAATTCTCATAGTCGAACGCCATTCGGTCATACCGCAGTGCGATCGTTACCTTCAGCTGCGTGATCGGCTTGATCTCGAATTGTGAATAGGCAGCGTAGTTTTTCAAGACGGCGCGGTAATTAGACAGGTACGAATCGGGGTGCTCCTGGATAATTGTATATTTCTCTACCGATTTTTTGCCCGGGCGAAGATGTGCCTGCAGGTCGATCAAGTATGCCCAGTAGTTCGTTGGTGAATAATCGACACTTCCGCCTGTCAGTAGTTTTGCATCGAGGAAGTTGAACCCGACATGGTGTTGAAGCACTGCTACTTTGCTTGTAAAACTGTTTCGGTTGCGTTCGCCGGAAGCCGTCGTGCTGCCAGTCATCCACCGTATACGGTAGTTCGGGTTTTGTTCGATGTAGTTATCGCGGTAAGCCAATGTCAGTGAAGTCTCGTTGTGCTCGTTCCACTGATGAGACGTGGTGAGCCTTGTGCGCCGTGAATGTACTTTTCGGTAGGTGAAGTTCGTCGTGCTGGTATAGTGCCTGTTGTAGAACGCGGTGCTGTCAACACTGCCTGCCATGTCGGAGTCGTATTCGTTTCCGGAAAATGACAACGTGAACTGGGTCTTGTCCGACAGGGAGTAGTCGGCCCGAAGGCTGAGCGACGACTTATCATAGTCGGAATAGGTTTGCCAGGCGTCACGCTGACGGCCCTCAAATCCACTTACATAGACACCGAGTTTTCGG
The DNA here is from genome assembly GCA_964393795.1 of uncultured Roseivirgaceae bacterium. Classification (GTDB taxonomy): domain Bacteria; phylum Bacteroidota; class Bacteroidia; order Cytophagales; family Cyclobacteriaceae; genus Chryseosolibacter. The sequence continues at coordinate 59,949 of CAYMWA010000005.1, forward strand.
TTGATCATGCCGCCTGCTGCATATTGCACTCGTTGGTATCCCCATTGATCGGCCTGCACACCGATTTTGGCCGTCGGGATGGCGGTTGGCCGGTGTGTGATGATGTTGACCGCGCCACCTACCGCTTCGGGGCCGTACAACGACGAGGCCGGCCCTTTTACCACTTCGATGCTGGAGATACCGAAGACGTTCACTTCGATGAGCGCGTTGTGATTGAAGATGCCCATGGGACGCATCGGCAAACCATCCTCGAGATACAGGTAATATGGAGACGTGCCCATCGGCTGCCTGATGGCCATAGCGTGCTGTTCATTGTTATAGTTGAGCATCACAACGCCAGGTACTTTATTAACAAGTTCGGCAACAAGCACGGGCTTCGCGTCATCGATAATTACCGGTGACAGTTTGCTGATGGCCACGGGTGATTCGGTTCGAAGCGCAGCCTCGCGGTTCGCCGTGACCATGATCTGTTGAAGGTTGCTGACAGAGGGCGACAAAGCGATAACGGCTCCCTCGCCCGGATTCGGAATAATCCGCTTCTCATATCCGATGTAGGTGACCTCCAGTGTGTCGGCTTGGCGCGAAGCCGGAAGGTCAAAGTATCCGTTAAGGTTAGTCACCGTTCCCTGATGCGATGGTCGTACAATCACCGTCGCGCCGACGAGTGGTTCTTTGGTCTGATTGTCCACAACATAACCGGTGGTGCGTTGTTGTGCCAACAGACTGCACGGCAGCAGCAGCGTGACTACCAGGCCTGATAGTGTTCTCATGAAAGTAAGTTGACGTAGAAAGAGCGGACCTGTAAAACCGGCGGCGATCAGTCGGTCCGAAATATCCATGCGGCCGGTAGGGCGTCAGGTGTTAACTTTCGGGGGGTGGAACGGCGCAACGTAATGCGGCGAAGAGGTGTTGTATCGGTATGGGGAGTAGTTGACTTCAGTCTGTACGAATGGCCGGGATGTATGGACATTCTCACTGGTAAGAAAAACCGGGAAATCAACGCTTTGCTTGGTGGGGGGGACGGTGTTCTCAGCAGGCGCAGGGTCGTCTGCAAGGTCAAGTTTGTTCTTGAGAAAACATTGACCATGACACGCCATTTCCGGTTCGTCTTTGTTTATGCAGAGCACCTCAGCAATGTAATCGCGGTTTATTTGAAAATAGGTCAGCACGCCGAGCTTGTAAAAGCACTGCATCGACATCAGCAGAATGAGGGATATGGAAGCGACCCTTTTCACAAGGGCAAATGTAACTGAAAACACACAAAACCAAACATGACTAATGTCAGAATCTCGGACGAAATTTGCTGATCGACGTCAGGTGGTTGTTTTTGCGCGCCGCAGAGGGACCGGCAAAGAGGACGTTCACGACGTGGACATAAAAAAAGGCGGGTGTGCCCGCCTCTTTAACCCTTGCCGTACATGTTATCCGACAGTAATTTGTTTAGCTGGTTTTACCTTCGCTTCTTCCGCCTTCGGAACGGTGACGTAGAGTACGCCATCCGCATATTTCGCGGAAATCTTGTCGCCAACTACCTTGTTCTCCGGCAATGAGAAGCTGCGCTGGAACGAACGATAGCTGAACTCTCTACGGGTGTAGTTACCCTTTGAATCTTTTTCGTCAGTACTGTCCTGACGTTCAGAAGAGATAACAAGTACGTTGTTGTCGAGTTCTACTTTGAAGTCGCTGCGCTTCATTCCGGGCGCGGCCACTTCAATTTTGTACTCATCATTTGTCTCCATAACGTTAACAGCAGGCAGCGTTGCACCGCTGACACGCCAGTTGGCAAGTGAAGAATCTAACCAATCCCTGTTGAAGACATCGTCAATCAGCGAGGGAATGGTCGGAAAAAATGTACCGTTAGATTTAACTAAAGTTTTCATATTGCAATCCTCCTTTCCCCGTTTTGGTTAAACATATTTTTTTATCAGCAGAATCGCGATTCTACCAACAGTACTTCAAACTGCGTGCCGGTACGATTATCCTGTTGTTTTGGCACAGTTTGCATGTTAAGTGTCGTCCGTAGGGGAAAAGTTGTCAGCGAGCAAGGACAAATTGTCCTCAAGGGTGCTTATCCGTAGGCCACTGTATACGTGCGTTTATCTTGTTCGTCATGAACGTATTTACGCACGACAGCAAGCAGATGCGTCATTGAAATGGGTTTCTTCAGAAATTCATCGGCGCCTGCCTGTATGGCTTTTCGCTTCAGAGGCTGGCCCGAAATCATAATGATGGGAACGTCTTTTGTGCTTTCCTGCAGCCTCAGAAATTTACTCAATGCTACTCCGTCGATCATCGGCAGGCCCTGGTCAAGAATAAACAAGTCTGGGACCTGATGTTTGAATTCGACAATGCCTGAACCTGCTGTGCATGATTCAACAATATAGCCAGCGCGGGTAAAGGCGTCTTCCAACAGGAACAAGGTATCCTCATCATTCTCGACGATGAGAATTCGGTATTTTGCTTCGTGCATCTATCTTGGTTTTGGTAATGTGTTACAACCGGCAGCGTTACTTTCTGACGCTCGCTTCGTTGCATGTGTTTGTGACTTTCTATGACATAGCAAAGAAAGCCCGAATTCAGTTATCATTTTGCTCCGCATTTGGAATTCTCTTTCTTTGAACATAATCTGCAGGTTATCCGCCAAATTTTTCTGTAATTCAGCCGGTTCTTCCCTATATTGGGCGTACTATCAAGTAGCTACCATCCATCCAATGCAGATCCTTAAAAATATTTTTCAGGTCGGTGGCGATCTGAATGGAATCACCTTCGATTTGCAGGACGCCCTGTGGAACGACGGCAATTCCTACATTATCCAAACGGGCCAGGGCCACATTATGATCGACTGTGGATGCGGCGACACTATGGAGCAAATCTTCGCCAACATGGAGTACTGGGGCCTCGCTGCTGATGACATCCGGTATTGCATGCTAACGCATGCGCATTACGATCATGCAGGCGGTGGACATATCCTTAAACAACGCGGTGTCAGGTTTATCGCTTCGGCGGAAACTGCGGATGCGGTAGCGAGTGGAGATGAGCGTTGTGCGGGATATTTGTATCACAAAACGTTCCGGCCTTTCACCGTCGACCGTGTGGTCGCCGACGGTGAAGAATTTGATTTGCTAGGCATATCCTTCAAGGTCATGCACTTGCCCGGGCACAGTATGGGATGCACTGCTTTCTCGTGCCATCGTGACGGCCGCCATGTGGTCTTTAGCGGCGACGTGATCGGTACATTGGGTATGGGTGATTTTGGTTGGAGCGGTTCCTTTGACTTTAATAAGGAGGCCTATCTAAAGTCGCTCATCAGGTTTTCGAAGGTCGATATGGATGTGATGCTTCCGGGTCATGGCCTTAGTTACTTTCACGCACCGCGTACGCGCGTTGAATATGTACTGAATCAGGCACTCATGCTGTGGCGATAGCCGTCGGTTGAAATTAATCTTCTGCATTACTTGTTATCATTGTCGAACAGAAATAATCGGAGTGGTCCGGGATGCTGACGGCGTGGCCCTTCGACAGGCTCAGGGACCACGTTGCTTCGACAGATGCAGGCGCGTGGCCGAGTACCCGCGGTTCCAGTCTGCTGAGCTTCTCGAAGTGAATGTCAGAGCAGCTGCCGGCCAATAAACGTCAAATGTCATGAAAACAGATACTATCAAAGTCGCCAAAGATCCTTCTCAATACAACGCGTTGACACCCGAAGAAATACGAATCATTGTACACAAGGGTACCGAATATCCCGGAACCGGGGAGTATGAACACCACAAGGCCGAAGGCGTATACGTGTGCAGACGGTGCAACAATCCACTTTACACATCTGAACATAAATTTTCGTCACATTGCGGCTGGCCGAGCTTCGATGATGAGATACCAGGAGCCGTGAAGCGTTTGCCCGATGCTGACGGGCGCCGGGTCGAGATCGTATGTGCGAACTGTGAGGCTCACCTCGGGCACGTGTTTGAGGGGGAATACCTCACGCCGAAGAATATTCGCCATTGTGTCAATTCAATTTCCATGCGCTTCATTCCTGTCGAGGAGCTGGCGCCGTCAGAGTAACGCTATCGCCATCGCTTGGGGCTGCTCCCACGGTTTTTTTGCCGGCTGTGGATAGAAGGAGACAAGTAATGGTTGAGCTACGTATATTGTAGCTTCATTAACATTGAACCCCACGATGAAAAAAGTGATTGTTCTCCTCGTCGTACTGTGTGCTGCAGTCGTTATTATTTGGCTTTGGCCGCAATCGTCGCCTACGTACGGCTCGCGTGAATGGCGCGATTACCTTGGCGGACCCGAGCGGAATCACTATTCCCCGTTAACGCAGATCAATCAATCCAATGTTGACCAGCTAAAAGTCGCCTGGGAATATCACACACTGGACTCCGGCCAGATCCAATGTAATCCGCTGATCGTTGATGGTGTGCTTTATGGCATGACTGCGAAGACGCGCCCGTTTGCGCTCAACGCTGCCACAGGCGAAGAGATATGGAAGGGCAAAGGAGACAAGACAGACGGTTACAGCACAAGCCGTGGAGTGAGCTATTGGGAAGACGGTAATGATAAACGCATTTTGTTCACCAGGGGACCGTGGTTGTATGCGCTTGATGCCCGAACAGGTGAAGCCATCACGTCTTTTGGCGATAACGGCCGTGTGAGTCTGAAGGCGGGCCTGGGGGAGACTGCCAAAGACAAGATGGTGATCTCCAACACACCGGGAACGGTATATAAAGACTTAATTGTAATGCCGCTCCGCCTTTCTGAGGGAAGGGATGCGGCGTTGGGCCACATTCAGGCCTTTAACATACGCACCGGCGAACTCGCCTGGGTATTTCACACCATCCCGCATCCGGGTGAATACGGTTACGATACCTGGCCGCCCGATGCGTATACGAATACAGCCCAGGTAGGCGCTGGCAATAACTGGGCGGGCATGGCTGTCGACGTAGCGCGCGGAATCATTTTTGTGCCCACCGGCTCCGCTGCCCATGATTTCTACGGTGGTGCCCGGCTGGGTGCAAACCTCTTTGCCAACACATTGCTTGCCCTGGATGCGAACACAGGCGAACGTATCTGGCATTTTCAAATGGTTCACCACGACATCCTCGATCGCGACCCTCCGGCGCCTCCAAATCTGGTAACGGTCAAACGCGATGGCAAATCGGTTGATGCCGTTGCGCAGGTAACGAAACAGGGATACGTCTTTCTGTTCAACCGCGAAACTGGAGCGCCCTTGTTTCCAATAGAGGAAGTTGCGATGCCACCGTCCGATATTCCTGGCGAAGAAGCGTGGCCTACTCAACCCATACCGGTCAAGCCGGCACCGTACGCGCGACAAACGTTAACCGCGGAAGATATTAGTCCCTATGCAGAAAACAGAGAAGAACTTGTGGCCCAGCTGAAAGCAAGCCGGTCGGAGGGGCCGTTCACACCATTGAGCGCCCAGGGTACAATCATCTTTCCCGGACTTGATGGCGGGGCGGAGTGGGGTGGCGCTGCTGCGGATCCCGATGGAATCCTTTACGTGAATAGCAGTGAAATGGCCTGGCGGATTTCGCTCGCGCCCACCATTCCCAAGGAACAGTTAAAACGCATGCGCCCGGGCCATCGCCTGTATGCGACAAACTGCGCTTCGTGTCACGGCGCCAACCGCGCCGGCAACGTCAACAGTGGTTTCCCTTCATTGCTGGAACTTGAGGGACGCAGGACACGCGATTACGTCGCAAACATCATCACACAAGGGAAGGGGATGATGCCTGCCTTTGCGAAATTCTCCGAGGAAGAAAAGAAAGCGATCGTCGAATTCTTGTTCACTGAACAAGCGTCCGAACCCATCACCCGCGAGCCGGGCCTGGTAAGCAACGATGTAGACAGCGACGAGGTGCGATACGAGATTTCCGGATACAAAAAGTTCCTGGACGACAAAGGGTTCCCGGCGATCAGCCCGCCATGGGGTACTTTGAATGCGATTGACCTCAATTCGGGTGAATATCTATGGAAGATACCTTTCGGCGAAACACCTGAGTTGATGGAAAAGGGAATTACCGGGACCGGCTCAGAAAGTTATGGTGGTCCTGTGGTAACAGCAAGCAATCTCCTGTTCATCGGTGGTACACGAGATGCGATGTTCAGAGTCTACGACAAAACCAACGGCAAACTCCTTTGGGATACACAATTGCCCGCTGCCGCTTTTGCTACACCAAGCACTTATGAAGTGAATGGAAAGCAGTATGTGGTCATCGCTTGTGGTGGAACGAAACTCGGCGCTGCTTCCGGTGATAGCTATGTCGCGTTCACGCTGCCATAACGGGTCGGTATGATGCTAGCGCGAAGGTGCTAGTGCTTTGTCAGCATGGATCTCCGACATGATTTCTGCAAACTTTTCGTATGATTTGACGCGATCATTGTGGTCGTAAAGGTTTGTAACAACCATCAGCTCGTCAGCACGCGTTTGTTCCAGAAAGGCTATTGTTTGTTTTTTGACGGTCTCCTTGCTTCCCGCAAAGGTATACCTCAACATCTGTTGAAGAGCGGGGTTTTCTGCGATGTCGCGTAAGTCCTGAGTCATCTCAACTGGTGGCTGAAGGAAATCGCGGCGGCCCGTGAACACGCCTAAGAACATCCGTATAAGCGTAGTGAACTGGCGTTGTGCTTCTTCATCCGAATCGGCGACGATGATATTGACGCCGGCGATCGTATAGGGCGCCTTCAGAAAGACGGAAGGCTGAAACTCGTTATAATAAATATTCAGCGCATCAAAGAGATAGGTTGTGGCAAAATGGCTTGCAAAGGCGTAGGGCAGTCCCAACTTCGCCGCTACACGCGCGCTGTCGGTACTCGAACCGAGAATGTACAGCGGCACGTCGACGCCTTCAGCGATAGGTGCGCGTACTTTCGAATCGTTGTCTTCTGAAAAATATTCAATGATCTCGCCGATTTCTTCCGGAAATTTATACACCGAGTGCATGCGGTCTGGACGGATAGCATGTGCGGTTTCAGGGTCAGTCCCGGGTGCCCGACCCAACCCCAGGTCTATCCGGTTAGGGTAGAGCCTTCCCAAAGTGCCGAATTGTTCTGCGACAATGATAGGTGAGTGATTCGGCAACATGATTCCGCCGGAGCCAACGCGAATGGTCTTTGTTCCGCCTGCGATGTGGCCGATCAACACGGCTGTCGCCGTGCTGGCAATTTGTCTGGCATTGTGGTGCTCTGCCAGCCAAAAGCGCTCATAACCAAACTCCTCCGCCTTCCTGGCAAGGTCAAGGCTTTGTCTCAGTGCATCCTCCGCTGTGCTGCCCTCGGAAATCAGGGCGAGTTCAAGGATGGAATGGCGAATTTTCTTTTGACTGCTCATGGTGTTTTCAATCCCGGCGGTTTGCCACGCGCCTACTTGTTGTGGATCTGGCAAACCTGCTTGCACAATACATGAATGACTTTAATGGATGCATAACCAATAAATGTGGATTTTGGTTTCGACGGTGTTGGTTGGGTGGGCACAGGATGCCAAAAGTCGCTAAAAATGGAGGCCGTTTTACATCATTTTTTAATAAATTGAAAACAGTTTAACGTCGCGACTATGGAAACCCGCAGAGAATTTCTACGAAAGACAGTATTTATTTCAGCTGCCACCGGTATAGCAACGGTCTTACCCGACTCCATTCAGAGAGCGCTGGCCATTGATCCACAGCCCGGAAGCACCTTCCTGGATGCGGAGCATGTGGTGATACTCATGCAGGAGAACCGCTCGTTTGATCACGCGTTTGGCTCCCTCAGGGGCGTCAGGGGATACCGGGATCCGAGGGCGATCACCCTTCCGGATGGAAAACTCGTCTGGCTGCAGACCAACAAGGCCGGAGAAACGTATGCGCCGTCCCGGTTTGACATTAAAGACACAAAAATTACCTGGATGGGCGATGTTCCACATTCGCGTCACTCGCAGGTGGATGCCAACAACAACGGCAAGCACGATCAATGGATTGATGCCAAACGGCCGGGCAACATGAGGTACGCCAACATGCCGTTGACGATGGGGTACTACAATCGTGAGGACCTTCCATTTCATTATTCTATGGCTGATGCGTTTACGATCTGCGACCAGAATTTTTGTTCAGCGATGACGAGTACGTGGCCGAACCGATTGTATATGTGGGGCGGTACAATCCGCGAAGAGAAGAACGATACATCGACAGCCTATGTGCGAAACCATATTCCCTACGGGGAAGGGCGATGGAAAACGTTTCCCGAAAGACTTGAAGCGCACGGCATCTCGTGGGGAATATATCAGAACGAAGTGACGTCCGGGAGGAGTTTCGACTCGCGTGAACAACAATCCTGGCTGTCTAACTTCGGATGCAATACACTTGAATTTCTGGCGCAGTACAATGCGCGCTTTCATAGGCGATACGGCATTAGCCTTGAAAAGCGTGAACGGACTTTGCGCGAGGAGATCAAAGCCCTCGAAGCAGAGGTCAGCGCGATGACGACAACGAGTCCCGGTTACGAGAAGTCAAAAGCTACCCTCGACAAGAAGAAGGAAGTGCTCGCCGAAACGATGGATGAGATCGCACACTGGAGCAAAGAGAATTACGAGCGCTTGTCAACACATGAAAAGAACCTATTCAAGAAGGCATTTATCACAAATGCCGCCGACCCCGACTTTATGGCGTTGGAGACATTGACGTATAAGGACGGCGGCGACGAACGACAACTGGCGATACCGAAGGGCGACGTACTGTATCAGTTCCGTAAGGATGTGGATGCTGGTAAATTACCGACGGTATCATGGCTGGTGCCTTCTCAAAATTTTTCCGATCACCCGAGTGCACCGTGGTACGGCGCCTGGTTCACCTCCGAGATCCTGGATATCCTGACAAAGAACCCCGAAGTCTGGAAGAAGACGATTTTCATCGTGACCTACGATGAGAATGACGGTTACTTCGACCATATTCCCCCGTTTGTGCCGCCGGATCCCCGGAATCCTGCCACAGGAAAATGCTCGCCGGGCGTGAACGTCGTACCCGACGAGTTCATCCGGAAGGAGAATGAACTGAGGGACGGCGTGCGAAAGGCGGAAGCACGTTCCGCTCCTATTGGACTCGGCAACAGGGTGCCGCTGCTGATCGCTTCGCCGTGGAGCCGTGGCGGTAAAGTGTGCTCGGAAGTATTTGATCACACTTCAACGTTGCAATTCCTTGAAGTATTCCTGAGTAAAAAATTCAATAAGCCAATTAAAGAGACGAATATTTCGACATGGCGGCGCGCTGTCTGCGGTGACCTGACTTCAGCCTTCAGTACTTTTCAGGAGACGAAGCAGGATAAGGTAGACTATCTTTCGAGAGATCCGTTTATTCAGCAGATTCATAGCGCACAGTTCAGGGAAGAACCAACGACTTTCAAGAAGCTCACAGAACAGGAGATCAAGCAAATCAACCAGGCGCCGGCTTCATCGCCACTGATGCCTCGACAGGAGCCTGGCATTCGTCCTGCGGCCGCATTGCCTTATCAACTTTATGCTGACGGGAGTATCAGTGCTGACAAAAAGCACTTCCGGCTTTCCTTCGAGGCGAAGGATGATGTTTTCGGCGAACGCTCGGCGGGCGCGCCCTTTAAAGTGTACGCGCCGGGTAACTACCGGGCATTGGCGTCGACTGATTCGGCCAAAGGACCTTTTGAGGCGGCCCGTTCCTGGGATTTTGCCGTCGCACCAGGTGCGTCTATTGACGAATCCTGGCCTATTGCCGATTTCGAAGGTGACGGCTATCACCTTCGTGTGTACGGCCCGAATGGCTTCTTCAGGGAATTCAATGGGAATGCCGACGATCCACAGTTGCTGGTTTCCTGCGAATACGAAGGAGCACACGAGAAAAAGTGCACAGGGAATGTTGCACTGAAAGTAAGCAATGCCAGCCGAAAAGCGTATACCATCGAAATACGTGATAATGCGTACGGACAAAAACCGGTTTCAAAGAAAGTGAAAGCGGGTGCTGAAGTAACGGTGCCGCTGAATCTCCAGGGTAGTCATTGTTGGTACGACTTTACTGTGGCTGTTGCCGGCAACAATACGTACGCCAGGCGCTATGCAGGAAAAGTGGAAACCGGCAATGAAGGTTTCAGCGACCCTGCTATGGGTGCCGATGCATTGTGATCGCAATTTTCTACATTGTTTTTTCTACTTGATTCCTGCGGCGTATTGTTGTTGTGCGCAAGGAGAGTAAGAGCAGTCTGCCTCCGCTACCCTTACTTCAGGGCACAAAATTT
>CAYMWA010000006.1:0-25054 GCA_964393795.1 uncultured Roseivirgaceae bacterium
GGGAGACGGTAATGCTCGGTGTACACTTCCCCGATTGTCAATTGCCGATTGCCAAACTGCCAATTGCCAACTGAGCGCCGGCGCTGCGCGCGGATTAAGGGGATTGGGGATTAGTCATTGGAAATTGGAAATTGGGAGGGAGACGGTAATGCTCGGTGTACACTTCCCCGATTGTCAACTGTTAATTGTCAACTGTCAACTGAGCGTCGGCGCTGCGCGTGGGTTAAGGGATTAGGCTTGCGTCCGGAAAACAACGGTGTACACATTGCCGATTGCCAACTGCCAACTGCCAACTGTCAACTGAGCGTCATTGCGCGCGGATTAAGGACATTGGTTTTTCAATCAAAAATAATTGTCTTGTTGCCGCTGACGAACACCCTTTCTTCGGCGACAAGTTTGAGTGCTTTCGCCAGGACAATTTTTTCCACATCCCTCCCTGCTTGCGCCATGTCCTTGGCGCTATACGCGTGGTTGACAGGAATTACATTCTGCGCGATAATCGGGCCTTCATCCAGATTTTCGTCTACAAAGTGGGCCGTCGCTCCGATAATCTTGACACCGCGCCGATAGGCTTTTTCGTAGGGCCGCGCCCCGACAAAAGCGGGGAGAAAGGAATGGTGGATGTTGATGATCCGGTTGGGAAAGGTGGCAATGAAATCCGGAGACAGAATGCGCATGTACTTAGCCAGCACCAGGTAGTCAGGGCGGTGTTCACCGACAATTGAGAGGATCTCTTGCTCGTGCGCTTCGCGCGGTTTATCTTCATGCGACACATAGTAATAGCGGATGCCGAATTTTTCGGACAGTTCGCGCAAGTCGTCATAGTTGCTAATGACGGCGCGGATGTTGATATCGAGCGCCTTCGAGTAATAACGGATTAGTAAATCGCCGAGGCAATGGCTTTCCCGCGTTGCCAATATTACGATGTCTTTTCTCCTTTTCCGCGTAAGCGCAATATAGGCCCCGCGTGGAAGTACGTCGCCCAACCTGGCGCCGATGTCGCCTGCATCGATGTTGCCGGCGAACTCCGTTCGCATGAAAAATTGGTTGGTTTCCTTTTCGACAAATTCGGCGTTGCTGACAATGTTAAGTTCCTGTTCAAGCAGTACCTTGGTGATTTGGTAGATGAGTCCCTTGCGGTCAGTGCAAGCGATCAGAAGGATGTAGGGGTGCATGCGTTAGACTTAAAAAGGCCGCAAGTTAGCTGAGCGCTCTGATAAAGACAATGCCTGGCTATCAGGCGGGCAAGGGATTTTCCAGAATTAATTGTACCTTAACCCAAGGAAGAGCGATTAGCTTACTACTTAAATCTGAAACCTATATGCGATCCTCAAACTTTGTGGCGGCGTGTTTCGTCGCTGTTGCAGTATTCGTGATGGCCTTCCAGTCGAATGCGCAGGTAGTCATCAATGACAAGAACCTGAACGAAGACAAAAGCCTCGAATACATTCAGTTGATGTACCTGATTGACAAGGCAACGCTGAAGCCTATCTTCTTTGTCGACTATGGAATGATCGAGCCGGAGTACAATGAGATCATCAAGCCTGACGACTACATGGAACAAAAGATCACCATCGACGGCGAAGTACTGGACGATCGGATCACTGTAGTGGGCGTTCTGAACAGGATGTATAAAGCCGGCTGGGCGTACATGGGCGATGTGGTGTACGTGCCGATTCCGATGATGGACAACTGGCATATATTCACGTTGAAGAGAAGGTGAGGGGCTGCAGTTGCGTCTCGGCTGCTTTCCCGTTATGGTCAAATGCGTGCCGCCCGGATTGTTGATTCGCGCATGATGAGCTGGCACGGTAACACGATCTCCCTTGCATCAAAATGTTTCTTTGCGATATGCTGCATTAGCAATTCGCAGCTTTGAATGCCAACGTCGAGTGGCGCAGGCTCTGCCATCGTGCTAAGGGAAGGAGTGATGATGTTTCCCATCGGGTCATTGGTAAAGCCAATGACGCCGACTTCTTCGCCTATTTTTATGCCTCTTTTTTTGAGGGCAAGCATCGCCCCGATTGCCTTGCTGTCGTTCACCGCAAAGATAGCGTCTGGTTTCTCAACGCAATCCATCAACCTGTTCGCGTCTGCCTCCCCGTGCTCCTGAGAAAAGCCAGTGCTGATCACCCAGTCTTCCCGCAAGATCAGGTTGTGTTTCATTAACGCGTCACGGTATCCCTGCTCGCGTTTTTCCGTGACCGGGAATCCTTTAGGGCCGGAAATATGCGCAATGCGCTGGTATCCGTTTTTAATCAAGTGCTCCACTGCCTCGAAGGCGCCATTGTAATCATCTTGAGTTACTTTAGACGTCGGTACGCCTGAGCAAATGCGGTCAAAGAATACAATAGGAGTTCCATTGTCGATGATGTGCTGAAAACAGTCCGGAGGATTGGCGGGTGAAGAGAGACAAACAATCAGTCCGTCAAGACTGCTATAGGAAAGATTGGCCAGGATGGACAGTTCGCGTTCTGCCGAATCATTTGTGACGTAGAGCGCGACGTTATAATTCTTGCTCCATGCTACATGCTGGATGCCCGTGGCAACGGTGGAAAAGTAATAGTTGGTAATATAGGGCAAGATCACCCCGATGTTGTGGGTCTTGTTATTGACGAGTCCTATTGCATTGAGATTTGGTTTGTAATTTAAGGAGCGTGCAGCCGCAAGCACTTTTTCTTTTGTTTCCGGACTGACATCGTACGCATCACGCAACGCCCGTGACACCGTCGATACTGAAATGTTCAGATTCCTGGCAATGTCTTTGATGGTCGTAAAGTGGTGGTTTCGCTTCAAAGCCATGGTTGACGAGTTGAAGAAGTTGATTCTGAATTCTACCAAGATACACTTTTTTTCGGGAACGTTATCGCTCTTTTTTGGTCGGCGGCCGATAAATACACGTGGATTTATGGGTATCATTGTTTTTGCTTGCCGCTGATGGCGACCTAAAATCGTGTAGTCAGATTAATTTTTTTGCATTTGAGAGCGTTGACACCATTCGTCCTTATTGCCATGTTGGTTTCCTGTCAAAGTCGGAAGGAGCACAATATGACGGCTATCCGGGGATGGTCAATCCTGACTGACAACGCCGCAGAGATTGCGAAGGTCATCAATAAGGCACCCGAGTACGACATCAACCATTTGCAATTGTCGCACGATCTTATCATGGATCTCCGCCAGGTGAAGGATCCGGAAAAGCAACGTCAAATCAACGACCTGATTGATCGTGCGCACCGGTCTGGAATTGCAGAAGTGACTGTATGGGATCACGCCTTGTATCCGCTTGACTATTACCCCGATCGGTTCAAAAATAGCCCCGGCGGAACGCTCAATTTTGACGACGATAATTTCTGGGGGTGGTTCCGGCAAGACTATCGTGACATGATGGCGTTAATTCCGGAGGTCGACGGCATTGTGCTGACATTCATCGAGACGGGCGCCCGGGCGGAAAGACAGTATTCGGAAGTACTCAGGACAGATGCTGAAAAGCTCGCAAGTGTCATCAACAATGTAGCGGACATTATCATCGGAGAACTGGGAAAGAAGCTGTACATCAGGACGTTTGCTTACGACGAGGCGGAGTATCGCGTTACGGTGGGCTGCATTGAACATTTGAGACGGGATGACATTGTCCTGATGATGAAAGAAACGCCACACGATTTCTTTCTCACCCATCCCAATGATCGCTATGCAGGAACGATCGACCGGCCCACCATTATCGAATTTGATGCAGGTAACGAATTTAATGGCCAGGGCGTAATCGCCAACACCTGGCCGGAGTATGTTCTCGCTCGGTGGCAGGATTTGCGGTCACGTCCGAACGTGGTAGGCTATGTAGCTCGCACCGACCGGTATGGTACCACTTCGATTGTCGATCGACCGTCTGAGGTTTTGCTCTATGCACTCAAGCGTTATAGCGAAGATACCACGGTGACGGCGGAAGTGATTAACGACGAATTTATTTCATCGAGATATGGAACGGCTGCTATTCCGTACGTAAAGCCCGCCTTCGAGCGCGCTTTCGCGATCGTTACGTCATCGCTTTATACCCTCGGGACCAATGTCGCCAATCACTCTCGCCTCGACTTTGACGCCTATCCTTCCAGCTATGCGCGTCATGTTTCCGGTAAGTGGATTACACCTCCTGAGGTCTACGTCGGGCACGGGGTGAACAAGAAATTCCATTACTGGAAAGACGTTGTTCAGCATATTGCACCTCCACAGTTCAAGTTGGAAGGCGGTCAGCTTACACGGGAGGCGGCCTACGTGCTTGAAAACGGATGGGTTACGCCTGACGAACAAATGAATGAAGCTTTTTTGGGATATATCCTTGCGGAAAAAGCATTTGGCGTCAACAATGCCGCTGCCGCACTGGCCAGCATACGGGAAGCTAAAGCGCTGATCGACAGTGCGAAGTATGAAGACCTGTACCATACGTTCTATCGAACGTGGATTACCGCCCGGCTGTACGAAGCGGTGGCACGGGCGTACTACGGGTACCGCATCTACGCAAGAGGTGAGAGGTATCGGACGGAATCACTGATGCAGACCATAAAAAAAGGACTGACGGATATACTTCTGATCACTGAAGAGATGGAAGCGTACGTGGTCCCGTATCCGATCGGCCAATGGGACTGGAAAGATGATGGTGAAATGGCGCTTTCCTACTATAAGAAAATCAGCGAAGAGGGATGGGCCGAATATGGAGGAATCGTGTTCAAAGAAGCAAGATGAAAAATGCTATGATACAAGACTACAAGTGCGCGCTAAAAAAATATGTGATCCTTTTGTCGTGGGGTCTTGTGGGTTTGATGTCCCCACCGCTTCAGGCGCAGGAGGGCGGAGGAGATCAGTTGCCTCGAAACGAGCGTGCTGAATTGCTGGATATTTTCCGTGCAGATGGAGACCGCTTGATCACCCTCCCTGAACACCTGGGAATCGTCAACGACATGGCCTCGGTGGGGATAGCGCATGATTACGTAGGTGTGATTGACGGGCTTTGGGCACCTCCTTACGTGGCTTCCGATTTTTTTCTGGAGCCGCGCCTCTTTGGAGAAAGGGTAAAGACTGATCATTATACATGGCTGCCCTACCAGACGAACCGCGTCGGGATGATCAACGGAATACGTCTGACAACAGCGAGCACGTTGATTTTCGGGATGCGGGCAGGCGTACTTTCTATGACGCTTGAGAATACGACAAAGGATGTGCAGGATATTCCGATTCAGATAATTGCCAACGGCCCGGATACGTATCGAGTGACACTGGACTACCGCGACAAGAAAAACGACTGGGGCTTCGGTACCACGCGCAGCAGTACGCCGGTGGAAACGGTAGTCGACGAAAAAGGCATTAGCAGGGTCCAGAGCAAGTATGCTGTTGCGATTGCTGGAAATGTCGATGGTTTGGTATGGCAACAGGCAACGCGGCGGTTTCATGCTAACCTCAACCTTAGCGCTGGTGGTAAAATAACGATGCACATTGTTTTTGCAGTAGGGGAGATCGGTAATGCTTTGGCCGAACGAAATTCAATCCTGGCTAACCCTGATCAATACATTCAGGACGCCACTGAGCATTACATTTATGAAGTCAGGGATATCTTCGCAAAGCTTCCAAGTCTCCACTCAGACAACAAAGCCCTCGAGCAGTTATACAACCGCTCGCTGAGCATACTCGTACTGAATAAATTTCAAATTCCCGAGTTTGCGTTACATCCTTACTACGCCACCGGGTCAATAAAGGGTGGCTGTTACAAAGATTACCTCTGGAACTATGCCGCTGTTTCCGAAATTCTGCCATTGGTGGACCCTGAGGCAGACAAGAAACATATCCTGCAGTTCATCCGGTCGGGAGGGCTTTACAACGGCCATTCTTTCGATCCGATCACCGGTGAAGGGACGGGGAGTTGGTATCCGGTGAATCAGAATCTCATCATCAAGCTCATTTATGATTATGTGAAGAATACCGGTGACGTTGCATTTCTTGATGTGGAGGTTGCCGCCGGCGAGACCGTTCTCGACCATGCGGTTAGGAACGCGCTCCATCTGTCGGACAGGTCAAAACCTGAGAAACTGGTGGACTACGGTCCACGTGGCGATCACCTCGAATTGCGACGCGAATTCACATACAATCACATTATGCCCGATCTTAATGGGCTGCGATACAAGAATTACGAACGGGTCTCAGAACTTTGTGCGCTTGCCGGTGATCGTCAACCCGACCTTATGCGTCGTGCCCGGGAAATTAAGAAGCTATTAAAGGAACAACTTTGGAGTCCTACGGAAAAATGGTTTGCATACGCAGACGAAAAAGGAAACAAAGAGATGCGCTACACCATTCAGATGTTTTACCTGCTGAACAGTGATGTCATCGACGAAGAAATTGAGCGGGGCCTTTTGAGTCATTTGAATGAATCGGAGTTTTTTTCGGAGTACGGTTTCCACAGCATGTCGAAAAAGGATGTAGCGTATGATCAGGTGGATATAGACAACGGAGGGGGCGGGAGTTGTACGTTGTTCCCCCCACAGATTGCGCAACTCCTTTACGATGCAGGCAAGCCTGAGATTGCTGATGATATTATGCGCCGCATTTTTTGGTGGGGTGAGCGGTTACCCTATTTCGGCGATTCGCAGGTGGCGAATGAAATCGACTATAGAAGGGATACGCCGTTGCAGGCGGATATTGGAACCATTAGTGTGGCCACCACCATTCTTTTCGGCATGGCGGGCATCACTCCCGAGTTGGATGGATCGATTTCCATCAATCCGACGAGTAGACTGTTAGGCAATTTTGAGATCAAAGGCCTGAATCTGCTGGGAAAAACCATTGATATCTCCCGCCGGGGTGATGAATTTCAGGTGCGCTGCAACGGAAAGAGACATACGTCGAAGGTGGGGCGTCCGGTCGAATTGTAGATTTCACGGCATCACGAATCGAAATTTCTTGCGATAATTTTCGGTAACGTTATCGCTGATTTATTCAGGTACTCTCGATTCTTCAGCGGAATTTATGCGTAGGTTGCTTCAAACGATTGAAGATTAATCCTGCTAACTTTTCATACTATGAGTACACAACCGATCATTTCCTGGTTTGATCGCCTCCGGTATCACCTTATCGGGGCGGTGGTTCTGGTGCTTTTGTCGCCCTCTGCAAAGGCCGATGTTTTAATGTCTGTTTTACAAGACAGATCTGTGTCTGTTACCGGTACCGTCACTTCCACATCGGGCGAAACGCTACCGGGTGTGAGCATCGTTGTCAGGGGTTCCACCACCGGCACGGTTACCGACGTATCGGGCAGATACAGCCTTACGGTACCTGAAAATGCGACGCTGGTATTTTCGTCTATCGGGTATGTTGAACAAGAAGTGGTGCTGGCCGGCAGAAGCGTGGTCGATGTGATACTGGTTGAAGATGTGAGAAGTCTTGATGAAGTTGTCGTTGTCGGTTATGGCACGGAAAGCACGCGAAAATTAACGACCGCGGTTGCCAAAGTGACCGAGGAACAGATTGCTGACATGCCCATTAGTAATGTGGCGGATGCATTCACCGGTAACATTTCAGGGGTCATGGTGGAAAATGCTTCGGGTGCGCCGGGGGCTGACCCGATTATTCGGATTCGCGGCTTCGGTTCAATTAACGCAGGAAGTGAACCGCTATATGTGATCGACGGTATGATGGTGTCCAGTGAAGAATTCGGCTTGCTAAATCCAAAATCGGTAGAAAGCGTCAGCGTCTTAAAGGACGCAGCCGCCGGTGCTATTTACGGATCACGTGCGGGTAACGGCGTCATCATTGTGACGACGAAAGGGGGACAGGGGAAAACGAAATTCACATTCAATTCGACGTTGGGCGTCCAGCAGGTGGAAAGAACAATCGATGTCCTCAGCGGCCCCGAGTATGTGGAGTATGCTAAACGGGCGTACGAGATATCTGGAGAAGAGGCACCAGAGTTCAGCGACCAGATTGCCAACACCAACTGGCAGGACGAGATTTTTAGAACCGGCGTTTTTCACAATCACCAGATCTCGGCCGGAGGTGGCAACGAAAATATTAGGTTCAACGTGTCGCTGAACTATTTAAGTAACAAGGGAACGATCATCACTACCTTTGAGGACAGCTATTCGTCAAATGGGAAATTTGACATCAAGCTCAGTGACAAATTGAACATGGGCATCAGCTATATCGCATCGTACACGAAAGGACGTGTCAATAACAAGCTGACCGGTGCAGGCCATGGCGGGGGCGGTATTATCGAAGACGCCATCGTACAGTACCCCGTGATTCCCGTTTACATGCCCAATGGCGATTACGGGCAAGTCAATTCGTTGAACTGGGGCACGCCGGTCGTGTATGGGGGATATGGCAACCCGGTTGCAGCGCTGAATGAAGTGCATGACATGCGTCGCGGCTTTAACGGACTGGGTCGGACTTTCTTGAACTATGAGCCTATCGCCGGATTGAACATCAATGGAAGTTTTGGCGGTTTCGTGGATACAAAGTTCAACGATTTTTATGAGAGTCCGTATCTGGCAGCGAATGGTCACAACCGCGAGGCGAACTTTTCCAATCCACGTTTCGAAGATATTGTTGCGGGCCAAAGCAATAGCCTGCGCTCATCCTATACGCTTGAAGGGTTTATCGATTACAAGCGAACCTTCGCCAACGTCCATAACTTTGGCATTATCGCGGGCGGCAGCAAACAGTTTACGGGTTTCAGGCAGACCAATGCGACGGCGCAGGTCAACGACCGCGGTGCGAATGCGGAGGACCCTCTTCCACGCTTCGACAACTATTATCGCCCGAATATTTTCGGTGCAAACGACGTGGGGGGCTCAGGATCGTTTGCCGATGAAACATTTACTTCAGTGTTTGCCAGGGTGAATTACGATTTCAACGACAAGTATATGTTTATGGCGTCCATCCGTCGCGACGGCTCATCCAAGTTTGCACCCGGAAACCGCTATGGCGTTTTTCCTGCGGTGTCGGCAGCATGGCGCATCTCGGAAGAGTCCTTCATGCACGCTTCCAATCTGTTCAGCGACCTTAAACTTCGCCTGAGCTATGGCGTTTCCGGTAACGACCAAATCGGCAACTACGCGTGGCAGGCCAACTATGTTTACGGTGACCAGTATATCTACGGGCCTGCAGGACAGGCTGAAGGTGCCGTCACGACGGTCTATCCTTCTTCAATTGAAAATCCCAACCTGAAGTGGGAGACCAATGAACAGTACAATGCCGGTCTTGATTTCAGTATCTTGAACGACCGGATACAATTATCCTCAAATTTTTATATACGCAATACGAAGGACCTGCTTCTCAACCGACCACTACCTGCGGAAAATGGCATTGCGACAAGTGTAATGGACAATATCGGCTCAATGACAAACAAGGGAATTGAACTCGCGTTGACCACCACCAATATTAGTCGCGGAGATTTTTCGTGGACGACGAACTGGATATTTAATAAGGTATGGAATAAAGTTACCGAGATACACACGGAAAGTGGCACGTTGAAGCTCAGCAGCGGTGACTATAGCATGGTGTGGATCATCGAAGGCGAAGAGATGTTCCAGATTTATGGATACAAAACAATTGGTGTTTTCAAGAATGCCGATGAGCTGACGCAGTATCCAAAACCGCGTAATTCGAAGATCGGTGATCCGAAGTACGAAGAGGTGGTCAAGGATGGCGTGCTAAACAGTGACGATTACCAAAAGCTGGGAAAGGCGCTGCCAGACTTTACATTTTCATGGTCGCACTCGCTTCGGTTCAAGAACTGGGAACTAAACCTTGTGTTGGATGGTAGCCAGGGCGGGTCGAAGTATGTGCCGGCGTTGCGCAATATGAGTTGGGTTTCGCCGATTGAAGGAAACATTTCCAGGTATATCTATGATCGTTCGGGCGAAGTGTACGGACAGGCCAATCTGGACTATACCGGCAACCGGCTCGAAGCTTCCTCTTATCACGTCTTTGATGCGTCATATGTGAGGATAAAGAACCTCATGGTGGGTTACATCGTGCCTTCGCAGGTGTGTGACGCCCTGTCAATTACCGGCTTGCGGGTCACGCTCACAGCACAGAACCTACATACGTTCACCAGTTATCCGTGGTTCAATCCGCAGGCGAACTACTTCGGCGGCGCTGCGGGCCGGGCGTTCGGTGTCGATTATGGCGGATATCCATTGGCGAAGACGTACTCCCTTGGCGTAAACCTGACCTTTTGATGTTTCACTTTGTAACAACACGATCATGAAAAATATCATCCGTAAACCGATCATTTGCATTGCCATCATGCTTTGTGGCGCGGCTTGCCAGGAGGAGTTCCTCGATCGTAACCATCCAGGCGACTTGACAGCCGATAAGCTGTACAACACTGAAGCTGACTTTTATGCAGCACTTGCCGGGTGCTACCGTTCCATCCTGGGACCGGCTACTACTAACATCTACCTGGGCGAGATTCCTAGCGACAACGTATACGTTACCCGTTTTCAACCTTCAGGTGCCTGGGCTGACATGGACCGGCTCGCAATAACCGCGCAGAACGGAGAGTTGGACGGATACTGGACTGACAACTACGCGACTATTCAGCGTGTCAATATTCTCCTTGATGAGTTGTCACAAGCGCCCGTGGCGGACGTACTCAAAAAGGTGATTGTCGCAGAAGCGCGGTTTCTCAGGGCCTATGCTTACTTTAATTTGATGCGTGTGTTCGGAGAGGTGCCCTTGTATGACAAGCGTATGAACCTGCAGGATATGTATGCCGTTCCACGGTCACCGGCCGAAGATGTTTACCAACTGATTATCGCAGACCTGAATGAAGCAGCGAAGTTGGATTCCTATCGGACACCCGAGCAACTCGACGTTGCGGGTGGAAAGGCGTCGACGGTGGCGGCGAAGACGTTGCTCGGAAAGGTCTATCTCTGGAAAGGTGATGCGCCGACTGCGGAAACCGTTCTTTCTGATGTGGTGACCAACAGCGGAAAGTCGCTGGTCAACCTTGATGTTTTGTTCGATCCGGATGTTCCGTTTAATGACGAAGTTATTTTCAGTATCAATTATTCGCGTACCGCCGGATTTAACAATCCACTAGCGATTAGTACGGTTCCCTATAATGTCGATGCGGCAGAAGTTTATCCCAACATTGAAGGTCAATACGGTAGCGGATATTTTATGATTGAGCCGTACGTTACCGGTAAGTACGATGCGGATGATAAGCGATATACCGAACTGACGCGGGAACTGACGTTCGATATGCTCGGCACCGTCGACACCAACATTTTTTCGCTGAAGTATGTGGATCCGCTCACAACTTTCAATGGCCTGTCCGGATCGAACCTGATTATACTCCGTTATGCTGACGTACTCCTGATGTATGCGGAGGCGCTGAATGAGAACAACAAGACGGATCAGGCGTATGCGTATGTTAACGCGGTGAGGACACGTGCAGGCATTGATGATCTTCCTGAAGGATATTCAAAAACGCAAATGTTTCAGGCACTGGCCGATGAACGACAGCGGGAGCTTCTGCTTGAGGGCGATCGTTGGTTTGACTTACGCTACAGGGGAATGGAGTTTCTTGAAAAAGAAATGAACACCTTCAAACCGCAGGCGTATCTGGAACAGAACCGTACCGTTGCGGTGCAGGATTACTTCCGCCTCTTTCCAATTCCGGATGAGCAACGCCAGGTAAAACCAGTGCTCGAACAAAATGATGGGTATTAGGTGATCGATAGTCGACTGTTCATAGTCGATAGTTGATGAAGTTGAAGTTGTTCGCTTTTTGTGTGACATAAAAATTGTGGATGAAATGAAAAACAGATCGGTTGGATTCGTCATATTGGCACTCGCCTTGGCGGTGATGGGGGGTAGGGTGCTCCTGGCACAACAGGTTGAGCCATATACGGGCCGGCTTCCGGTAAAGTCCGGAAATGAACTCCTTGATGTCTTTGCCGGAGATGGTGCGAAGCTGATTACCCGCCCCGAGCACCTTGGTATCGTCAGCGATATGACGTCGGTCGGTATCAGTCATGACTACGTAGGTGTACTGGACGGCCTTTGGGCGATACCGTATGTCAGTTCTGATTTCTATATCGAGCCGATGATTTTTGGTGAACGAATCAAGAGCGATCACTATACCTGGCTTCCCTTTCAAACCAATCGCATCGGGCAGTTACACAATATTGAAGTTATCTCCACGACGTCACTGCTGTATGGCCAACGGGCAGGTGTGCTCACGCTGAAGTTCAGGAATACCGGAGCTCAAAAGCAGGAGGTGCCGATTCAATTAGTGATGAACGATCCATTCACGTACCGCGTGTCGTTGGACAAAGAACCTGTGTGGGGCTTCTCCCGGCCGAAGAGTAAAACGCCCGTCCGGAATATCAAAGACGTTCGGGGAATTGTTCGCGTGCAGGGCGACTACGCCGTTGCGATTGGCAGTGATCTGCAGGGACTTTGGTGGGAGGAACCCACGCGACGATTTCATGGGCAGATTAGCCTTGGACCGAATGAAGAAGCGACAATGTCCGTCGTTTTCGCAATTGGAGAAAAAGACGATGCAATACGGGAAAGGGATGTGGTCCTTGGCGACATCGCCGCACACGTCGATGCAGCTCAATATCACTACATCACCGAAGTCAAGAACATTTTTAGCAGACTTCCGCGATTTTCTTCTGACAACAAAGCGCTCGAGCAATTGTACAACCGATCGCTCAGCATTTTTATTACCAACAAATTCAACGTTCCGGAATTCGTCGTGAACCCCTACTATGGTACCGGCGCCGTTAAGGGCGGATGTACAGTGAACTATCTGTGGAACTTTGGCCAGGTATTTCAAATTATGCACCTGTTGGATCCGGAAGATGGAAAGGCGCACATTGTGAAATTCATTCAGTCGGGTGGCTTGGCCAATGGATATGCGTTTTATCCGCTGACGGGAGAGTCGACGGGCACCTGGTATATGGTGAATCAGGAAAAAATTATTCGGCACGTTTATAATTATGTAAAGCTAACCGGTGACACTGACTTTTTGAATTTTCAAGTAGAGCCGGGAAAGTCTATTCTTGACGTCATGGTAGAAAGTGCCATGCTACTTGATGATCCTTCGAAGCCCGTGAAGCTTGTGGATTATGGCGTTGACTACGGTGCGGCTAACAGTCACCTCGAACTCAGGCGGGAGTTCCGCTACAATCACGTGATGCCGGACATGAACGGACGCCGGTATAACAACTATGTACGTGTGTCGGAGCTTTGCAAGCTGATGGGAAAGCCGATGCCATTGCTGATGAAGCGAGCGGCGCAGTTGAAAGAGGTACTGAAGAGGGAACTGTGGAATCCGGAGTTGGACTGGTTTATGTTCGTCAACGGTGATGGAAAGAAGGATGTACGTTATACAGTGCAGATGTATAAGCTCTTTGATAGTGATGTTATTGACGAAGAAATAAAACAAGGCCTGCTCAGTCATCTTAACGAGAAGGAGTTTCTTTCAGACTTCGGACTTCACAGTATGTCGAAACTGGATCCTGCCTACGACCAGGTAGACATCGACAACGGCGGTGGTGGAAACTGTACTTCCTTTACTGCGCTCATAAGCGGATTTCTGTATCAGGATGGGCGGACCGAAATTGCGGACCAAATTTTGGGCAGTATACTGTGGTGGGGAACGCGTATGCCGTACTTCTCCGATTCGCAATACGCCACCCACATCGGCTACAGGCTTGACACGCCCTTGCAATCAAACATCTCTACAGGGGCGCTGGCGCAGACAATACTTTTTGGACTGTTCGGTATCGATGTGGCGTTTGACGGAACGTTAACGATCAATCCGGTGAATACCCGTTTGGCGAAGAACCTTAACGTAACGGGGTTGAAGGTGCGCGATAAGACGGTCGATATAGCGGTGGACGGAGATCATTACACGGTGACTTCTGGAGGGAAGACCTGGAGAAAGGAGATAGGTACCGCTACTGTGGTACGGAAATGAGCGGTTTGCTGAATTCGTATTGTGGTATGTAAAGGAGCTGAATTTGAGAATCACGGAGATCAAAGTCGATATTATCGGAGACGGGCGTGAAGTAGACCCTAACAAAGGCCTGGTGGAACCACTTGCCATTGTTCGTGTTGAAACAGATGAAGGCATTACAGGTATCGCGGAATCGTTTCGTGTGCCGGCTGGTGTCGCTCGTGCGGTGATGCACGGCCCGGCTTCGTTTTTTGGGAAGGTGCTGGTTGGTACGGAAGTGGCGCATCCCGAGTTGATGTGGCAAATGATGTACGACATGTTGATGCATTGCAATCGCCGGGGGTGGGCCGTGATGTGCATGGGTGCTATTGACATCGCGTTGTGGGACATCTATGGAAAGTCTTTGAATCAGCCCGTTTACAAATTGCTGGGCGGTGCACAACGGTCCTATTACCAGACGCCCGAATCGTTGTCGGAAATTGAAGTGGTTCCCTACGGTACTGTTGTATCCGACGAGTGGGACAGTCCGCGTATGGTAGATGTGCAGGTTGAAAATTGCCTTACGCTTAAAGCGCTGAATTACCGGGCGATGAAGCTTGAGCCGCTGATGTCGAGTTCGGCAAGGATCATAGAACTGGCGACACGGGCGCGAGAGGCCGTCGGTGCGGAAGTGACTCTTTTTGTGGATATTGGCTATCGTTTTAACGATGTTCCGTCAGCGCTAAGGGTGTGCCAAGCACTCGAAGCTCTGGATATCGGCTTCCTGGAGACACCATTCCCTGTTGATTTTTATGAACCGTATGCCGCTCTTGCAAAGGCGACGTCGATACCAATCGCCATGGGCGAACACGCCGTGACCCGTGCTGAGTGTTTGCACATGATGAAGTATGGTCACGTGTCTATCGTCCAGCCATATATGAATAGCGTTGGGGGAATTACGGAAGCAAAGCGAATCACTGACGCCGTTAAAGATGCCGGTGGGCTAGTGATGCCGGGCAACTGGTCGACACAACTGCTGGGGTGTGCTAGTGTACATCTGGCAGCATATTCTGCGGTGACCCCGTATATCGAATATGCGCCGGCGGAAATTTACCGTTCTCCCCTTCGTAAACGTATCCAGGCGCTCGGATTCCCGGTGACGAACGGGGCGATCAGGTTGCCTGAATGTCCGGGAATAGGATTTGATATGCCGCAGGAAATACTGGATGAATTCGCAATAGAACCATAATACAGCTTATTTGGAATTGCGTGTATATGTTAGACTTTGTTAAATAAATATGGCGAAATCTGCAACGGCGGAATTGGTGTTTCACACGGATGTAATTTGCGGGGAGTGCCCGGTGTGGGATGACCGTACCCAACAGTTGTATTGGGCGGACTTGACAAGTGGAGCAATCTTTACTTTTGATCCCCGTGACGGTCGGAACACACGCATTGAAGCAGACGCAGTTCTCGGCGCCTTGGCGCTGCGAGAGCAAGGTGGTCTTGTCTTGGCGTCGCAGAAAGGATTCAGCTTTTTCGATCCAGTCACCGGAGAGCAGAAACACCTTTGTGATCCGGAGGCATCTCTCTCAGAAAACATGTTTGGTGATGGTAAATGTGATCCGGAAGGAAGGTTCTGGGCAGGGACGTATCACCAGGACATTAGCGATCCATCGGGCAGCCTGTATAGTCTTGCGCACGACCTAACCGTTAAAAAACAACGTGAGGGGTTGTTGCTATCGAACGGACTTGCATGGAGTGTGGATTACGCTACTTTTTATCACATCGACTCTGTGGCACGTACGCTTTATGCTTTTGATTACGACCGTCCGTCCGGAGACATTTCCAACGGCCGCGTGTTGCGAAAATTTGATGGCCCACGCACTTTGCCCGACGGTATGACGATCGATGTGGAAGGGTATCTCTGGGTCGCGCTTTTTAATGGCGGAAAAGTATTGCGACTCGATCCGCGAACGGGAGAAACGGTATTCGAAGTGAGTGTACCGGATGTGCGTCAGGTGACGTCATGTACGTTTGGTGGAAAGAATTTTAATGAACTGTATATTACTACTGCCAAAGAAATCGGAGGGCCCTATGGCATTCCCGAAGCAGAAGTGGATTTCGAAAAAAATGCGGGTGGCTTGTTCAGGATTAAGTTGCCATTCCGCGGTTTTGCCGCTGCGCGTTTTAAAGGGTGAGTGTGAATCAATGTTAAAGGATGGATGGAGTCATTTAGAAATAAAACCATAATCGTTACCGGTGCTGCTTCGGGCATCGGGCGTGCTACTGCCCTCATGTTTATTTCACGCGGGGCAGTGGTGTACGGGTTCGACCGGAATGAAGCAGGCCTTTCGACTGTCGACGGACTGCGTCCCTGTGTTGCGGACATGACGGACCACGCGGCGCTAGAGGCGCATGTGGCCGATATTCTTGTTCATGGGCGTGTCGACGTCCTGGTGAACTGTGCGGGCATGAGCTACTATACGCGACACGCCGAAAGCACGCTTGATGAGTGGCGTACGACGATGGCGGTGAATCTTGAAGCCTACTTTGTAATGGCGAAGTTGGTGACACCTTCCATGATTAAAAGTGGAAGAGGTCGGATCGTAAATGTTTCGTCTACACAGGCGATTGCCAGCGAACCCACTGTTGGCGCCTACAGTGCGAGCAAGGGTGGCATCAGCGCATGGACACGTACAATGGCGGTTGACCTTGCGCCACACGGCATACTCGTCAATGCCGTCGCGCCGGGATGTATTCACACTGCCATGTCGATCATCAATGGCGTTGATGAAACACAGTTGCCAGAGTTTCAGGAATGGTATGTGAAGCGGAGGAAGATACCGCTCGCACGTCCCGGAGCGCCGGAGGAGGTGGCGAAGGCTATCTTGTTCCTGAGTGGCGATGACTGTACGTACATTACCGGCCATACCCTTGTCGTGGACGGGGGATTAACAATCACGATGTAACCGAGGATGTGCTATGGGACGGAATAATTATGGGTTGATCATTTTTATCAATCTTATGTTTTTTCAAATCGGTCTGCTCATGTCTATCATGAGCGTGATCATTCCTGAGATCATTTCTACTTTCGAGGTGGGTTATGGTATGGCTGCCGTATTACCGTTCGCGTTCTATATCGCCCTGGGGATATCATGTGTCCCCGCCGGCATCGCAGGCGAGTATTTTTCTCCCAAGAAGATTCTGACGTGGACCTTTCTTTTTGCACTTGCCGGTATTCTGATCTTCGTTCTGTTTTTGAGCTACCGGGCCTCGATCCTTTCGCTCTTCATCATTGGCAGTGCTGCTGCGATCATTCAGGTAACGACCGTGCCGTTGCTGCGCCGGGCGTGCGGTGCCGAGAACCTTGCTTTCCATTCAACGCTGAATCAACTTATGTATGGTGCGGGTGCATTTTTCAGTCCGCTGGTCTACTCATGGCTATCCAACAACCTGCGCATGGCTTCAGATGAAGCGAATGTATTTCTCCGCACGCTTGCGATGCTCGTCCCGGAGGGATTTGAATGGGCAGCAGCGTACTGGTTGTTCGCGCTCCTGGTGGTTTCGCTGGTTGTGATCATCGTCTTTTTGAAGTTTCCTGCCCGGGAAGAGGCGTCGGCATACAGGTTAGGCAGAAGGGCTGTCTATGGAGAATTGTTTAGGAACAAGTATGTCATCTTTTACTTTCTGGCGCTCGTAGCCTATGCCAGCTGTGAACAGGGCATTGCCGCGTGGCTGTCGAAATTCTTTGAGGATGTACACGGCGTGAATCCGCAGACGGAAGGCGCCATGGTCCTTTCGTGGTACTGGCTATTGCTGACGGCAGGGTGTTCCATCGGGATGCTGTTGTTGAAGGTATTCGATAGTCGTACCGTGCTCGGGGGATTGACGTTGCTCGCGATCATCAGTTTGGCGGTTGCGTTATACAGTAGCCCGGCCGTATCAAAGGTCGCGTTTCCCCTGGTGGCCGCATGTGAGTCGGTCATGTGGCCTGTTATCCTTTCATTGGCGCTCAATTCAGTAGCCAGGCATCACGAAGCGCTTTCCGGTTTCATGTTTACGGCATCTATAGGGGGCGCGTTAGGTCCGTTGGTCATCGGCGTCATGGGCGACGCCGTGGGCCTGCAGGCAGCTATGAATATATTGTTTCTGCCCTTGTTGATTGTGCTTAGTGTAGCGTTTTGGGCGCAGCCACTGGTGAAGAACAGGACAATATCACAGCAGCGACCTGCGACAGTTGAACAACTTTAATGAGTATATCAATACCTTTTATGAAGATCACAGACATCGAATGCAAGATTTTGAAAATACCCGAACTGACGGAGTCGGCTACGTCGTCGTCACAGGATGGCCTGGTGGTCATCGTTCGGACAGACGAGGGGATTTGCGGCATAGGCGAGACGGACACCGGCCCGTGGTTGGCTAAGGCGGCGATAGAAGCACCAGGCAGCCACTCGATGGCTATGGGCATGAAAGGGTTATTGGTGGGGATGGACCCCTTTGATACCTGGGCAATATGGGAAAAATTGTATACCTATACTTGCATGAGTGGGCGCCGGGGGGCAGTGATATGCGCAATTGGTGCAATAGACATGGCGTTGTGGGATATCAAGGGGAAGGCATTGGGGTTGCCGCTTTACAAACTGTTGGGGGGTGCCCAAAAGGATGACATTGTTCCGTATGCTTCACTGCAGCCCTATGGCCAGTGCGTCAAGGAGTATGGCGATTCACTTATTGAATGGTTGCGGCGGGCGAAGGCATTTGGCTTTTCGGCGGCGAAGCTCGAATGTACACTCGGTGGTCCTTACAACCATTCAGGATTGAAAGGTAGTGACGAAGAAATGACGGACATTCTCCGCTCGTGTCGGCAGGCCGTAGGTCCTGAGATGCGCCTGATGGTAGATGTCCAATACCTGTGGTATGATGCCCGCACCGCACTTCGGACGATCAGGCACTGGGAAGAGCTTGACCTTTTCTTTCTGGAGACACCGTTGCAGATTGACAACCTTGAAGGATATGAGATGCTTTCCAGGGAGGCGCCGATGCGCATCGCCGCGGGAGAGTGGCAGAATACGCGCTTTGAATTTGTCGATCTGCTTGACAAGGCGAAGGTGGACGTTGCTCAACCCGATATCGGACGTGTCGGCGGTATAACGGAGGCGCTACGGGTCTGCCATCTCGCACAAGACCGCGGTCGTCTGATTGTTCCGCATTGTTGGAAAACAGGCATTGGTATTGCGGCGTCAGCGCATCTGGCGTTAGCCACTCCAAACTGTCCGATGATTGAATTTCTTCCGCCTGACATGTGCGATTCCGCGCTTCGGCTGGAGTTGGTCAATGAACCTTTGGAGATGCGAAACGGCAGGCTGTTGCGACCCGAGCGCCCGGGACTGGGTGTAGAGCTCAACATGGAGGCTGTGGAGCGGTATGAGGTGGAGTGAAGGGAGGTTGAAGGCCTGCCGGACTCGTCTGCCAAAGCATTTATCGTAGCCAGCGCTTGGGTAGGTTGCAGGTTGCAAGTTGCAAAGTCACAGGATGAGCGAGACCTTTGAGAGACAGTAGTGGCACGTTTCACGCCCGCGCCATCTCCGGGAGGCTGACTGTTTTTCTATATTGGGTGGGTGTCATCTTTTTGTACTTCTTGAACTGACGGTTGAAGTTTGCGAGGTTGTTGAAGCCACATTCATAGGCGACTTCGACAACGTTCTGATTCTTCTCAGACAGCAATTTGCATGCGTGCCCGATCCTGACCGTGTTCAGGTAATCTACGAACGTTGTACGATACTGTTCCTTAAAAAAGTTGCAAAAAGTAGTCACCGCCATGTTGGCAATTTGTGCCACTTCCGGCAAAGAAATTTCTCTGTCAAAATTTTGCATGATGAAGTCCGTGATCTTGCCGAGCCGGTCGTGCTGGTTGTCGGCCTTGTGCATGTAACCGTCGCTCGCCAGGACTTCATATTCCCTCGTGCTTGACAGGATGTCGAATATCGAAAGCAGGGAAGCGAGCCGTTGCAGACCATTCATGTCCACCATCTCCACCATTAGCGTCTTAATGCGATCTCGCGTTTTTCCATGCAACGCCACGCCCCGGCGCGAAAGGGCGAGAAAGGTTCTCAAGGCATCCATTTCGGGGAGCTTAAGAAAATTCTCCCCGAGGAAATCATCTTTAAAGTGAATAACGATCGCCTCAGCCTGCTGGTCAGCCGCTCCATTAATATATGGAGCGTCGTTTACCCAGACGTGGGGCAGAAGCGGCCCCATGCATACGAGGTCGCCTTCCTGGAAATACCCAATATTATCACCCACCATGCGTCTGCCCGTACTTTTTAAGACCAGCACGAGTTCATATTCGGGATGATAGTGCCACGGCACAGGAAAGTATTGTCCGATCTCCTGGAATACGATAAATGATTTGTCAAAATCACGCGGTAAACGTACTTCAATTGATTTCATAGCTGGGTCGCGATTATCCTTTTAGCACAAATAGTCTGCTTTACCTACCGACGAAGCAATCATTACAGGGTTTTTTTGACGGTTGATTAAATATAATCAATAACAAAAAATGTTCATACAGCTTATGAAAAATAGTATTATAAATGTAAATAAAAGTAACAGGTTTTGGATTAGCGACCGCCTAATTTTGTTAAACGGAGAAAATATCAGAAGGCCGGAATTTCGGACTTTTCTGAGGTGACTTCCGGTATTTTCCGTTTGCGTTGTGAAAATTAGAAGAGAAAGAATGAAGAAAAAGAAAATTGATCATCCTGATCGACACCCGGGGTTTGTTACCGGTGCGTATTCGGATGGCGTCATAGCAGGCAATCTGCTTTTTGTCAGCGGTCAGGCTTCCGTGGATTTTAAAACATCCAAATTTATGTTGGGAACCGTGGAAGAAGAAACACACCGCACACTGCAAAACATAAAAGCAATTGTTGAGAGGGCTGGCGCTTCTATGGATGATGTAGTCAAATGTACCGTCCACTTGTCCGACATCAGTGAATTCGATCGCTACAATGAAGTCTATTCGCAATACTTTTCTGGAATTCGCCCCGCGCGTACTACCGTGCAATCGGTGCTTGCCGAAGGCATAAGGGTTGAGATTGACTGTATCGTTCAACTTCCACGGTGATTTGATGAATACGCCCGTCAGACCGAAGGAAATTCGAGTAGGTGTCGTAGGACTCGGATTAATGGGAAGTAGTGTAGTCACTGCGTTGCTTGCCGCCGGGCATAGCGTACGTGCCATTGCACCCCTCCACGCCGATGTGGACCACGCAATGTCGCGAATTCGCTCACAGCTTCTGCATTGTCGCAAGGCGAACCTTCTCGATGAGCCGATGGAGGGTTACTTGCGACGTATCCTTATCTCGGAAGAGTATGCGGACCTCTCGGATTGCAGCCTGGTGTTGGAGTGCGTTGTGGAAAAGACTGACGTGAAACAGGCCGTGTACAGGGGTATTACTGATGTGGTTACAATCGATACGGTGGTGGCAAGTAATACGTCGGCCATTCCAATCAGTGAATTGCAAAGGTTTATTCCGAATCCAGAGCGGTTTTTGGGTATCCACTGGGCGGAGCCTGCGTACCTGACGCGTTTCCTGGAAATCACCTGTGGAAACAAAACGTCGATGCGATATGCCACCTGGGTTTTCGACTTAGCGCACAAATGGGGAAAGGAGCCAACCCTGCTGCGCAAAGATATCCGTGGGTTTGTGACAAACAGGTTGATGTATGCGGTTTACCGTGAGATGTTTTCTCTTATTGAAAAAGGCGATGCGACGATTGAGGATGTCGACAAGGCTTTTCGATATGATGCCGGATCGTGGATTACTTTGATGGGCCTCTTTCGGAGAATGGATTTTATGGGGCTGCGCGACTGTCATTGGATATTTGAAAATATTTTTCCTAGTTTGAACAACAGCGATGAGGTTCCTGAACTGATGCGCGCGCTTGTAGCGAAAAAGTTAAGGGGAACGATGGACGCGCAGGGACTCTACACCTATTCCGCTGAAGAGGCTAGAGCCTGGGACGAAGCCTTCGCAATGTTTAACGAGGATATCTACCGGCTTGCGGCACTATATCCGTATGACCGCATGGCAAGAAAATCGATAACAGAAGAGGGCGATAGTGCTGAAGAAAATTACTAATCATGAATAAATCGGGAAAATACGACGCTTCCGCTGCATTGCTGGAGCGTGCCAAAAAGGTCTTGGCCGGTGGTGTTTCGTCGGAGTTTAGAAAGTACAATCATCCTCATGCCTTATTTTACAGCCATGGAAAGGGCAGTCGGTTGTTCGACGTCGACGGCAATGAGTATATTGATTTTACCCTCAGCCAGGGACCGCTGATTCTTGGCCATTCACATCCGAAAGTTTTGCAGGCCGTCGCAGAATATTCCAATCAGGGTCAAATTTTTGCCGGACAGCATATACGTGAAATAGAACTTGCTGAAAAACTTCAAGCGACCATTCCTTCCGCAGAGTTGATACGATTCTGCCTGGATGGATCTACAGCGGTACAGACAGCACTACGGGCGGCACGAGACAAAACCGGACGATCAAAGTTTTTGCGATTTGAAGGTCACTATCACGGCTGGATGGATAATGTTTGTTTTGGTCTTTCGGCACCATCTGTGGACGCAATGGGGTCAAGGGAGAGTCCGAACGTATTTCCCTGGAGCCATGGTCTTTCCGTAAACGCAAAAGACGATTTTATCATATTGCCATGGAACGACTTAAGCCTTGTGGAAAAGGTCGTAAAGGAGAAGTTTTCCGACATCGCTGCTATCATCACCGAGCCGATTATGTGCAACAGCGGCTGTATTGTTCCCGCGCCTGGATTTCTTGCGGGACTGCGGAGGATCTGCGACGCGTTCGGCATTGCACTGATCTTCGATGAAGTCATCTGTGGTTTTCGAGTGGCACCGGGCGGCGCGCAGGAGCGTTTTGGAATCACGCCTGACCTGTCCATTTTCGCGAAGGCAATCGCCAACGGTTACCCTATCAGCGCAATCGTAGGCAAAAGGGAGTGGATGGAGGGTATCGCAACGGGAAAGGTGATTCATGCCGGTACCATGAACTCGGGTAACCCCTCCGTTGCGGCAGCGCTTGCGACGCTCGAAGTCTTGACCACTGAGCCGCCGTATGAGCGGATTTATCAATATGGAGCGCAGTTGATGGCCGGCCTTAACACGGCTGCCAAGAGAACCAATCAGAATCTTGTGGTACAGGGATTTGGCCCTATCGTTTATACAGGATTCTCAGACCACGGTCCCGCGCGGGAGTACCGCGATGTGCTGCACCATGACAAGGCGAAATTAGGCCGGTTTGTCGCTGGCATGCATGATCAAGGCATTCGCGTGATCGGCAGGGGCTTATGGTATATAAGTGCGGCGCATACCGAAGATGACATCGTCAAGGCAATCGACGTTGCTGGAAATGTTTTAGGAACGCTTTAATAGTAACGGAATGAGTTTTCAAAAAGTCCCTGTTTTGATCGTAGGAGATGAAAGGATCAGCTTCTCTATCGCTGTTTGCTTATTGCAAGCAGACCATCGGGTAACACTGTGCACGCGCAACTGCACCGAGGCTGAACGAATCATCGATACACACTTTTCGGATCTTCGGGTGCGGGCCGTAAAGGTTGCGGATCGTGATGATCTTGAAATTGTGCAACACCTTCCGGATTCATTAGATGTCGGGCTTGTTATTGCGGTGACTGAGGAGAACCTCGATATTAAACGGTCTTTGATTGAAAAACTGGAGAACGTATTGCCCAAGGACACGCTCGTCGCCATCAATACCGAAAGTATCCCCCTTAGTCAAATTCAGGAGGGAACCGTAGCGCCCGAACGCATTGTGGGTGCCAACTGGGTTGAGCCCGTGCATACAACGTACTTCCTGGAAATCATATCGAACGGTATCACCCCGTCGACATTTGTAGACCGGCTTGTATCAACGGCGCGGCGATCCTGGCACAAAGACCCGTATGTCCTCAAGAATAACAATGGCATCCGGTCACGCATGATGAGCGCCATGGTGCGCGAAGCTTTTTTTCTTGTTGAGAATGGCTATGTTTCCCTTGAAGACATAGACCGCGCTTGCAGGAATGATCCTGGCTATTACCTGCCGTTTGCGGGACATTGTCGCTACATGGATCTGATGGGTACCTATGTATACGGTGTGGTGATGAAAGACTTGAACCCCGAACTATCCAAGAACACCCACATACCCGAGTTCTTTAGGAAAATCGTTGCCGAGGGGGGAGAGGGCATAAGAAACAGGAAGGGTTTCTATACCTATACGTCGAACGAGGTTGAACGGCGCGCCGAAGAGTTTCGGAATTTCAGTTTTGAAATACGCGATATTATTTCACGATATCCGTTTAGTGACACGAGGATGATGGTGCCGCCGAAGAAAAAGGCAATCCCAAATATATGAATCCGGTATTTATTATTGATGCGCATCTGGATCTGGCAATGAATGCGATCGAATGGAACCGCGATCTTTCGCGACCGCTGGCGGAAATTCGTCAGCGTGAGACGAATATGAAAGATAAACCAGATCGCGGAAAGGGGACTGTGTGCTTGCCGGAACTTCGCAAAGGGAAAATCGGGCTGGTGGTGGCCACGCAACTCTCTCGGTACACGCCATATGGGAGTTCTTTCCCGGGGTGGCATTCTCCGCAGCAGGCGTGGGCGATGACCCAGGCGCAATTAGCGTGGTACCGGGAGATGGAGGCCATTGGGGAGATGGTGCAAATTAGCGACCTGACAGGACTTGAAAAACACCTTGCGCTTTGGAATGACAGCAGCGTCGCCGATGTAACGAAGCCTGTGGGCTATATCCTCAGCCTGGAAGGTGCCGATTCGCTTGTTGATGTGCACTACCTCGAGAAAGCACACGCCTACGGGCTCAGAGCAGTTGGACTTTCACATTTCGGCCCCGGACGATATGCGCCAGGCACGAAGATGACGGGAAGCATTACGCAGAAGGGAATAGAACTTCTGAAGGAAATGGATCGGCTAAGAATGATCCTCGATGTGACGCACCTTACTGATGAAGGATTCAATCAGGCAATGGAACTGTACCAGGGTCCGGTTTGGGCTAGCCA
>CAYMWA010000006.1:25154-58552 GCA_964393795.1 uncultured Roseivirgaceae bacterium
TCAATAGCAGATTTACAAAAATATCAGTCCATACTATCAAAAAGAGGATATAAAGAAGACGATATCACGAATATATTTCATGGGAATTGGTTGCGTTTCTTGCGGAGCGCGTGGCAGTGATTACATGTTGGCCAATAGCATTTGGCTTTTTGGCGGGTGGGATATAGAGATGGAAACGTGACCGCGGTTAAGCGAAAATAGCTCAACCGCAAAAATGAACGACAAATGGATAACCACATATTCCAGGCCGGTGCCTTTCAGATTGACATAACGCCTCCATTGGGAACAGTGATCAATGGTGATTTTATCGCACACTATGCGCGTACTATCCATGATCCGCTATATGCAAAGGCTTTGGTCCTGAAGCACGGCGATACCACGGTAGGGCTAGTCGTAGTCGACATTTGCGCGATGGCCAAGGAATTCCTCGATGGGGTAAAGGCGCAGATTCACGCACGTACCGGAATAGATCCGGAACGGGTGCTGATCGCGAGTACACATACGCACGCAGCGGGGTCTGTTGAGAACTTATTATTGGGCCACGCAGACCTGGCTTACCGGAAAATGTTGCCTGGATTGATTGTCGATGCCGTGGCCGCTGCCGTTAAAAACCTGCGCCCGGCAAAAGCCGCTTTCGGTTCGGTCGATGTGCCGGAGCATGTGGTATGCAGACGGTTCTACATGAAGGATGGATACCTGGCGCACAACCCGGTGACGGGTGGAACAGATCAGGTGAAAACCAATCCCTTTGGCGATGAAGATCAGATCGACCGACGCGTTTCGACCATGGATACACAGGTTGGATTCCTGGCAGTAAAGGGAATAGATGACCGATGGATCAGCGTGCTCGCCAACTACTCCATGCACTACGTGGGCGATTGGGAGAACGGTACCATCAGCGCTGACTACTTCGGGGTCTTTGCAAGGCAGATACAGCAGAAGCTCGGCGCTGATGAAGGTTTTGTTGGTATGATGAGCAACGGCACGAGTGGTGAGGCGAACATATGGGATTTTATGAATCCCGATCGCTATCCCCGTGAACCTTTTACCAAGAGCGAATTGATTGGGGATGATCTCGCTGAAAGTGTTTATCATCAAATAGGCGCGCTTGAATGGCAAACGGCGCCGGAACTCAGCGTACGCTATGAAGAAATTCCGATCGCTGTGCGCAAACCTTCAACCCGGGAATTGGAAGACGCGAAAGCCATCCTGTCAACATGCGACTACGAACGGATCTATGAAATCGATGATGCATCGCTTCGAAAAATATATGCGCGTGAACAGATACTCCTTAATGCCTATCCCGATAGCCGGATGATTCCGATACAGGCACTCCGTATTGGGCATGGTATGATCGGCGGACTGGGAGGGGAATTTTTTGCGGAGACGGGACTGTGGCTGAAGAGACAAAGTCCTTCGAGCTACTATTTCACTATGTGTTTAGCGAATGATTACGTCGGCTACGTGCCACCGGAACACGAGATTGAAAAAGGAGGATATGAAACATGGCGATGCCGGACCAGTCATTTGGAACTGGATGCCGAGCGCATGGTACGAAATAAATTGGTCGATCTCCTGAACCGGCTGTAGCTCCCAAAGTCCGACCGTGGACCCCCATCTTTTGCCGCTGATTCCGGCGGCCGAAAGGTTGAAATTGTGAGGAGAAAATCCCTTTTATGGCAGTGAAAGATAATACTACAAATGAATAAAAAAGTAGCAGAATGCGCTGTGGTGAGGAACTAGCTTTGAAGAACGGTAAACCTTAATCGGGGTAAGGTGATACACCGACTTGACATGAACTTGAGTAAAAAAGTTTTGTACCGGTTGTACCATCATCCGGTTTTTGAAAGCATTTAACAATCCATTAATACGCCCAGACTATGAAAACACAATTACGAAAAAAGGACGGCCGCATGCCGGTTTCGTGGGGAGCGACGGGAGGGTTCCTGTTGTTGCTACTGACCGTTGGTCCGTCTTATGCTGGCCTTCGGAACATTCCGGTGGAGGCTATGAATCGATTTGCCTATGCTGGCATTGGAGTAGATGCATTGCAGGACATCAGGACAGGTACTGTAACTGACCAAAACGGTCAGCCACTCCCTGGCGTGAGTGTTATCGTTAAAGGGACGACAATCGGGACGGTCACTGATGCCAACGGCAACTATAGCATTAGTGTTCCTGATGGAAATTCGGTGTTGACTTTCAGCTTTATTGGATTCGTATCGCAGGACGTGCCGGTTGGTCATCGGAGCACAATTGATGTCAGCCTGGCAGAGGATAGCAAGCTGTTGAAAGAGGTGGTTGTTGTTGGCTATGGCGAGCAAACCCGGGAGACGCTGACAACATCGGTTTCGAAGATGGACTCGAAGGTATTGGAAAATGTTCCTTTTGCGAATGTGGGGACTGCTCTTCAGGGAAGCGTATCCGGGGTCCGAGTGCAAAGCACATCAGGACAACCCGGCACCGCGCCTCGTATAATTGTTCGGGGCGGAACCTCTATCAACAATCCCGACGGTGCCGCGCCGCTCATTATTGTCGATGGTGTTATCCGAAGCATGAGCAACATCGCACCTGAAGATGTGGAATCTATACAGGTGCTGAAGGATGCGGCGTCCACTGCCATCTATGGCGCCCGTGGTTCCAACGGCGTGATCATCATTACGACGAAGTCAGGGAAACCGGGAAAGACACAGGTCAACTATTCCTATGATGTGACATTTTCCGATGTCACCCGATTGCATGATCTGGCATCTGCCGAAGACTACATACGACTCGGACGACTCGGTACGGAATCGGTGGGAAGGAAGCTGCCGGCCTATCTGGGAAGATTGTCGCAACCGCTTGGCTATGGTACAGGCAATGACTTCACGAAGAATACCGACTACACCACGATGTACCTGA
Organism: uncultured Roseivirgaceae bacterium; assembly: GCA_964393795.1. Lineage (GTDB taxonomy): Bacteria > Bacteroidota > Bacteroidia > Cytophagales > Cyclobacteriaceae > Chryseosolibacter. The sequence continues at coordinate 28,056 of CAYMWA010000006.1, forward strand.
CAGATGACAACAAGCATAAATTGAACGAGGGCTGGCAAAGCATGCCTGATCCACTCGATCCCAGTAAGACGATTATTTTCAAGGAGACCGATTTCCAGGCGCTTGCTATGCAGACCGGTGTGTCGCACAATAATCACGTGTCGATTTCCGGCGGAACAGAGAAAGCCACTTTTAATGCGGGCGTAGGGTACCTTTCGTCAGAAGGAACGGCCAAGACCACCTTTTATAAGCGCCTTACATTAAACCTGAACGGAGACGTAAGAGTCAATGACAAATTGAGCTTTTTTGGGAGAACGCTGTTTTCTCAAGGTATTGATAATCGCCTGGCTTCCGACAGCTGGATTTTTTGGGGAGCGGCCACGCGCCCTACTGCGAAGTACGCCTACGAGGATGGTACGTTGGCTCCTGGACGGATCAACCAGGGCAATCCCGATTATCATCTTCCCAATAGGGATGCTGAAAACCGAACATATAACATGACGTTGTCTACCGGTGCGCATTGGGACATTCTGCCAGGCTTGTCATTCGACCCTGTGATCTCGATGAACAGTACGATGGGGTATTCGCGGTCCTTTCAGCCGGCCTACGGAAATGGAGGGGGAAGCATGAACGCCACCCGCACTGCTACAGCTTCGGATTCGCGAACAATACAAACGCAGGCAGATGCTGTGCTCACCTATAGCAAGCCTTTTCATATTGATCACCACCTTGAGGCTAAAGCGGGGTTTTCATTTTACGGACGAAATTCCTATGCCTTTAACGGAACCGGGCAGGGGGCTTCGACTGATTTGATACCAACACTGAATGCCTCGAGCCAATTTGTCAGTTTGAGCAGCACGCTGAGTGATCAAATAATCATTGGTTATTTTTCAAGAGTTAACTACGACTTCAAGCAAAAATACCTGCTGTCTGTAAATATGCGATATGATGGCGCGTCCAACCTGGGCGCCAATCACAAATGGGGTTTTTTCCCAGGAGTGTCTTTGGGCTGGAATCTACACAAAGAAGATTTTTGGGAAGGAGTGCCTGAAACGGTGTCGGGCCTCAAGCTTCGCGCGAGCTATGGTGTAAACGGAAATATCAGCCTGCTCGGTGATTTCACTGCTCAGGGAACTTATAGTGCAGGCGGTCAATATGCCGGTGGACCGATTATCGTCAATAGTGGCATCGCGAATCCGGACCTGAAATGGGAGCGCTCCAAAACACTGAATTTTGGTCTTGACGTTGCACTGTTCGATGACAGAATACACATTCTGCTTGACGGATATCGTCGCGTGACTGAAGACCTGATTACAACGCTCAGTCTACCTGGCTCGACTGGTTTTTCGGGGGTCCTGACTAATCTCGGCAGCCTTGAGAACAGGGGTTTTGAGATCGAATTGAATGCCAACGTGTTACCGCAGTCGTCAGGTCTACAATGGGAAGTTGCATTCAATGCTTCGAAGGTTGAAAATACAATTCTCACCTTACCTGACAATGGCCTGGAGAACAATCGCGTGGGAGGTTACTACGTGTGGGATCCTACTATTGGTGATTATAACTGGCTCGGCGGATTGCAGGAAGGCGGCAGAATCGGAGATTACTACGTCTATAAACAAATCGGCGTGTATGCCACGGATGAAGAAGCACTGCAAGCCCCGACCGACCTCGTGTCTCCGACAGCAGACAAGACGAAACATGGTGGGGATGTCATCTGGTTGGATGCAGATGACAACGGTGTAATTGACACGAGAGACATGACCTACGTGGGTAATATGTATCCGGTCTGGACGGGTGGATTTTCCAATTATGTTACGTTTAAGAATTTTGCCTTGAACGTTCGACTGGACTATACCACTGGTCACACGATCTACAACTACGGGAGGGCATTTTACGACATCAACCTTGATGGCGACAACACGATGACCCAACGAATGGCCGATTTGTCATGGAAGAAACAGGGCGACATTACGAATGTTCCTCGCTACGATTGGCAGGATGCGGCGGAGTACAACATTAGACGCGGCAACTCCGAATATTATGAATCCGGAGACTATCTCGCCATACGGGAGGTAACACTAAGCTACACGCTGCCTAAGTCGGTGTTGTCCAGGCTTCCTATCAATAATCTGCGGGTGAATGTCACGGGGAATAACCTGCACTACTTCACTGCGTTCAAAGGCCTTAACCCTGAGTTCGGCGGCACGGAATTCGGGCGCTACCCCATTCCACGCAACATTATTATCGGTGCGAATATCTCACTATAGAAAACAGACGACTCATGAAAACGATATATAGAAGTTTAACATGTTTTATGCTGTCGGTAGCGCTTTTGCTATCCTGCACAGAGAACCTTGAGGTTGAACCGAAAAGTGTCATCACCAACGCTTCTTTCTGGAAAACAGAAAATGATGCGATTGGTGTACTCAACGGTATGTATTCATATTTTAGAAATATGAATAAGATGACCTATCAATTGGGCGAAGGACGAAGCGAAATTTTCACCCTGGGAATTGGGGGGTCAGGCGGTTATGATTTGTTTTATAATAATACGCTCAACGCGGACAACCTCGCGTCGCAGGGCAACTACTCCTCAGGGGTGGATTGGACCGGCTACTACCGGATAATTAATACGGCAAATTTAATCATCAAGTACGTTCCACCCGTCGACTTTGCGTCCGATGCGGCGAAGAACCGGATCCTGGCCCAGGCATATGCGATGCGTGCGTTTACGTACTTCGTGATGGTGAAGACCTGGGGCGACGTCATTGTCCGCACAGAACCGACGGAAGGGTTTGATTCGGAAACGACATTTCGCCCCCGGACGCCCAAGGAGGATGTCTTTACACTGATCAAGGCGGATATAGACAAGGCCATTGAACTTTTTCCCGACAATACCATTCCTGCTGGTCGGCATGCCTGGTCTGCACCTTCCACATACGCGTTGAAGGCCGATGTGTATTTGTGGACTGGAAAACTGCTTGGTGGCGGCGCCAGCGATTTTCAAACGGCACTTGATGCCTGCGATGAAGTTGCGAAGGCTGATGTTCGCCTTTTGCCGGAGTTTGCTGATATTTTTGAATATGAGAACAAGGGCAACGATGAAGTGCTCATGTCCATATACTTCGATTTAAACGAGCAGATTCCCGTGTTCAGTTATTTTAGAGACATGTACATGTTTGCGGGATTGATGCCGAGCGGTGCAACGCAAAAAGCGCGTGACTTCATTGGTCCGAACACAGGTGGTGGTTTCCCTGTCTGGAGGCTAACCGAACTTGTAAATGAGCAATTTGTTCAGGAAGACAAGAGGAGGAATGCCTCATTTTATGATCTTTACGACTACACGTCACCTACTGACTCGGTTTATTTTACAACGATATCATTGAAAGGAACAGGTGCCATTAACAGCGGTGGCGTAAGAGAGTATGTGAGCGATATCATTATTTACCGGTATGCAGAGGTACTGCTTATGAAGGCCGAGGCAAAAAATGCGCTGGGGCAAGATCCTTCAACAGAAATAAACCTGATCAGAGAGCGCGCGTTTGGCGATAATTTTGCCGGCAATGAGTTTGTAAACGGAAGTAAGCAGGCGAACGACGATGCTATCCTGAAAGAAAGGTTGCTGGAGTTGGTTTTTGAAGGAAAAAGATGGTGGGATTTGTTGCGTTTCGAAAAAGCCTTCGATATTGTCCCCTCGTTGCAGGACAAAAAGGGACAGGACTATCTGAAGTTGTTTCCGATATCCCTATCGCTTCTGAGTCTTGAACCGCTTGTGGAACAAAACGATGGATACCTGGCGGAGTAACTTTTGGGCTGACGAACCGCAATTGCGGTTCTGTCGTAACTTTGAATTATGAAAGTTTTGAAGGAAATAGACCGTTTAGTGAGTGGGTGCCTCGTTGCATGCTTTTGCTTGACAGCGTTGAGTGTACATGCTCAAGTTTGGACCGAAGCACCTTTGCACCGATTGACCGCTCAGGAATATGAAATGACCCTGGATTTTTGGGCGAAAAAATACGCCGATCGGTTGACGGTCGAAAGTATCGGAAAGTCAAGCGAGGGATTGGACATCCCGATGCTCAAAATTACAGATAAGTCTGTAAAGGATGAAGATAAGCAGGTGGCGTTGATTACGTCGCTTCACGGGGGGCCGGAACGGTCGGGAACGACTGCAGTGCTTACGCTCACAGAATGGCTGCTTAGTGATGACAAGGAAGCTATTGAAACGAGGCGCAAGCAAGTTGTCCTTGTCATCCCGATCATTCACCCTCACAGTTATTTCGTTACTGACCGCTTTTTGAGCGCTGGGGGAATAGACCCGTACACGGGAGGTGGTGCGGGTAATTGGGATTTTGAGACACTGACGTACAAAAAGCCCGATGCCTGTCCTGAGCTGATGGCTTTTTTGCGGGTGGTAGATAAATACAGGCCCGATGTCAATCTTGATCTGCACGGTACTGGCTTGCAAGAATACAGTGAAGCGCATAAGGATGCGGTGGACCACAAAAGCTATCGCGGTCAAACGATGTTCGAGGTAACGGGAACGGCTTACTCTAACTCCGTTTTGCGACCTTGGGACTGGCGTATCATAGAGGCGATGGTGAAAGCTGGCGTGGAAGAGGGCTTTCCTTCCGATCGTGCAGAGGCCGACGCACAGATGATGCACTGGATACCCGGCTTGGGAAAAGCGACCGGTTCCGCCTGGAGCGGACGCCCCCAGTTCTATTCGGCACAGTACGCTTACCTGAAGTATCATACGCTGGTTGGATGCCTAGAGGTTTCATGGGAGGCTAGTGGCGTGGCGCGTGCGAAGGGGATGCTTCGTATTGGCAATAACGTTTGGGATGGCGAGAAGTATGCGGGTTATCCCGTTAACCGTGTCTTTCCTTTTATTGGAAAGTATGTTACCGCATGGGGTGAGACAGCGGAAGCGCTTCGTGAAAGCCGGATTGACCTGTGGCAAAAAAAGGATGGATTTACCGCCGGAATTCTCTATCCTGAAACAGAAGGAAGAGAAAGTTTTGTGGTAGGATTGACAGCGAAGGGATCGGCGATGGTTGATGAAAACCTGGAGACGTTTGTATCCAACCTACGGAAAGATCCAACCATCAATGCGAACGCGATTGAGACGCACATTAAGAAAGGTCCTGAAGTCAAGCTGGCTGTTCGGAAATCAGCACAACCGGCCACTACCGAAAACGAAATCAAGAGAGGACTCGGGTTGCGACTGCGCATTCAATATGCAGATGCTGAAGTCTCAAATGTTCGATTGAACGGCCACCGGTTAAAGCATAGCCGAACGGATGGCTATGAACTCTGGCCGGGCAACGGCTATCTTCAATTGCAAATTAACATTCCTCCGGAGAAGGCTGCCAAGCTCGATCTTGCGGTCGTGACCTGTGAATACAAACCTAAAGTGAAGAGGACTTACGGCTGGAAGCCGCCTCAGGAGGTGCTGGATAAGATTGCTGGTGAGCGATAACCTGCACGAAACAGTAGCGCAACAATGGATAAGTCATCGGAAAATACGGGAAGGCGAAATTTTTTGTTGGCCGCGGCTGCGACAATGCCGGGCCTTGCTGTGCCAGGCACCAACCAACGTGAGGGCGGGAGTACAGATGCAGTGTCTCGTGAACGCATAAAAGATAGCTACCCGAAGCCGAGTCACCCATTGAAGTGGACCAAACTTGGCCTCGCTATTGAGCCTACGGAGGAGTGGGAGGAGGGCTATATTCAGAATTTCAATTCGCCAGCCGAACCTCTAGGAAATGGCAGGTGGCGAATTTGGTACGGCGTAAATCCTCCTGCTCCACACCAGCCCAATATAGCCATCGCGGAAGGTGAGCCAGGAAAACGAATGACCAAACATCAGGCAGTACTGACGGAGGAAAGTCCGGCCGATGCGCCCCTTGCCATTGGTAACCTTCCGGCCGGATGGCGCCCCGTGCAACCCGTTCATATCCGGTTGAACGACGGACGTCACCGACTGTATTTTTGGGTGCATGCGCCTAAATATCGTATTGTCAGGTTGCTAGCTGCGGACAGTTCTGACGGTCGGCGCTATACGGTGATCGATCCCTATCATCCCTGTGTAGCTCATTTTCACGACCGTGCCGTTGAATTCGAAGGTGTCACACCATCGGGGTTAAAACTCTCGGGTAAATCCGCAGAGCTGAAACAACGTTTCCCGCGACCCGCCCACGAGCCGCCGGTAGCCCCCGAGTTGATATGCAATGACGGCACGTCGATCTATCAACTTCCGGATGGTTCATTTGAGATGTTTGCAATCTCCCTGATTTCACTTGAGAAGGGTGATCCGCGCTGGGCTTCCAATGATAACCTCGCAGGATATGTTCGGGTTATCGATCGGCTTGTCAGCAAAGACGGACTGCAATGGTCAGGCAGGCAGACGGTTGTGAAACCCGACGCGCTTGATCCGATAGACCAGCAATTTTATTATTTGAATGTTACACACACAAAGAAGGGGCGCGTCGGAATGTTGGGCCACTATCGCGTGAAAGATCAAACAATGGATTTGGAGTGGTGCTATTCAAAAGATGGTATCCATTGGGAAAGGCCATATCGTAATCGCCCGTGGTTGGCCCGCGGCTGGCCCGATGCGCCTGATTGCTACGCCATCTATCCGGGAACATCAATCGTGGCAGACCAAAATAGATGGTGGCTCTTTTATACCGGATGCAATTATATCCACAATCATAAACAGTCCTATGGTGAGCCGCGCTCGGTAGTCATGGCTGCTTCCACTCAATCCCTTTGGGAAGTGGACTAGGAAAGCAATTTCATTTAATCTTTACTGTCATGGTTCAGGGTAAGCACGACCTTGCTGCTGAACTCAATTAATCTAAATTCTTTAAATGAAAAAGAGCAGATCGGGATCAAGACGCGAATTTTTGCAAACTTCAGTTGCAACCGCCGCGACGTTTTCATTGTTGTCGACATCTTGCGATGCAGTTTCACGCGACGTCTCGGAGAACCAGCCGAGTCGCCAGGTGCATACTTTTTTCGCCTTCGATGATCACAGCATTCCGTGGCAACACAATCTCAAAGTTACCCTTGAACAGGCCCAAAAGCACCCAGGTAATCCAGTACTCAGAAAGGGCCCGAAAGGTACAGTTGACCACGGTCATGCCATTCTTTACGGCACGGTTATACACGATGGAAAAAAATTCAGAATGTGGTATCTCGCCATGTTCGAATCAGAACTTGTCGGAGGGCAGGCACCCGGCAACTGGCGTCCTATGTGCTACGCAGAGAGTGACGATGGAGTAGCGTGGATCAAGCCCGACCTCGGACTAGTTGAATTCAACGGGAGTAAACGCAATAACATTTGTTTGATTGAGGGAAAACCGGAGTCACTAACAAGGGTTAATGACTTCCTTTCTGTTCTGTATGAACCGGACGACCCTGATCCGGACAGACGGTACAAGGTAGCCTATATTGCCCATGTGCCGTACGAGGATATCCGCGGTGGAATGAGCGGTATAGGCGCGAAAGAAAAGACGCCTTGTGTGACAGTGTGTGCGACAAGCGCCGACGGTCTGCGGTGGCGTGTTGTCGGTGACCGTCCCGCTGACGCAGGAGGCGAACGTTTTGAAGTGACGAGCCTCTATCGGTTTGGTGATTTCTACTATTCGGCAGGGCAGTTGCTATCTCCATGGACCTGGCTTCCGGATGGAAGGGATTCAGGAAGAGTAATGATGGTTTACCGATCGCCGGATTTTATCAACTGGTCAAAAGCAAAGGCTTTTGGTTTTGCAAGGCCTGGACAATTGACAAGTGTTCCGGTGAAGGGACAGCAAACGCACATGGGCGCTGGGATCTGGAATAGAAATAATGTTCTCGTAGGCTTGTATGGGATATGGCAGGATGGTCTTCCCGCGTCTGAAAGGCCTCGGGGCGCTTCCCATCTATTGGGTACGCATGTTGACCTTGGGCTGCTGATCAGCAACGATGGAATACATTATAGAGAACCGGTTCCCGACTTCAAGGTTATTCAACGGGGTAAGCCGGGGGAGTGGGATGATGTCGCGCTTTTGCAGGGCCACGCATTCGTCAACCGGGGCGATCAGACGATGATCTGGTATTCACATTGGGATACGGGGGGGGCACTTAAGTCAATGGAAATTGGTCTGGCCACCCTGCGGCGAGATGGCTTCGGTTACCTTTCCCTTAAAGAGCCCGATCATGAAGGGCATTTTATTACCACGACGATCACAGCGCGAAAGAAGGAAAGGTTGTTGATCAACGCAGATGGCTTAACCGATTCCCACCCGCTTATCGTTGAATTGCTCGATAAAAAAGACCGACCCCTGGCTGGATATTCGGGAGAACAGGCGGCTATCTTAACCGCCGGCGGTACTCAGATGGAAGTTTCATGGCCGAGTGAAGAATATTTGCCCGACAGTCAGGAACTTGCGGTCCGTGTAACATTTTCGGGTGGTGGAAAAGCACGGGTTTACGCACTTTACACTAGCCCATCCTAGCATAGATTCGATTTTGGCAGAATGAAAATAACAGACGTAAAGGCGATATTGCTGACGGGGCCCTGTACGTTCGATCCCTACCTGTCCGAACTGCGGAAAGTGCGCAGCGCGGCCTTTATAAAGATCGAAACCGATGCAGGTGTCGTCGGCTTGGGCGAGACCTATGCGGGATACTTTTTCCCGGAAGGTGTGCCATCCATCGTCGAGTTTTTTAAACCCATACTGATCGGGCAGGGCGTCGAAGATATTCCGGAACTGTGGCGCCGGATGTACCACTGTGGTAATTTCTGGGGCCGCGTAGGCCTGGGCTCTATTGTATTGACAGGTATTGAGGCGGCGTTATGGGACTTAAAAGGCAAGCGTGAAGGACTGCCTGTCTATCGGTTGCTCCGAAATGAATGGAAAAAGAAGTTTCCCAAGAATCAAGGCAGTCACAAAGAGGACCTGGCGCGGAAGATTCCGTGCTATGCTACAGGCGGACCGAGCAATTACCCTGCTGATAAATTGCTCAGAAAAGTAGAGTTTTATTTATCTCACGGGTTTCGGGGGGTCAAGCTCGGCGCTGGCGGCTACTGGACCGAGGATCGTTTTGAGATGTCAGACGATCCCGGGTGTGCGGCGGATTTCGAGGCAACAAAAGCATCACTTGTCCGTGAGCATTTTGGAAATGAATTATGGTTCATGATTGATGCGCACATGGGCAACAGCATCGGCGTGACCTGGAATCTTGAGACAGCCACGGCCGTAGCGAAGGCACTTGAGCCCTTTAATCTTTTCTTTCTTGAGGAACCCCTGCACTACACACAACCTGCTGACTATGCCGCCCTGTGCAGGGCTACTACCACGCCTATCGCAGGAGGAGAGTGTCTGACGGCGGTATGTGAGTGGGAAACATTTGTCAATGCCGGAACCTTCACTATTGGTCAGCCGGACGCATCGTTCACCGGCGGACTTACCCAGTTCATGGAGGTGGCGCTATTGCTTGCCAACACAGGACGAAGTTTGGCGACTCACGCTTGGGGTGCCGGGGGATCGGTAATGCAAAATGTTCATTGTGGCTTTGCATGCCCGAACACGGTCATGCTCGAAATACCACCTGCTTACGGTCCGCTACATAGCGAAATTATCGGTGATAGTCTTTCAATTGAAAACGGCTATGTCCTGCCTCCCGAGAAACCCGGACTTGGAATTGACTTGAGTCCAGAGACCATTCGTCGGTTCCCCTTTATTCCCGGTAGCGGAGAGTTTAATAGTGTTCCGGGAAAAAGGTTAACCACTTAATGATCAGCGGATGAAGATTGTCGTCGACATGCCTGTATATCCCGCGCAACTGGAGACATTAAGCGCACTTCCGTCCATTGAACTTAGCGTCGTTGAAAATCCAAGTGAAAGCCTGCGCGAATTGCCGGAAGATCAAATCCGCGACTGCGATGTATTGTTCTGCACCATTCCGCCGGCAAATCATCGTGCGATGGTGAACCTGAAAATGATTCAGATATCCTCTGCGGGATATACTCAGGTGATGAGCCAGGGATTCGAACAACGCGGCGTAAAAGTTTGTAATGCACTCGGGGTTTTCGATGTTCCCATTGCCGAGTGGAATATTGCCATGATGATCAATCTCGGAAGAGACATCCGCGGCATGATCCGGAATCAGGAACAGTGTGTCTGGGATCGGGCTTCAAGATTTCAACGCGAACTGAGAGGCTCAGTCGTGGGGATATGGGGGTATGGTGGAATTGCCAGGGAAACAACGCGCCTGGCGAAGTCACTTGGTATGCGGGTGCACGTGCTGAGTCGAGGTGGACTGCGGCCACGCCAAAATGTGTATCGCGTTCCAGGAACAGGGGATCCAAATGGTAAACTACCGGACAAGGTATTTTCACCAGAGGAAAAAGAAGCCTTTTTATGCGGACTGGATTTCCTGATCATGGCCATCCCCCAAACGCCGGAAACGGAAGGGTCGATAGGCGAAGATGAATTCAGAATGCTGCGCCCTGAAGCCTTTTTGTTAAACCCGGCGAGAGGTCCTATTGTCAAGGAGCAAGCCTTGCTGAGGGCCCTGCGTGAGGGTTGGATTGCCGGTGCTGCACTCGATACGCACTATTACTATCCGATGCCGGCTGACCATCCGCTCTGGTCAATGCCCAATGTGATCATGACGCCCCATATCTCCGGATCGAGTGCGAGTACCCGATTCCTGGAGAGGGTCTGGGATATCTTTGTTGACAATGTAAAGAGATTACAAAACGATGAAATACTTCTAAATCAGCTTACACACACGCAATTGAAGGGAAATGACTAAGCAAATGAACCATGACACAGCTAGCCCGCCTATCATTGATTTAGCGGATCGGATTGTATGGATATTTGGTGGCGCCGGCTATTGGGGACAAGCACGCCAGCGGTTCTTGCTTCTCGTGTGTATACCGCCGTTGAGGGGGTATCCAGCGTACCACACGCTTCTTACTCATTATTAACCTTATAGCCCATGCGCACCACAATACCAGTATGGATCAATGCCAGGCAATGTGTTTTGGTTTTACAGATATTACTAGTCAGCTGTATGCACCGGGGGGAGGCGTCGCGAAATCACGTCCTGACAGATATCAATCATATTGTCCATATGGGCCAGTCCCTGGGAGCGGGCGAACAATCGTTGCCGCTCGTGACAACGGAAGATACGGGTTTCGGAAATCTTAAATTCGCTATTGGGACGCACACATGGAGCAACAACTATTTTCCTGACACGCCGGCGCTTCGCGAGTGGAATCATTTCGCTTTTGTTCCCCTTACCGCGCAGCAGCGAGGTGGTGAAGGTGAAACGATTGCCAACGGAATGTGCGACCATCTTTCCCATGCACTGGGGCAAGTACATGACAAGGCTTCGTTTTTGTTTTCGTATGCAGGACAAGGAGGAAGGTATCTTCGCGAATTGAACAAGCGGCACGATGATGCAAAAGACCCAAGGGCGGGTAACCGGCAATCAAAAGGCGGATACTACAAAACATCTATCGATGACGTCAGACGCGCAAAAAGAATGGCCGACAGCCTCGGAATGTCTTATTCTGTTTTTGCGGCCACCTGGATGCAGGGTGAGGCAAACGGCAACCTGAAGATGAATCGCTGGGACGAACCATTGTCGCGGATCGAGGCGATTGCCACTTATAAATCAGACTTGATAGACTTGAAGAGTGACTATCAAGCGGACATTAGAGAAATCACCGGACAAGAAAACGCTGTTCCCTTTTTTACTTATCAGACCGCGGGCAATGTCGCCGGGAGGGCGCAGTTGGAGGCATGCAACGAGGTGGACGACATGTATATGGTGGGACCCACCTACATGTTGCCGAATGCCGAAAACGGATACTATACCATAAGGGAGAAACTGATGCACGGAGACGGTATACACCTCACGGCAGATGGGGAGCGATGGCTTGGCGAACAATTCGGGAAGGTCATGAAGAAAGTTTGTGTGGACGGGGTGAATTGGCAACCGTTGCAACCCATAGCTGTTTGGCATGATAAGGGTGACAACGCCATTTTTGTCAAGTTTCATGTTCCTCATCCGCCCCTGGTCATCGATACTACTTTTTTGCCCGCTCAGGGGCGTGCTTTGGGCTTTCATATATATGATGTGAACAAGACGACTTATGAAATTGACGAGGTGACCGTGACCGGCCCGGACATACTTCGGTTGCGATTGAAAAAACCATTGATCGAGGGAGTTCAACAATTTATGCGCTATGGCCTGAACACATATGTGGCAGATATTTCCGTGCCGGTTGGTGCGGTCATCGCCGGTACGAAAGTGAAAGACGGTCATGAATCTATTGATATCGTATTTGAAAGTGATTTAAGAAAAGAGTTGAACGCCCTGATGGCTGAAGGCGTATTCTATCTGAACAATATCACGACGGATGAAGATGAGCTTACAAACCTGATTGTCCGTGAAGTGTTTCTGAATGATGCCGGCCATACAGTGCTAAGAGGTGAAGCCGACGATTTGAGAAACAATATTCCCTTTAAGCCGGGTCAATCATGTTTTACCTCCAGAAGATACAGCTACGGTAATGTTCGTGACTCCGATGATACACCGTCAGTGTTTAAGTTCAGTGATGCTGGTTATGGCAATCGGGCAGGCCAGCCTTATCCATTGTACAATTGGTGTGTCAGTTTCGATGATTGGGAGATTGAGATGCGGAGGTGAAAAAGTATCACAAAGCTGCATAAAAGTACGCGCATCGATGTGACCCGGATATTAGTTTTAATGGATAGTCGCCCCGCAATGGTACTTAACGCTAACAGGGTATTTTATGAAACCTCTTGATGAACTTACCGCCAGACAATCTTTTGATTCGGATGGATACTTGTTTATTCCGGCGTTTTTCTCGGATGAAGAAATGCGACAGATCAAGTCAAAGCTGGAGCATGTTATAAAAAATGTTGTGCCTGCGATGTCACCAGCCGACAGGTTTTTTGAGGACGCTGATGACCCCACCACGTTGAAGCAAATGCAAAATTTGTCTTTTTATGAACCCTATTTTGACAACCTTCTGAAGGAGAGTAAACTTGCAGATCTTGCGACGGTCGTGCTAGGGGAACAGGTTGTCGGTAAAAATGTGGAATACTTTAACAAGCCTGCCGGTATAGGAAAGCCGACACCTCCGCATCAGGATGGGTATTACTTTATGCTGAACCCCTCGGTGGCTGTTACCATGTGGCTTGCATTGGAAGATGTTGATCACGAGAACGGATATCTGCACTACATTAAAGGGTCGCACCGGAACGGTATGCGCCCTCATGGTCGCACAAGTACACTTGGATTTTCACAGGGGATTACAGATTTCGGGAAAGCGTCCGACTTAAGCAACGATATCCCTATACCTGCCAGGGCCGGGGATTTGTTGCTACACCATTCGCTTACTATACATTACGCCGGCGGCAACTATAGCGCTAGTCGCACGCGTCGGGCCATGGGCTTTATCTATTTTGGTACCTCCGCAGTCGAGGACATTGAGGCCAAAAAGGCATATCAAAAGCTCCTCGCGGATGAACGGAAATCGTCGTGATGTGCATATCTCAGATCACCTGTTAAACGTGTAACGTATGGTCTATGTGCAGCGACTTACGTCCGGAGACCAGGAGTTGTCTCGGTCACTGGCGGGATTTCTTCCCGACGAGGTTTTCGATATCCATACCCATCCATATCATCCGGCACATTTCCCGCGCAATAGCTGGCCGTTTTTGAAGGATGCGGGTACCCTCGGGTGCGCCGAGCACAGGGAAGCACTAATGCGGTACATGCCGGTGAAGCGAATTCATGGATTGTATTTTGGCATGCCCCAGCGTCTGGCCGACAGAAGCCATTTGAATCAATGGGTTGCTGAAGAAGTGTCAGTCAACGGTTCTTCCTTAAGCCGCGCACTGATGGTGGTTTCGCCGGAGGATGAAAGGTCTGAAGTTGAAGCCGCGTTGCGACAACGGCTTTTCTGCGGAATTAAGGTGTACCACTGCTATGCTTCACGCGCTGACACTATGAATGCTTCGATTCGCGAGTATGCACCTGAATGGATGTGGGCCTTGTTGAACGAGACCAGGGGTATTCTGATGTTGCATATCGTCAGAGACGGGGCGATCGCAGATTCCGACAACCAAAGCGAGATCAGACGACTTTCGCGACGCTACCCCGGCGCACGGGTTGTCCTGGCGCATGTGGCCAGGAGCTTCAACTATCGTCATGCCCGTAAGGGGTTGGAGGCACTCACGGATCTCGACAATGTCTACGTTGACACTTCGGCGATATGTGAATTAGAGACATTTCGGGCGGCGTTGAAGCGTCTGGGGCCGCGCCGTATTCTATGGGGCTCCGACTTTGCCGTCAGCGAAATGCGTGGACGGTGTGTGGGCACCGGCGCTCACTTTTTCTGGCTGCATCCGGAAATTATTCAAAAAGGTTACCGTCCACCCACCGTTACAGGAATGACGCTAGTGGGACTCGAGTCATTGATGTGTCTAAGGGAGGCGTGTGAGGACTCCGGCCTGGGCAGCTCCGACGTCCGCGACATCTTTTATAATAATGCGATCAGGTTTCTGGAGCCCCATTTGCCTGAGGGTGTCGCGTTAAAAGAAGAAAGCGGGCCAGCGTTGTGGTCTCGTGCGCGAACGGTTATCTCCAGTGGCACAGGCCTGCTGTCCAAACGTGCCGAGATGTTTGGTGTCAAAGACTGGCCCGCCTATTTTTCCCGGTGTTCCGGCTGCGAGGTATGGGATGTAGATGGGCGCCGCTACGTCGACTTTGTCGGAGGGATCGGCGGAGTGCTACTTGGCTATGCTGACGAGGACGTATCGCGGGCAGTACAAAAAAGACTTGATGCGGGTACGTACTGCTCGTTGGTCAGCCCACAGGAAGTAACACTTGCAGCAAGACTTCTTGAATTGCACCCATGGGCCGGCAAGGTTCGGTATGCCCGCGGCGGTGGAGAAGCAATGTCCATGGCGGTTCGCATTGCCAGGAGCGCTACTGGCCGGAATGGAATCGCCTTTTGTGGATACCATGGTTGGCACGATTGGTACCTTGCCGCAAATTTGGGAGATACGCGCGCGCTTGACGGCCATCTTTTGCCGGGATTGCCTCCGCTTGGGGTACCGCGAGCGTTAAAAGGAACTTCAGTTCCGTTTAAGTTCAACGATTGGTCTTCTTTTGAAAGCGCCCTCGAGCAGCTTGGTGAGGATATAGCCGCCGTTGTCATGGAGCCGATGCGTTCGGAACCGCCGAAAGATGATTTCCTCAAAAAGATTGCGGAACGATGCCGCGCCGCCGGGGCCGTAATGGTAGTAGATGAAATTACCAGCGGATTGCGATATGGTTTTCCGGGGGCGCTTTCGAAAACAGGCGTTGAGCCCGACATGGTTGTTTATGCGAAAGCCATGAGCAACGGATTTCCTTTCGCCGCAATTGTCGGACGCGACGAAACTATGAACGCTGCAGACAATAGTTTCATATCGTCCAGCTATTGGACTGACGGTGTCGGGCCTGCCGCAGCGCTTGCCGTTCTGGATAAGATGGCGCGCTTGCACGTTCACGAGACGGTTTGGAAACGGGGGGAGGAATTTCAGTCCGCGTTGAAAGCGGTGGCATCTGCCTACCCGAAACTTAAACTGGTCGTTGACGGCATGCCGGTGTCACCCAGACTGAACTTTAAACTGGATGCCCATTCCGGAAAGGCCAAAGCGATGCTCACAGAAAAAATGCTGGCCAGGGGATTTTTGGTTTCCTCGGTTATCTATCTTATGCATGCGCATACTGAGCAGCATGTAAAGAATTTTGTTGAGGCGATCGATCAGGTGCTCAGGGAAATGCACATCATTGTCGGGTGCGATCAGCTTTCATCGTATGGTGGCAGCAATGGAAACACAGGTTTCGCCAGGCTGGCATGACAGGCTGCCCCTGTGCGGATCCAAAATACCATCCAAAGCAAATGCAGTCTCCATGCCATGAAAAATAGTATCGGGTTTGTGAATTAAAGTAACAGCATGGTAGGATTGTCGGCCTTATTTTTGAAAATTACCCGGTTGACATGGTGCACAAGATGAAATTTTAACACGAATATTATGGCCTCGCAATTTGCGTTTCTCGATTGGATTGTGCTGGCGGGCTATCTCGTGGCCATGCTGTTGATCGGTTGGTTCTTTTCAAGGAAGAACAAGACACAGGACGACTATCTCCTTGGAGGCCGGAAAATGAATCCGACGGCGGTAGGTATTTCCCTGTTTGCCACCCTCATGAGCACCCTCAGTTATCTTACTTATCCCGGTGAGATGATCAAGCACGGCCCGGTGATCTTTACCGGGCTCCTTTCCTTTCCGCTTGTATATTATGTAGGCGGATGGTGGCTTATTCCGCGCATCAGGCAAATGAACGTGACAAGCGCCTATGAGATTCTTGAAACGAAATTGGGGTTGAGTGTTCGGTTGCTGGCCACGTTCATGTTCCTCTCGCTACGACTTTTGTGGATGGCTACCATTATTTACGTAACGGTAGACGTTGCGTTACGCTCCGTCGTATCCTTCGATCCAGTCTACATTCCACTCATCAGTGTTATTCTTACCGTGATCACTATTATTTATACCGCGATGGGTGGCTTGAAGGCGGTTGTCTTGACTGATGTAATACAGTCATTTATTTTTCTAGGTGGCGCACTGGTAAGTATTGCGATCGCCTGCATTCATATCGACTCGTTTACAGGTTTGATTCCCACAGAGTGGCCGAGGCACTGGGATACTTTTTCATGGGGCTTTGACCCGCAACAACGCACCACGTTGGGGAACGCGGTACTGGTGCTCTTTGTATGGTACATCTGCACGACGGGTTCGGACCAGATGGCCATACAGCGATACCTGTCTACAAAAGACATTCGAACCGCGCGCCGGTCGTTTGCTGTTTCACTTTTGTCTAATCTTGTCGCCTATATATTACTCGCACTTGTAGGACTTGCCATGCTTGCCTGGTATGCGAGGAACGAGCAACTACTTCTTCCGGAACAGACCATACACGAGCAGGCCGACACCCTGTTCCCCCGTTTCATTCTTCTGGCATTGCCAGCTGGTATTTCGGGGCTTGTGATCTCAGGGCTACTGGCCGCAGCCATGTCAAGTTTGTCCTCAGGGTTGAACAGTGTATCATCCGTGATTTCGGAAGACATCCTCAAACGGTTCCGAGGGAAGGATCGACCTGTTCCGGATCCATTGAAGCAAGTGGTACGCCTTTCCTATTGGACCGGTGCGGCTGTCATCGGGCTAAGTTTCTTCGTAAGTTCGGTGCCGGGTAATTTACTCGATGTGATTATGAAGGTCGTGAACCTCTTTGTGGCACCGCTCTTCGTGCTGTTTTTCATGGCGCTTTTCGTACCTTTTGCAACTGAGCGTGGCACGTTCGTGGGAGGTGTCGCTTCGATCATCGCTGCTGTCGCTATCGCTTTCTTTGGTGCATTTGGCATTACGGTGCTGTGGATCATGCCCATGTCTTTGCTGACGGGCATTGGAGTGGCGGTGCTGTTAAGCGCATTGGACCGTGGAGGCCGGAACGGCAAGCCGATAAATGCAGAAGAACGTGCCTTTCAAGACTAGAAAACCATAATCGATATTACGATGCAAATGCGGCGAAGCAAGGTGCTGGAAAAACTGAGATTGGGAGAGACGGTGAGTTGCTTTAAGATCAATTTATCAGACGCGAAGGTATGCGAATTGGCCGCGCTGGCCGGCTTTGATTGCCTGTGGATAGACCAGGAACATATCGGAAACGATTGGTCTGTGATTTCCGCTAGTGTATGGGCAACCAAGGCGCATGATGTTGATCTGGTGGTGCGTGTGGCCAGAGGGAGTTATAGCGACTACATCCGACCACTCGAGGCAGATGCCACGGGAATCATGGTGCCACACGTCATGAACTTGGCGGATGCAAAACGATTGGTCAGGCAAACCCGGTTTTACCCGATTGGACGTCGCCCCGTCGACGGGGGAAACGCGGACGGCGCGTATACATTTCTTGATTTCAATGACTACATGAAGCAGGCGAATGAAGAGCGCTTTGTGATCCTACAGATCGAAGATCCCGAGCCTTTGGATGAACTCGAAGAAATTGCAGCGCTTCCAGGATTTGACATGCTGTTCTTTGGCCCCGGCGATTTTTCGCAGGGGATCGGGGCTCCCGGCCAATGGAATCATCCCGAACTGCTTGAGGCACGAAAGCGTGTCGCCTCGCTTGCACGGGCTCATGGCAAGTTCGCAGGGACGGTTGGTAACCCTGGAACTGTTCAAGAGCTGGTCGCCATGGGGTATCAATTTATCAGTGTAGGCGCCGACATCGTAGGACTAAAGAATTATTGCACTGAAATGCTAAAACCCTTTCGCCAATCCGATGCGCCAGGGGGCAAGAAGTCATACTTGGAAGATCATGAACCTGAGAAATGAACCGAAGAAGATTAGGTGGGACCGGACTTGAGGTTTCGGAGATTGCCTTTGGTGGCGTGGAAATCGGGATGCCCTATGGCATCGGCATCAAAAGCGAGGTCGATATGCTAACCGAGCATGAGGCCATCAGGTTGCTTCACAACGCTGTCGACAAGGGCATTAACTTTTTTGATACCGCACGTCTTTACGGTAACAGCGAATCAATTATGGGAAATGCTTTTGCCGGCATGCGCGACAAAGTAATTCTGTGCACCAAATGCAGACACTTCCGCAACAGCAACGGCCAGCTTTTTCCTGATGGCCAACTCCGAGAATTGATCACCCGTTCAGTTCGCGAAAGCCTTCAAGCGCTTCGAACCGATTACCTGGATGTATTCATGCTTCATCAAGCCGATGCTGAAATTCTGAAAAATGAAACCATTGTCAGCGCTTTTGCTGACTTGAAAGAAAAAGGGATCACCCGTGCCATTGGCGCTTCAACGTACCTGCCCGAGGAGACGGAGACGGTCATTGCCTCCGGCACATGGGACGTGGTGCAATTGCCATTCAACCTGATGGACCAGCGTCATCAGGAACACTTCGCACGCGCGCGCGAAAATGGTATCGGGATTGTCGTGCGTTCGGTTTTACTAAAAGGATTGTTGAGCAATCGGGCAAAGGATCTTCATCCCGCATTAACTGATGTGCACCGGCATATTCAGCTTTATCAAGCACTTCTCCGCCCCGGGGTTGCTGACCTCCCGACGCTGGCGGTCAATTTTGCATTGTCGTTTGAAGCCGTCTCGAGTGTGCTGGTCGGCATTGATCGCCCGGAGTACCTGGAACAGTCCGTCGCGTCGGCGGATAATACATACATGGATGAACAGCAGTTAAGGGAAGCGCAGGCACTTGCTTTTCCTGACCCATCCTTTCTGAACCTGCCTCGGTGGGAGAAAAAGGGCTGGTTAACTTGAAAACGTCAATTGAAAATACACAATAATAATGAACATTGGTATCATAGGTATGAGTCCGGGAAATGCGCATCCTTATTCCTGGTCGGCCATTATCAACGGCACCTTTGATGGCACGGAAATCACCCGGTGTGGCTACCCCGCTGTTTCAGCGTACCTCACGGCCAATAGGGATACGCTCGGGCTACCGGACGCAAAGGTAACACATGTTTGGACGCAGGACAGGGCGGTTTCTGAAAGCATCGCCCACAGTTCGGGTATCGCTACCGTTGTGAGCGACCTCGAGCGTATGGCCGCGGAGGTCGATGCCGTTATTCTGGCAAGAGATGATGCCGAAAACCATGTGGAAATGTGTCGTCCTTTTCTTGATGCCGATATTCCGGTTTTTATCGACAAACCTTTAGCCGTAACTGAGTCCGATCTCATCTGGTTTGAAGAAGCGTACAAGAAGGGAAAGTTCTTTATGTCATGCTCGTCGATGCGCTATGCGAACGAATGCCGCACGGCCAAAACCGAACTCGCGTCTTTGGGAAAACTCGAACTTGTCACTGCAGTAGGGAAAAAAGATTGGCGGAAGTATGGCGTCCATCTGCTGGAGGCCATTTTCGCCATGCTTGATGATCCGCAACCTGCGACTGTCCAACATATCGGCAAGAAAGATAAGGATATTGTTCATTTGGAATTTGGTAACGGACTGCAGGCAACGATTCACCTGTTCATGAATATTTCGTCAACGTTTCAAATCACGATGTTCGGGCAAAATGCCTGGAGGCTTGTCGACGTCAGGAATTCATATTCCATGTTCCGCGACAACATCATTGAGTTCTTGCGGTCGGTGAACGAGGGCAAGCCTCGACTTGCTTTTGAGAAAACCCGAAATATTATCAGCACACTCATCGCGGCTGAGGCGAGTCTGAATGCAAACGGAAGTATCATACAACTAACGGCACGGAAATGAAAGTAATGGAGTTGTTCAGTCTGAAAGAAAGGGTAATCCTGGTTACCGGAGGGGCAGGCAAGTATGGAAAATCAATAACAGAAGGACTGGCCGAAGCCGGTGGGACAGTAATTATCGCCTCGCGAAACATTGAGGACCTCGAACATGTGGCGAAAACGCTCCGCGCGGACGGTTTGGATGTACATGCCCTGCAGGTCGATCAGGCCGACATGAATTCTGTTTTGGCGTTGAAGGATCGTATCCAAGCCCAGTTCGGTCGGCTGGACGTCTTCGTCAACAACGCGGTGTCACGCCCTATGAAGGGATATCATGATTCGCTCGATCAGTTCGCCGAGTCCCTTCGCGTAAATGGTACTGGTATGATGGGCATCCTCCGGGAAATGACCGACCTGATTGTGGACGGGGGCGGAGGAAGTGTGATTAATATCAGCTCCATGATGGGAATGTTTGGACCAGACCTTTCCAACTATGAAGGAACGACCCTCGGCGACCCGCCACCCGACTATTTCTTCCACAACGCGGGACTCATCAACCTGACCCGCTATATGACCAAGATATTTGCGGGCAAGAATATGCGCTTTAATTGCATTAGTCCCGGGGGACTGTTCAACAATCAGCCGCAGCGCTTTCTGGAGAATTATTGCAGTAAAGTTCCGGCAGGGCGGATGGCGAACAATGATGATATCAAGGGACTTGTCGTACTCCTGGCCTCTGACGCCGGCGCTTACATCAATGGCGAAAATATATTGATGGACGGAGGGTTGAATGCGTGAGGAGATCTGGTCTGCTGCCGGAGCCGCGTGGGTTTAAAGCGTGGGGTCCAGGTTGCAAGTTGCAGGTTGCAGGGTTCCAGGTTGCAGGGTTGCAAGTTGCAGGGTTCCAGGTTGCAAGTTGCAGGGTTGCAGAGCGGGCCCTTGAAAGGCGGTAGTGTTCGAAGGGCGGGTCGGGTTGCCGGTACTACCCCGTGTGCGTTACACGCCATGCAGTTGACGGGTGGACCGTTTTAAGTTCCAGTTTTAAATTGTAAATTGTGGCAGTCCTTGTGGGGACGGCGTGGTTGGAAGCAGGGAAGGGATAAGTCCAAGGTTCAAAATTCAAGGATTAAGGGATGCTGACTTAAAACTAACAACTTAAAACTTATAACTTGAAAACAACCCCGTACCTATTCCTTGCGATCATGCTGGTCGCTTTTTCCTGTAATCAGAAAAAAGGCGCTGAACAGGACGCAGCGGAAAGTGACAACACCATGACTGCTGTGAACGTCGCGAACGACATCACCGGAAACTTCCATCTGCCGCCCCTGGCCAAGCCGGGCGAAGGTGCGTACCTGTTGGGTGAGCTGATCTATCCGCTCGAAAACAGGCCGACGCCGGAGTGCCATGCCTCCACGATCGTGGAGACACCGTCAGGTATGGTGGCGGCCTTCTTTGCAGGCACGGAGGAGAAGCATCCCGACGTCGGAATACGTGTTTCGCGTTTGGTCGACGGCAAGTGGACCCTTCCCGTGGAAGTAGCGAATGGTGTTGAAAGTGCGTCGGTCCGCTATCCTACATGGAATCCCGTGCTCTTCCAGCCGAAGGACGGCCCACTGATGTTGTTTTATAAGGTGGGCCCCGATCCCATACAGTGGTGGGGAATGCTCATTACCTCAGAAGACGATGGCAAGACATGGTCTAAGCCCATGAGGCTTGGTGAAGACAAAAAGATCGGGCACCTGATCGGCCCGGTGAAGAACAAACCCATCCAACGTGCAGACGGAGCGATCATTTGTCCGTCGAGCACGGAGTATGAAGATGACAACGGCGAAACCGTCTGGAAGGTACATTTTGAAATCACAAAAGATCTCGGCAAGACCTGGGAGGTCGTCGGACCGATCAACGATGGCGTTGCATTCGATGCCATTCAACCGAGTATTCTCACCTACGCGGATGGCCGGATGCAGGTGCTGTGCAGAACCCGGCAGGATGTGATCTCGCAAAGTTGGTCCGATGACCAGGGGATGTCATGGAGTGAGATGACGGCCACCGCGCTGCCGAATCCGAACTCCGGCACCGACGCAGTGACGCTTCACGATGGGCGACAGCTGCTTGTCTACAACCACACGACGAAGGCAGGAGAGGAGCCGAAGAACAGGAACATGCTCAACCTGGCCATCTCAGAAAATGGAACAGACTGGACGCCGGTCATGACACTCGAAAACAAACCCGTCCGCGCCGGCTATGCATATCCCGCCATCATACAAGCGTCAGATGGAAAGGTGCACATCACGTATACCTATATGCGCCAAACGGTCAAGTACGTGGTGATCGATCCGGACAAGCTGTAGCCACTTCCAGGCGTTGCAGTTTTCACGCTTCCGCACAGGCTAGCACTGCCTTCTGCGGCTAAAGTGCTGTGCGTTCAGTGACGCTTGCCCCGAGGTCCCGTATTCACGGTAAGGGCCGGTGATTGATCGCGTCTTTTACGGTGCGAAGCTAAGCAGGACAACCGAAGACAACGCAGCCACAAGCGATAACCCGACCAGGTAGTAGTACACCTTGCGCGGGGCGCGGAATGAAGTCATGTTTCTCAGATAAGCACTCATAGTCGTAGCATTACGGTTAAAAGGATATAATCTGATCAGCTGACATTACGATTTCCCCGGCCTTAGAACGTTGTTCACTCAGCGAAACGGCGTAAAAAAAAAGAAACCGTGCGATTTCCGGGCCGTCATGTCATTGCTGATGAACGAAGGTGCATATATAGTCGCTTAAAAGCGTCCGGTATTTTCTGATTTGGCAAAATCAGAATTTCCCTGAGACGGGTACGGCAAGGATTATCGGGAGGTTTTAGTGCTTCACTCCTTGAAAGTGTGCCCTGAAAAAGTCGACCATTTCGGACATAAAGCCGTCTTCAGGCCAGGAATAGGGCTTGCGGTTTTCTGCGGGCTCGTATTCATCAGCGTGTTTGATGATGCATGTGATGCCGACGTCCTGCATGGCCGCTTGTAGCGCGCGACCGAAGCGGGGATGGTGAATGCCGACGCCTACTTCAGCGTCGTCGGCGACATCGCTGTCGGGTTCGTTGTAGATCGCCCAAACGGGCGGATCATCGCGGGTGAGATAGGTGATGGCCGCGGAGCGTTTAAAAATTTCTTTCGCAGCGCGTGTGTTCCATTTTTCAACAGGCACGCCATAGAACAACGCCAGGGCTGGATGCAGGTGTGCCTGTCCCCCGACATGTTTTTTAATCCAGTGCGGATCATAGGTGTGCTGCGCCCCCAGCACCGCCATGCATGAAAGGCGTGTCGACTCACGCAACACGGGATCTTCAGCGCGTGGGTCGGCGAGATCGTCATGAAAGCCGAGCCACAGCGCTATGCCTGCGCCCGCAGACTCACCAGTGGCGGCGATTTTCGTTTTGTCCAGGTTCCATTTTGCAGCGTGGTGGCGTAGAAATTGAATGGCGCGGGCGGCGTCCATGTGTTGCAGGGGAAATGGGCCGACATCCGTCAGGCGATAGTTGATGGCGGCTACCGCTATACCCTGGCGCAGGCACGTCTCAAGCAATACTTTGCTCAGCATGTCTTTGCTGCCGCGACGAAAACCTCCGCCGTGGATGAAAACAACGAGGGGGGTAGGGGTATTGCTGTCGGGAAGGTACAGGTCGAGTACGTTCCTTTCGGCGGCCCCGTAGCGGACATTCTTCCATTCGCCGAGGTGTGACGCAGGCAGTGCAGGAAGATTAATGCTCGAAGGCATATCAGGGCTGTAGTGGACCTGTTGGTTGGCGATCGCCATGCTTGTGGCATCGAAGATCGGCTCGCACGTGTTCAGGTTACGGTTGTACCGTGGAAACCAGCTCGACGTGATGGTGACGCGCAATTTGTGTCCTTCGTCAAGCTGATAGCCGGTCGCCCACAACGTAAGCTCTTTCTTTTCTGGCTGACGCCCATCAAATCGTACGGTGGCGCCTCCCTGTTGAATGTTGTAAATGCTCCCGTCGGGATACTCATCCTGCAGACAAACGATAAAATCCGTGCACGGCACATCGCTGGATAGCCATAACGTTGCCGAGAGTGGTCCGAGCAAAATCAGCGGTTCCTTTAATGCTTCTGTTTCGAACACAAGTTGATCGCTCCTGCCAACATTGGCGTTCTGTTCGACGGCTCCTTTTTCGCCGCTACCGCCGGGCCCTCCCAGACTCGGATAGGGGTCGGCAGGATCATAGCGATAGGACAAAGCGCCGGTGGCGGTGGGCGCGTCACGGCCGAGATAATGACCCGGCCCGATATAGTAAGGAATGGTCTGCGTTTCTCGCGGGGGCCACACATCCGATCCGAAATATTCATTCCTTCCCATAATGAAAAGGTTGTATCGCCGGTCTTTGAACGGTGGCGGAAGTACGCTCTTCTTTCCGTCTTTGAGATGCCCGATCATATAGTCGCGAATCGCTTCGGCGCGGTTTCCGGTTTTGGCGCGACCGCCGTATTTAACATCATCGCCCTGTGGTTCATGTGGCCATGGACCAATGATCATCCGGTAGTCGGATTCGCTCGTTTCGGAGAGCACCTGGAAGTCCGCAATCTGTCCTTTAAGAAAGTAGTCGTACCATCCTGCGGTGGAAATGGCTGGCGCCTTCTTTGTGCTCCTGTGGTTCATCGTTTGCCAGTAGCGGTCAGGTTGCTCGTGGGTAAGCCAATCGTTGATGTACGGAATGTCGACGACGGTGGCATCGTCTGCTTCTGACAGGGGAAGTATACTTACACTTGCCTCTAGCTTTTCAGCAGGAGGAGGATCTGTTTTCTTTGAGACGACGGAGAGCCCCCAGTTGAAGGCCGTCTTCAATGAGAAGAGACCGTCCGGATAGAGGAGGTCATAGATATTGCCGGTCGTCAGATCCGGGGAGAAAACGGCTAGCTCGTCCGCGATGGCCCATTGAGTAAAGCCCAGGTAACTGGCGCCAAACCCTCCGACTTTTCCATTAGACCATTGCTGATCGCGAATCCACTTCAACGTTGCCAACCCGTCGGGGCGTTCGTCTCTGAATGCATAGAACCTGCCTTCCGATTTGTATTTGCCCCGGCAATCCTGCACGATCACCGCGACACCCCTCGCGGCGAACGCTTCCGCCTCGCGGGCAGCGCCGTCCTTACCGTAAGGGGTGCGCACGATGATGGCCGGAAATTTCCCCGGCCCTTCGGGAAGGTAAAGGTCCGTTGCCAGTTTCACGTGATCAGGCATCGCCAGATAAAGTTCGGTCTTGCTGAATCCCGTCGATTGATCCATGTTCGCACGGTGTGCTTCAACAGGCTCATGCTGCACGGCGGCACCCGTCAATACGACGGTGATGCTCAGAAAAAAAATCAGAAACAGTCTTCTAGTCATGTACAGACTGAAAAATTAATAGCCGGGATTCTGCTTCAATACATTGGGATTCAGGACCACCTGTTCGTAGGGGATCGGAAACACCAGTTCATAATCTTCGACAGAACCATTTTCCCCGACTTCTTCCGTATTCAATATCTCGGGCGCGTCCGGCCAATCGCTGAAATAATCCGTAGCGAAGTGTGCGTTCATCACCTCCTGCAGTCTTTCTGTTCGCAACAGGTCAAACCAGCGGTGGCCCTCGTTGTTAAATTCAATGCGGCGTTCCTGTTCGATGGCCAACGCCATGGAGGCCTGGTTCGCTGCAATCGCATCGTCGGTGATGAGGTTTGCGCGGTTGCGAATTTCCTTCACGTAAGGCAATGCGTCGCCGGGACGGTTGAGTCCGTTGAGCGACTCGGCCATCATCAACAACACATCGGCATACCGCAACACGATCCAGTCCGATCCTGAGTCGGGCACATCGGTTTGTCCCAGGTCGATGTATTTCTTTGTAAAAATAATATACTTCGGTGCTCGCCAAACACTCTGCAGGCTGTCGACCATATTTTTACGAAGGTCGCCGTCTTCAAAGGCTTCAATCAGTGAGCGGGTGATCGTAGCTGACCCATTGCCGCGTGGCAGGAAAGTGGTAGTACCGATCGGCTCATCCGGAAAGAAGTCGGCCTGAAACGGGTTACCCATGCCGGGATCCATTCCTCTGGCGTAATGGACGGCGAAGATGATTTCCTCGTTATTCTGGTTAGCGGCGTCGAACACGTCTTCGTAGTTGGGTAGCAGGGTTCGCTTACCCAACACTTCGGTGAGTTTGTCAAGGGCGGCCTGAAACTGGCCACGTGTGAGGTAGACCTTTCCCAGGAGTGTCCTGGCTGCTACACCGGTTGCGCGGCCGATATCCTCGTTTGCCGTATACTGGTCGGGAAGTGCTTCCGCATCCTTCAGGTCGGTGACAATTTGTTCATATACGCGGCCAGTGGATTCTCTTCCAAAGGAGAACGCCACATTCGGATCATTGATATCCTGCAAGACCAGCGGCACGTCTCCAAAGATACGCACGAGGTTAAAGTACATGAGTGCGCGGAGAAACTTACTTTCATTGACATACCTTTTTCTGAGGTTGTCATCCATCTCAATGCCGTCCGCCTTTCCGATCACGATATTGGCACGTGCAATGACCGCATAGGATTCGTTCCATATTGATTCCAGCACGTTATTGTCGGATACAACGGTAGAGTTGTTCAGTGCCACCAGGTCCGGTGTGAATTGTCCGCTGTACAAATTGTCACTGGCCACTTCGGCTACACCGTAATAATCTTCATACGCGCCGCGGAGTGCCGCATATGTGTCGTTAACGGCCATTTCGAGATCGGATTCGGTTTGGTAGTAATTACCCTCGGTGATCTCGTCGATCGGAAACTTGTCGAAGTATGCGTCGTTGCAGGCAACCAGCAACAACAACATTGTTAACCCGGGAATAAATTTGTTCGTTTTCATAGGAATTGCTTTTATATACTTTGGCAGGCGCCGGCGCCGGCCTGAGCAGTTATCTGAATTAGAAGGTCACATTGATGCCGAGGGAATAATTTCTCGCCAGCGGGTAGGATCCCTGTGAAACACCGTTCACCGTGGCGTTGTCGCCGTAGAAGTTCTCTTCGGGATTATAGCCCGGAAACGCTGTAAACGTGTGCAGGTTCAGCACTGACAGAAAGACCCGCGCGCTTTTCACGAATGCCTTTTGGGAGACAGTAGGGGATAGGTTGTAACCCAGCGTAATGTTTCGTATACGCAGGTAGCTTGCGTCGTAAAGGAAGCGCGTACTGCCCACCAGGTTTGACAGGATGTTCGGCGATCCCGCTTTTTGATTGAGACCATCGCCGGGCTGCGCTTCTGATCGCCAGCGATTCTCGGCCGACTTACGCGACATGTTTTCGCGTTCGCGGATTACCGAGGTAGGAAACTGCAGTGCGTCGATGATCTCGCCGCCATATGAACCGTTCAGCAGGATGCTGAGATCGAAGTTCCCGTACGTGAGCGTATTGCCGATGCCGAAAATGAAGTCCGGCTGGTAGTTACCCACTAGCGTCAGGTCATCTGTCGTGATTTTTCCATCGGGTACGCCATCCGGTCCCGAGACATCTTTGTAGCGAATGTCACCGATGGATTGTGTTCCAAGCTTTGCATAGTTTTCGACATCCGCGGCATTGTTAAACGTACCTTCCACAATGTACATGTAGAAGTCGCCCATGGGTCGGCCTTCGTAATTGCGGATGGCCTCGCCGAAGTACGTGCCACCGGAGGCTGCCGGCAGGAAACTCATTTCAGCGCCGAGGTCAGTGATCATGTTGCGGTTTGCCGCGAAGTTAACGGAAGTCCTCCAGGTGAATTTACCGCCGTCGACATTGATCGAGTTGGCCGAGATCTCCAACCCGCGGTTCCGTATGTTTCCGACGTTCTGCACAACGGAGTTGGCTTTGCCGTTCAGGCTGGGTACCGCGCTGGAAATAATGGTGTTGCTGTTGCGTTCATACAAGTCGACCGTCAGTGTCAACCGGTCATTGAAGAAGCCGGTCTCAAGCCCGACGTCTACTTGCTTGTTTTTTTCCCAGCCGAGTTGTGCATTCGAAAAGCCTGTCGGCCCGAAACCAAGCGCCCTGACAGCCGTGTTGCCGAAGACGGCGAAACTCGGAGACAGTGTACTGATCCAGGGATAGTATCCGCTCAGGCGGTCATTTCCGGTTTCACCATAACTTCCACGGATCTTAAGAAATGAAACGATGCCGCCCTGTTGCATAAACGGTTCTTCCGAGATATTCCATCCGGCCGATACCGACGGGAAGACGCCCGCTTTGTTGTTAGGGCCGAAGCGACTTGAACGATCGCGCCGTATCGAGAATGAAAAGAGGTACTTGTCGTCGAAACTGTAGTTGAGACGGGTGAACAAAGCGTCGAAGCCGTATTCCTGTTTAGCCGATTCACCCTGGATCAGGGAAGCACCCTGCACATTGGTAATAATCGTACTGGTAAAAGCAACAGGGTTGTCTTCGTCTGTTCGAGGGAAGACGGATATCATGGTATTGGTTCTGTAGGAAGCGTCATAGCCGAGAAGCGCGGTAAAGTCGTGCCGATCCTTTAACGAAAAGTCGTATGTGGCCGTGTTTGACCAGTACAGGTCCTTTCGTGAGTTGCTCGTTCGCCGGGCATCGATCTGTGCGAGGTTGGGCGTTGAAAGGTTGCCGGTGTTGCCGTTGCCATTGCCGAGAAACGCGTGCAAGTAGAGTTCCCGTTGTGAATCGGTGATACCCGCGTTCAGCGTCGACCTGAGCTTCAGCCCTTTGATGGGTTCATAGGCGAGGTAGAGGTTTCCCGTAGTAGTCAGGTCATGAACGTAATCTTCATTCCCATCAAGTTTGTTTAACGGGTTGACGAGGTTAGGATTCGCCCACGTGATGGCTTCTGGATCCTGGCGGGAAACCCAATAGTCGCCGTTGTCGAAATACCGGGGCACAATGGGTGGCATGTTGAGCGCCATGTGAACAACACCTACCGGCCCGGAGGCGTCGCCACGGCCCTCGGGTGACTGCAGGCGGTTGTGTGAATAGGCCGGGGCGATATTGAAGCCGATGTCAAGTTTGTCGGTTAATGCCGCGTTCACGCCCGCCCTTAACGTATACCGTTTCATATACGAATTGAGCAGGATGCCCTGCTGATCCGTTACGCCAAACGATACATTATAATCTACTTTTTCGGACGCACCAGAAGCGCCGAATTGATACTGCTGCATGGGCGCAGTACGGAAGATGACATCCTGCCAATCAGTTCTTACCCATTCTGATGGGTTGTCATATAAGGCGGGTACCACGCCACCGCGGGCGAGGATGGCTTCGCGCGCTACCTCTACAAAGAGCTCGGGGCCGGCCATGTCGTACTTCTTTGACACTTGCTGAAACCCGACATTGGCGTTGAAGGTGAACTTCGGGGCGCCGAGTTTTCCTTTCTTTGTGGTGACGATGATGACGCCGTTTCCGGCGCGTGATCCGTAGATGGCGGCGGAGGCGGCATCCTTCAGGATGTCGATGCTCTCAATATCAATGGGCGCAATGGCGTTGAACAGCGCTGCGTCTTCAGTGGGATAGCCATCGATCACATACAGGGGTCCGTTTTCACTGTTGATCGACCCATTCCCGCGAATGCGAATGCTCGGCGCTGCGCCGGGTTCACCGGAAATCTGTTGCAGATTGACACCCGAGACCTGTCCGATCAGCGCCTGAGCAGCGTTGGTCACAGGCATTTCTTTGATATCGTCTCCCGACACCGACGAGATGGCCGTCGTCAGGTTTTGTTTTATCTGCGTACCATATCCGACCACAACCACTTCACCTAGTTGTGTCTGATCCGGAAGGAGCGTGACATTCACCACCGCCTGATTGTGTACGGTCACTTCTTTGGTGACGAACCCCACGAAAGAAAAGCTCAGCACACTGCCCGGCGACGGAACCGTTAGTTGGTACTGTCCGTCTGCATCCGTCGTGGTGCCCGTGGAGGTTCCGGTGATCAGGATGTTCACACCCGGTAGGCCGGCGTTATCTTCCGATGACGTGACTTGTCCACGCACCGTAAATGGCAAATCCTGCGAAAGCGCGGCCTGATGAAAGCCTGAAATCAGCAGGAACATAAGCAACCGGTATCCGATGGCTTTGAAGCTAATTGTAGTTGTATTTTTCATAGTGAATGGGTTTCGTGGGCGGAAATCGTGAATCGTGAATCGTGA
>CAYMWA010000007.1:0-57279 GCA_964393795.1 uncultured Roseivirgaceae bacterium
GGTGCATCAGGTACCATTGCCAAGACGATGTCTGCATACGACATGAAGTTCAGCGATGCGATCTACGGTGTGTGTGACCGCTACGTCTGTGAACCCAGGTTGATGCAGATGCTTGATCACGAGTACGTATTGCTCGCCGAAAGACTGCCGCATCGTATTGAGACGACGCGGTTTTTTGCTTTTGCGGATACCGTGGAAGCATTGAACTACGAGCGCACTAATCAGGGCCACGGGTGGATGGGTCTTCGCTTTCAGCTGCATCCGATGAGCGAACCCAACGAGTGCGTCATCCACCTGAAGATGCACGACAACGATCCGTTGCAGCAGCAGCTGAGTGTGGGCGTCATCGGGGTTAACCTGATTTACGGCTGTATGTTTATGCGGGAACCGGAAGAGATTTTGATGTCACTGCTCGACGGAATTACTGGCAAACGTGTTGAAATTGATATGTTCCGGCTCTCAGGTCCCGACTTCCTGCACGTTGACAACCGGTTGATGGCCTTGAAACTCGTCAAAAAT
Organism: uncultured Roseivirgaceae bacterium; assembly: GCA_964393795.1. Classification (GTDB taxonomy): domain Bacteria; phylum Bacteroidota; class Bacteroidia; order Cytophagales; family Cyclobacteriaceae; genus Chryseosolibacter. The sequence goes on from CAYMWA010000007.1 coordinate 520, forward strand.
GGCCTGACCAAGGCGGCGATGTTCGGGCCCAGCGGTGATGTCATGCAGCCTTCCGATGAACTCTATAAGAAAAATGTGCTCGTGCTGCGCGGGCGTTTCCGACCGCCCACTGTCGTCAATGTCGATATGCTGTTGAAGTCTCGCCGGCATTTCAAGCGGGAGCAGGATGTCGAGCGGTCCAGGATCGTGCTGATATCCGAACTGACGCTTAACGACCTGAGTCCGGAAGGGGAAGTGGACGAACGTGATTTCCTTCATCGCGCGGATATTATCTGCTCGCTTGGACAAAATGTGTTGATCTCCAACTATTTCGAATACTACCGCCTGGTCGACTACCTCTCTCGCATTACGAAAGGAAAGAAGATCGGTATCACGATGGGCATCTATGCCCTTCAAAAGGTCTTTGAAGAGCGTACGTATGAAAAAATCAGAGGAGGCATCCTGGAATGCTTTGCTTCGCTGTTCGGTACCAACGTGAAACTCTATATATATCCTGCACTGCGCGCTGACAATACCCTGTTCACCCTAAAGGATTTTGAAAGAGAACTTCCTGAGAACCTGAAAAGTCTCTTCCGATACCTGATTGACAACAATAAGCTCGAAGATATCAGCGACGCCAATGTGAATAATCTGCACATCTTTTCTGACAACGTGCTGGCGATGATCAAAAAAGGAGAATCGGGGTGGGAAAAATTTGTGCCGCACAAAGTGGAAGAGGCGATCAAGGAACACGGGCTCTTCGACTATCCGCACGCAGAACGCCCCTCCGATGCAAGTGCGATCTCCGTCTAGACCTTCTGCGCCTCTTTGCCGGGTAAGGGTCGGCACCTGTGCCGGTCAATCAACGTAGCCAGACAATCAGCATCCGCACCATCGCACGCGCGCGGCGAAAAATCAGTGCTGCACCTTTGCGCGCTTAAGGCGCTTGAAATATCGACGTGACTCTTCCTTTACACGTGGTGCCAGGACGAAAGCCGATACCATCGTCGGAATGGCCATCAGCGCAAAAGCGATGTCGATGATGTTGATGACGTCGCGCATGGGCAGTATGGCGCCCAACAAAATCGTGAGCAAATAAATATAGGTGTAATATCGGCCCGACGCTACCCCCATCAGAAAGGACATCGCCTTGATCCCATAGTAGCTGTATGCGAACAGCGACGTGATGGCAAAGAAGAATGCGCTGACAGACAAAAGTAGTTTTCCCATCCATCCTAATGAAGACTCGAAGGCAGCTGTTGTGAGGGTGACGCCATCCGCCGAAGACGTCTGCCAGACATCTGTGACAAGAATGGCGAGTGCGGTGAGCGTACAGACGAGGAGTGTGTCAATAGCGGGACTCAGCATTGACACCAGGCCTTCGCGAATGGGCTGAGTACTTTTGGAGGCACCGAGGGCCATTGGTGCGGTGCCGATACCGGCTTCATTTGAAAACGACGCGCGTCGTACGCCGGCAACGATTAGCCCGCCAAGCAAGCCGCCGAGCGCGGGCTCTCCTCTGAAGTTGTTGGCTGAAAATGCATCGGTGACAATCAGCCACAAATAGGTAGGAACCTTTTCTATATTGATGATCAGGATGAGCGTCACCGACACAAAATAGATCACGATCATCAGAGGCACCATGTTGCCCGCCCAGTAGCCGATGCGCCTTATTCCGCCAATGATCACGATGGCCGAAAGTACCATGAGTAGTGCGCCTGTAATGAAATGCGCCGTGCCGATTTGGATCCCGGCAACACTGAACGTGGCCGCCATCGCCTCCGGAGAGACCACCATATTAATAATCGTTTGGGTCAGCTGGTTGGCGGTAAAGATCGGAAAGCAGCCCACGAGACAACATACGGCAAACAGTGTGGCGAGGGGGCGCCACTTGGGTCCCAGGGCCTCACGAATCACATACATCGGTCCGCCCTGTATTTCGCCAGCGGAGTCCCTGCCGCGGTACATCACGGCCAGACTACTGGTGTAAAAATTGGTGGCCATGCCGACAAGGGCAGTGACCCACATCCAGAAAAGCGCGCCCGGCCCTCCAATGGAAATGGCCACCGCAACGCCAGCGATATTGCCCATACCCACCGTTGATGCCAGGGCAGTCGAGAGAGCCTGATAGGCGTTGATCTGACCGGGATCATCAGCGCTGTTGTACTTTCCCCGCAGAATATCAATGGTATGCCTCAGATACCGGTATGGAATGAACCGCGAGTGGATGAGAAAAAATACGCCTCCGAGGATGATCAGAAACAGGACAGGCGTCCATATGGCACCGGCCAGTGATGCGATAGCTTCACTCATCAGGTTTGGTCGTTAGTCATTGGTTATTGGTCATTGGTCATTGGTCATTGGGTATTGGTCATTGGTCATTAGTCATTGGTTATTGGGCACTAGGCATTAGGGAGTAGGTATTGAGATTCGTCATTCACACTTCCAATTTCTAATTTCCAATTGCTAACTTGATCGCTTCGATGCGTGCTTCCAGTTCACGGTCTATGTGATCAAATTCTTTGGCAGAGGAAAGGGGGGCATGCACGGCGATATAGAACTTTATTTTTGGTTCTGTACCCGATGGGCGCACGGACACTTTTGACCCGTCTTCAAGGAAAAACTGGAGCACATCGGAGACGGGAAAATCGAGTTTTGTTTTTGCCCCGGAAGTGAGATCGGTCTCTTCGAGCGACTTGTAGTCGCGCATCCGGACCATTTTGCTTCCGTTAATTTCCGATGGGGGATTGTTCCTGAACTTCTCCATCATGGCCTTGATCTCCTGTTCACCCTGCTGGCCTTTTTTTGTAAGCGTGGCCAGGTGTTCCTTAAAGAAGCCATATTCAACATACATGTCGATCAGCCAGTCGTACAACGACTTTTTTCTTTCAGCACTGGCGGCGGCCATTGCCGCAAAGAAAGCGCAGGCGGACACCGCATCCTTGTCGCGGACAAAGTCGCCGACCATGTATCCGTAGCTTTCCTCACCTGCCGCGATGAAACGTTCACGGCCCTCCAACTGGCCCATCAGTGCCGCGATGTATTTGAAGCCAGTGAGTGTGTTGTAGCAGGCAATGCCCATGGCTTCCGCCATCGTGTCGACGAGTTCCGTGGTGACAATGGTTTTGGCCACGTAAGCATTCTCGGTGCTTTCAAGGTTTTTGAGAATGAAGTACATCATCAGGCTGAACGCCTGATTTCCGTTGAGCAGAATAAATTCTCCGTCGGCCTTGCGTACGCCAATGCCGACGCGATCGGTGTCAGGGTCCGTTGCCATCACCATGGTAGCGTCCACTTCCTTGCCTTTGTTGATCACCATTTCCATGGCCGACTGCTCTTCCGGGTTTGGCGACTGCACAGTGGGAAAATTTCCGTCCGGCTTCTCCTGGGCTGCCACGACGTGCAAGTTCGTGAAGCCGAGGCGCCTCAGACACTCCGGCACCATCGTAATGCCTGCGCCATGGAGACTGGAGTAAACCAGTGGTATATCTTTGTATTTCGCGATGGTGGCCTTGTTGGGGATCAGTTTTTCTACTTCGGCATAGTAGGCGTCTTCCACCTCCGGGCCGATCGTGTGGATACGTGTTTGGTCTGCGTTGAAGTTGATCAGGTCAAAGGAAGAGATCTTTTTGACTTCCGAGATGATGTTCTTGTCATGCGGCGGAACTACTTGCGCACCATCGTTCCAGTACACCTTGAATCCGTTGTATTCCTTTGGATTATGTGAGGCGGTGATGACGATGCCCGAATCACATTTCAAATAGCGTATGGCAAATGAAAGCAGCGGAGTTGGGCGCAGTTCTGAAAACAGGTGAACGTGAATGCCATTCGCGGAGAGCACGTCAGCGGCGACCCTGGCGAAAAAACCACTGTTGTTGCGGCTATCATGCGCAATGGCAACGCGTATGTCCTTCGTACCATGTGTCTGCTTCAGGTAATTGGCGAGGCCTTGCGTAGCGGTACCCACGGTATAGCGGTTCATGCAGTTCGACCCCGGCCCCATGACACCCCGCAGGCCGCCTGTGCCGAATTCAAGGTCCTTATAAAAACTGTCGACCAGCGTCTTTGAATCTTCGTCGCTTAGGAGGGAAGCCACCTGCTCTTTTGTTTTTGAATCGATGACCGGACTGTTCAGCCATTCGTTTGCTTTCTTTTGAACCTGTTCTATTAGCGACATATGTTAGAAAAAAATAGGATGAAACGATTTGTATGTTAAGCTTCCAGCGTGGCACCAGTCTCGCACCATTCTTTGAATCGCCTGCAGGACGACCCCTGTGATACCGGTGACAAGCGGTCCCAATATTACAAATTTCCACGCAAAGCCTGTTCCACGGCAGGGTGTTGAAATGGCCGGCACCAAACGTATGCGCGTCGTTGTTTCAACGAACCCAAGAATAAGATTGGATCAGCCTGAGCGGGTGTCAATGGATCTACAGCAAATAATAGTGCCGGCTTTTGCGGTATGCCTTTTGTTATTCCATTAATTCTCTAATATTTACAAAAAAAAGTCGTATGAACTTAAAGGAACTTGATGCGGAGCTTCGCGAAATCGAAAGAACCAAGGCTGAACTGGACAAACTGGACTACAGCAATCCAAAATACGATGATCTCGAGGAGAAACTACACGATCTGGAGGACGACCTTCAGGAAAAGCATGGAGACTATCTGGAAGAAGCACTGCAGGCTGTTCACGACGATGTCTGTCCTGAGAATGACGTGCTGATGCCCATCGCCTACCTCGGAAAGGGTGTGCCGGTGGAGACTGACAAATTCCCGGGCAAGGATACACGCCTCATTCTGGTAACCAATCCACCGCGGCTGATCCTGACTGTTGGTACCGAGAAACGGGAGGTTGTCTGGACCGCTGGTGAGGGGTGAGTTGAAAGGGATTTCAGGGGCCACTTACAACTTACAACTTAAAACTTACAACTTAGCCGAAGCCTAGTTTTTTTCTGACGCGTTGGAGTACTTCGTGTGCGATGATGCGTGCTCTTGCTTCTCCCTGTTCGAGTTTTTGTTCGAGTGCCTCCAGGTTGCTCATGTAGAAGTCGAATGCCTCGCGTTCTTTGGCGAAGCGCCGGAGTAACAGCTCAAACAGTTCTTGTTTCGCGTGGCCGTAGCCATAGTTTCCGGCGAGATATTTTTCGCGCATCGCCTTTTGTTCTTCTTCGGTGGCCACGAGGGTGTAAATAGCGAACACGTTGTCGGTGTCCGGATTTTTCGGTTCTTCGAGCGGAGTGCTATCGGTCACAATGGAGAGCACTTGCTTGCGCAGTTCTTTTTCGGGTAGGAAAATATCAATGATATTGCCGTATGACTTGCTCATTTTCTGACCATCGGTTCCCGGGATGGTCATGACCTGTTCTTCAATTCTGGATTCGGGAACGACGAACGTTTCGCCGTACTGATTGTTAAACGAAGAGGCGATGTCACGTGCAATCTCGACGTGTTGGCGCTGATCCTTTCCCACGGGGACGAACTCGGCATCGTACAGGATGATGTCGGCCGTCATCAAGACAGGATAGGTGAAGAGCCCGGCGTTGACATCGGCGAGCCGCTCCGACTTATCCTTAAAGGAGTGTGCGTTCGCGAGCATGGGGAACGGCGTGATGCAGTTGAGGTACCACGCGAGCTCGCAAACTTCCGGAATCCGCGATTGGCGGTAGAGCAGGTTCTTATCCGTGTCAAAACCAAAGGCCAGCCACGCTGCCGCTACGGCGCGAACGTTGTCGATACGCGTGTCGGCATCTTTGATCGTTGTGAGTGAGTGGAGGTCGGCAATAAAGAAAAGCGACTCATTGCCGGATTGTTGAGATAGTTTTATGGCGGGTATGATAGCCCCGAGTAAGTTCCCCAGGTGCGGACGCCCACTACTCTGGATTCCTGTTAAAATTCTTGACATAATCCTGCAAAGAAAATAAAATGTAGGCTCAAGCGGTAATGCACCGCGACATATTCATCGAAGCGGCAAAATTAAATGTCGTAGGATTCGTTAATTTTGTGTCAAATAACGCATCTATGAAAAGAACGGTCTTTGTGTTGCTGTTTCTGTCCGTTTTCGCAATGACGCTCGCCCAGCAGGCGCAGCAACTCAAATTTCGGGAAGAGACACACGATTTTGGATTGGTGGAGGAGAACAACGGTCCCGTTACCCACGAATTTGTGTTTACCAACGAAAGCCCACGCCCGGTGAAGATTGTGCGGGTGCAAGCCTCGTGCGGATGTACGACTCCGGGCTGGTCCAAAGAAGTCATCGCTCCCGGTGGTGAAGGTTACATCCAGGCCAGCTATGACCCGAAGGGACGCCCGGGATTTTTCTCAAAATCGCTCACGGTCACAACCGACCTTGGCACGGAGACCATTACCCTGCACATCAAGGGTGAGGTCACAAACAGCGAGAAACCAACGGCCGCGGACTACCCCGTTTCAATGGGAAACATGCGGATGAAGGTCGGATCGTTTAACATGGGAAGGGTATATGTGAAAGACGAAAGTGTCGTCCGGGAATTTCCGTTTATCAATGGTGGCGAAAGTCCGCTTAATTTTACGGGCAAGTTTGTGCATCCACCGTATATCAACGTGGATGTTGACCCCAGAACGGTCCAACCGGGTGCGCGGGGCGTGGTAAGAATCAGCTACAACGGCGGTCTGAAGAATCAGTACGGCTTCCAGTCTGATAATGTGGAAATTGAGACCGATGATGCAAGCGATCCGGTCAAATCATTTTCTGTCTACGCGACATTGGAAGACTTTTTCCCAGAGATGACGCCGGCTGAACTGGCCAGGGCACCGCGGCTGACATTCGATTCGTACACGCTTGATTTTGGCAACATTCAGGGAGATGCTGGAACGGTACGAGAAGTGTTGTTTACGAATACCGGCCGCCAGGAGCTTGTGCTGAAATCCATTCAGCCTAACTGTTCATGCATCACCGCATCCGTGGAAAAAACATCACTGAAACCGGGGGAAAGCAGCATTCTGAAAATCACCTTTCATCCGCTGGACCGCCTCGGCACGCAGAACAAGGCGATCTCATTTTACTCCAATGACCCCAAAAATCCCGTACAGCGATTGACGTTCACCGCGTATGTGCAGTAGTGAGCGTGAGACGTCAGTGGTCAGTGGTCAGTGGTGAGTGGTGAGTTGACGACTCACGACTCACGACTCACGACTCACGACTCACGATTCACGATTCACGAGAACGCCGGGATCCCTGTGATCTCATTCCCCAATATCAGCAGGTGAATATCATGTGTTCCTTCGTAGGTGATGACCGATTCCAGGTTCATCATATGCCGCATGATGGAAAATTCTCCTGTAATGCCCATCGCGCCGTGGACCTGGCGCGCCTCGCGGGCGATGTCGAGCGCCATGTGCACGTTGTTCCTTTTCGCCAGGGAAATTTGAGCGCTTGTTGCTTTGCCTTCGTTCATCAGTACCCCCAGGCGCCAGTTGAGTAACTGCGCTTTGGTGATTTCTGTGAGCATTTCGGCCAGTTTTTTCTGAACGAGCTGAAAGGAGGCGATCGGTTTTCCAAACTGGATTCGCTCCAGTGCATAGCGCCGCGCTGACTCGTAGCAATCCATGGCGGCCCCCGTTGCGCCCCAGGCAATGCCATAGCGGGCCGAGTCGAGACACATCAACGGTGCGCCCAACCCATTCTTGCCAGGTAGCAGGTTTTCTTTCGGGACTTTAACATTATCAAACACCAGCTCACCCGTTGTGCTTGCACGCAGCGACCACTTGCCATGCGTTTCCGGCGTGGAGAATCCTTCAAATCCCCGTTCGACGATAAGCCCATGTACCCGCCCTTGCTCGTTCTTCGCCCACACCACGGCTACATCCGCTTTTGGCGAATTGGAGATCCACATCTTCGAGCCGTTGAGTAAATAGTGGTCACCCATATCCCGAAAGTTAGTGACCATACCGCCTGGATTCGAACCGAAATCGGGTTCCGTAAGTCCAAAGCATCCCAGCCATTCGCCGGAGCCGAGTTTGGGCAAGAACTTCTTGCGCTGTTCTTCACTGCCAAATGTGTAGATCGGGTACATGACGAGCGATCCCTGGACGGAAGCCGTCGAGCGCATTCCTGAATCGCCGCGTTCAATCTCCTGCATGATGAGGCCATAGCTGATGTAGTCAAGACCTCCGCCACCATATTCGGTCGGAAGGGTAGGGCCAAACGCACCGATACCCCCGAACTTCCTGACAATCTCTTGAGGAAAATGTGCACGCTGCGCCCAGTCTTCGATAAACGGCGTTATTTCCTTCTTTACAAAATTGCGCATAGCGTCACGCACGAGCGTTTGCTCCTCTGTCAACATTGCGTCGACTTGATAAAAATCGGGATGATGGAAGACGTCCTGCGTGGGTGCTTTTCTTGTCTTCATTTTGGCTTCCTGTTGAGCGGGCATATTTGTTTGGAGTTGATGGACGACTGCGTTTCGGTAAAGTTACTCATTTTCCGGCCTTTAGCGATCGGCGTTTGGCCGTTATCGCAATACGTCGCAATTTGCCCGGCAATCCAAGGGAATCGTCAACGAACAACCGGCCATGCATATCACCCATATCGATCTTTCACCGGAGGAGGCCTTTAATGCCTCACTGTTTCCCGCGATTCTCTACGAGCGTCTGGGGTTGAAGCAGGATGGCGGTGCGTGGGTGCGACCCGTCAAGCGTTCGATTGATGCCCGCGGAAGGAAAGTGCGCGTGCACTTGCAGTGTGAAGTATACGATGCAGGGGAAGTCACGCCTCCTACGAACATCTCATTGCGGTATCAGCAAGTACATGACAAGAAGCGTGTGATCATTGTAGGTGCAGGCCCGGCCGGCTTGTTTGCCGCCCTTGAGTTGATTTCACTGGGGTACAAACCGATCGTTTTTGAAAGAGGAAGCGATGTCCAGACGCGCCGGCGCGATCTTGCGGCGATCAATAAAGACGGCATTGTCAATCCGGAATCGAACTATTGTTTTGGTGAAGGAGGTGCGGGTACGTATTCCGATGGCAAGCTTTACACAAGATCAAAAAAACGGGGCGATGTAAGAAAGGTGCTTGAAGCATTGGTTGCGCACGGCGCCAGGGAGGATATCCTTTTCGATGCACATCCCCACATAGGAACGAATAAGCTACCGAAACTGGTCGTGGAACTGCGAAAGACGATTCTCGACTGCGGAGGCGAAGTTCACTTTGATACAAAAGTATCGGACTTTATCATTGACAGCGATGTGATGCGCGGCGTTGTGCTCGCATCAGGCGATCGGATACAGGCAGAAGGCGTCATACTAGCAACAGGACATTCCGCACGCGACATCTTCACCTTGTTGCACAAGCGGAAGATTGCGATGGAACCAAAGCCTTTTGCGCTTGGCCTCCGTATTGAGCATGCGCAACCGCTGATTGACCGGATTCAATATCACTGCGTCGACGATCGCGGTCCCTGGTTGCCGGCGGCCTCCTATGCGCTCGTACACCAGACAGTAACCGCCGGGCACGAACGCGGAGTATTTTCGTTTTGTATGTGTCCCGGTGGATTCATTGTGCCTGCGGCAACGGCGCCGGGCGAAGTGGTGGTCAATGGCATGAGCCCTTCCCGTCGTGATTCCCCTTTTGCCAATTCTGGGATTGTGGTTGCCGTGGAGACGGCGGATTTTGTGCCATATGCCAGCCAGGGTCCGCTCGCAGGTGTTGCTTTTCAGTCCGCCATCGAGCGCTTGGCTTGCACGTTGGCGGGAGGTACACAACGCGCACCCGGACAACGGCTTGTCGATTTTGTCGAGCGAAAGGTATCGACGCATCTGCTGGAAAGTTCGTATCAACCGGGACTGGCCTCGGTCGATATGGGCGAGTTGCTTCCTCCCTTTATTCATCAGGCGCTACGCGAAGCCTTTGTTGCCTTCGGGAAAAGAATGAAGGGATACTATACGAATGACGCTCAGGTGGTCGGCGTCGAAAGTCGCACGTCATCGCCTGTGAAAATTCCGCGCGACCACACGCTGGAACATCCGCAAGTGAAGATGCTGTTCCCATGTGGTGAAGGTGCAGGCTATGCCGGAGGGATCGTCTCTGCCGCAATGGACGGCGAACGATGCGCACGTGCGGTTGTGAATAAGATCGAGGGAACAACTCCAGCGTCGTGACGCGGTGCCATCCAGGGTCCTGACAAGCAACCTGAGGCCCATGCCAGACGAATGATGAGACATGATCGCTGCCAAATTTGATATCAAGTTGCGTATTTCATTTATTGCATAATCATTAGCTTACTGTAACAAGAATTTTGCACGATATGGTGAAAAGGAAGACACTTTTGACACTATGGCGCCGCCTTGTTCTGACGGTTCCCCGCAATTCAATCACAAGGCGCTGCGCCTGTTTTTGGTCTGCATTAATGCTCCTGTTGGTTCTCGCCGGATGTGGTAACCGACAATCCGAAAATATTGAACATCCCAATGTGGTGTTTATTATCACCGACGACCAGCGATGGGATGCCCTTGGCTTTGCAGGGAATCCTTCGCTTAGGACACCGAACATTGATAAGCTCGCCTCCGAGGGGGTGTACTTCAGCAACTATTTTTGTACGACCTCGCTATGCTCACCAAGCCGTGCATCTATTCTCAGCGGACTATACGCACATGCCCACGGTGTGGTCAACAATTTTACGGAGTATCCGAATGATCTTGCTTCTTTCCCGGGGGTGTTGCAGTCCATTGGCTATGAAACCGCTTATATCGGCAAGTGGCATATGGGTGAACAGAATGACAATCCCCGCCCAGGCTTTGATTTCTTCGTCACACATAAAGGACAGGGAAATTATTTCGATACTGAATTTAATATTAACGGCGCCGGAGCGCGGGTCGTAAAAGGATACTATACGACCGTTGTCACTGACATGGCGAAAGACTGGTTGATGAAAGACCGGTCCAAACCCTTTTTGCTCATGCTGGGCCACAAGGCGCCGCATAGTTTTTATACCCCCGAAGCGAAGTACGCCAACGCGTTTGATACGGTTCAGATTTCGTATCCCGAAAATGCGTTCGACCTTGAGGACAAGCCAGAGTGGATCAAGCAACGGTTGCCCACCTGGCACGGCATATACGGGCCTTTGTTCGAGTGGCGTGATTCATTTCCCGATTCGTCGCCAGAAGCTGTGAAGGATTTTCAGGCGATGGTCCGTGCCTACTGGGGTACGCTGCTCTCTGTCGATGAAAGCGTGGGTGAGATCTATCGGACCCTTAAGGAGATGGGGCAGCTCGAGAACACCATTTTTGTCTTCACCTCCGACAACGGGTTGTTGAACGGGGAGCATGGCATGGTCGACAAGCGCACCATGCACGAGCCCAGTATTCGCATTCCGCTGATTGTTCGTTTTCCCGGGCTTACCCCGGTCGACGAACCGGTAGTGGTGAACAAGCAGGTATTAACATTAGACATCGCACCTTCCATTCTCGAATTGTGCCAGGCCCCTCCACTGAAAAATATACACGGGCAGTCGTTCGTACGTCTCGTGCATGGCGATACCGCCAATTGGCGTAAGGCGTGGTACTACGAGTACAACTATGAAAAACAATTTCCGTACACGCCGAACGTTCGGGGAATTCGGACCGACGAATGGAAATACATCCACTATCCGCCTGGCGACGGCGGGGCGGACCGACACATGGCAGAACTTTATCATCTTGCGGTCGATCCGGAGGAAAATCATAATCTGATTAATGATCCCAAATATGCAGACCAGCTAAAGGATTTGAAAGGGCAGCTGACCGAATTGATTCGCGCTGCCGGAGCCGTACCTGACCGCATGCCGTTGGACGAGGGGATTAAAACTGAATTGCCCGAGGAATCGATCAGATAACATCGATGATATTGTTTTAAATATTAACCTGACAACTCAATCATGACCAAATACCTTGCCCTGGTCCTCTTCCTGTCATTTTTCGGGCCCCGTGCCTCTCACTTGAAAGCGCAGGAACGTCCCAACGTCATCATCATCTTTATGGACGATATGGGATACGGAGACCTCGAGAGTTACGGTGGCTTTGGATATGAGACGCCCCATACCAACAAGCTGGCTTCAGAAGGCATGCGGTTCACGAATTTTTATGCGGCGCAAGCCGTCTGTAGTGCTTCGCGTGCTGGCTTGCTCACCGGATGTTATCCCAACCGCATCGGACTCTACGCCGCGCTGAATCCGTCGAGCAAGATTGCACTGAACCCCGACGAGGAGACGCTGGCCGAAATCCTCAAGGCCGAGGGTTATCGTACCAGCATAGTGGGTAAATGGCATCTCGGCGACAAAGTACCCTTCCTGCCCCTTCAGCAGGGATTTGATGAATACTTCGGGCTGCCTTACTCCAACGATATGTGGGCCGTTGATTATGACGGCACACCCGTGACAGACCCTGATCATCGCAAGGCATGGTACCCTCCGTTGCCACTCATAGAAGGTAACCGCGTGATCCGGGAAATCAAAACGCTCGAGGATCAATCGGAGCTCACTACAATCTATACGGAAAGGGCGTGCCGGTTTATTCGTGAGAATAGCACACGGCCTTTCTTCCTTTATATGGCGCATTCGATGCCTCATGTGCCGCTCGCCGTATCTGACAAGTTTGCGGGAAAAAGCGAGGCGGGACTTTACGGTGATGTGATGATGGAGTTAGACTGGTCGATCGGCGAAATTATGCGAACGCTCGATGAATTGAATCTTAACAAAAAGACATTGGTGGTCGTGACAAGCGACAACGGACCGTGGCTAAATTTCGGGAATCACGCAGGAAGTACCGGTGGTTTGCGTGAAGGAAAGGGAACATCTTTTGAGGGAGGACAACGCGAGCCTTGTATAGTGCGATGGGAAGGCAAGGTTCCAGCCGGAACCATTAGTCATCAGCTCGCATCTACAATAGATTTATTGCCAACGATCGCCAAAATATGTGGAGCGGCATTGCCTGCTAAGAAGATTGATGGCGTTGATATCTCCGCGCTGTGGTTCGGTCAAACAGATGTCAGCCCACGCAAGCATTTTGTCTACTATTATCATAAAAACAGTCTTGAAGCAATTCGGAAGGATAATTGGAAGCTGGTCTTTCCGCACGTGCACAGAACCTACAAGAAGAATCCGCCGGGTTATGATGGATGGCCCGCGCCTCAGCCATCAGATACAACAGAACTTGCCTTGTTCGATCTTCGAACGGATCCGGGCGAGACGCTCGATGTACAGAACCAGTTTCCGGATGTTGTCCGGGAACTGACAGCGCTGGCCGATCAATACAGACGTGAATTGGGTGATGACCTTACCGGTCACAAGGGTGTGGCGCGAAGGCCAGCGGCTGTGGTGTCGCGAGATTAGACATTAGGAAATTCCGATAAGGACAACCAGGACAATACCGGTATATTTTAGAAATCATAAGGCGTATGGCGCAGTACGCGAAAAGGCACAAGCTTGACGGAAAGAGAGATTTCCAAACAGCAGCAAGGTGACGGCTTTTTTGTCAACGGTACCACGGGATGCTGAAATTTGATTACTTTTGATATTCCCTGAAGGGAAATATTGCCTTAGCCTATGATTACTTTTTTTGTCTCTATCGCTGCCTTGTTGCTCGGCTATTTTGTGTATTCTAAAGTGGTCGAAAGAATTTTTGTAATCGACCCTGCGCGTAAGACGCCGGCGATCACGGAAGCCGATGGTGTTGATTTTGTCGCCATGCCGGCATGGAAAATTTTCTTGATCCAGTTCCTGAATATCGCCGGACTCGGCCCGATATTCGGTGCTGTCGCCGGAGCCATGTGGGGGCCGGTGGCTTTTCTGTGGATCGTCCTTGGCTCCATCTTCGCCGGTGCGGTGCACGATTATTTTTCAGGAATGCTTTCGCTCAGGCATAAAGGAAAAAGCATTTCAGAGATTTCGGGCATCTATCTCGGTCCGGGTGTCAAGCAGTTTATGCGGCTTTTTACCGTTGTTCTGATGATAATGGTGGGCGCCGTGTTCATCATGGGACCGGCGAAAATTCTCGACGACATGACAGGGAATTTTGCCGGCATGACGATGTGGATATGGGCGATCTTTGCCTATTACGTGCTCGCTACCTTGCTGCCCGTTGACAAGATTATCGGCAAACTGTACCCGGTTTTTGGATTTGCACTGCTTTTTATGGCGGTGGGCATCAGCGTTGTGATGGTAGGGCGAGGGTTGCCTATTCCCGAGTTAACGTGGGCAAGCCTCGGGAATCAGCATCACGATCCAGACGCCTTTCCCATCTTTCCAATGGTGTTTATCACGATAGCGTGTGGTGCCATCTCCGGTTTCCATGCTACTCAGTCGCCATTGATGGCACGGTGCATGACCAACGAAAAACAGGGGCGTCCGATTTTCTATGGTGCTATGATCACAGAAGGAATTGTAGCCCTGATCTGGGCGGCGGTTGGAATGTGCTTTTACGGGGGTACTTCCGGACTCAACGACGTGATGGTACAAAACCAGGGTAACGCGGCATTTGTTGTCAATGATATCTCGATTTCTCTGCTTGGAACGCTTGGCGGCTTTCTCGCTTTACTTGGCGTCGTCGCGGCCCCGATCACGTCGGGCGACACCGCCTTCAGAAGCGCACGCATTATCGTTGCTGACTTTCTCCGTTATAAACAGGGACCGATCAAGAACAGACTGTTCATTACCGTCCCCCTCTTTGCCGCAGGTTACGTCCTGACGCTGATCGACTTTGGTATTGTATGGCGATATTTCGCATGGACCAATCAGACGCTGGCTACGGTGGTGTTGTGGACCATCACAGCCTACCTTATCCGGGAACGCAAGAATTATTGGGTCACGCTTATCCCCTCAATATTTATGACAACCGTTGTGGTGTCATATCTGCTACAAGCGCCGGAAGGCTTCCACCTGCCTGCCGATATTTCGTATTGGACGGGCATTGTTGTGGCCTTTGCACTTTCCGTATATGCGATGTTTTACATCTACAAGGTAAGACTGACGGGAAAAACGCTGGTCGGAGATTGAGAATACAAATATAAAAAGGAGAGATTTTTTGGGCATCACCCTGCCGGCTACGGGTGCGGTGTTGATGACCCCCGCACTGTTTAACAATAAGGCATTTGCGGAAATCAACCGGCAGTTTTCCGGGCCATCCAACTTCGATACTTACGACGTCGTCATCAACGGTGCAGGCCTTGCCGGATACTTCGTAGCGATGGAAGCTGCAAAGAACAACAGGAAGGTGCTGGTGGTCGACAGAAGGTCTAGCCCTGGATTCGATTTTGCCGCGAAGCGCAAGTTGTGGCTTGGCGTGAATGGCTTTGAAAAGCTTACACCTCAACTCCTTCAGTTATTTTTTCCGGAAGGTGAGCGTGGAGAAATTCAAAACAAGAATGGCCAGGCGCCCGGAGGCAGCCGACTTGACGACGAAATACTTCTTTTTTCTGGCAGTATCCGCAAAGGCTTTTTGCGAAACTTATTGCTGAGCAACATCCATGTGCTGCTGATGACTGACGTCTGCGGTATCCTTGCTGACAAGAAACGTGTTCAGGGGGTGCTACTGGCAGGTAAGCATGGGCTTCATAGTGTAAAATGCAAAAGCTTTGTCGATACCACGGATCAGTTATTGTTCTCGAGACAGCTTTTGAATTCACCTTTCAAAGTCGAGCGGGCCTCTTTCGTCTTGGAGCTGGCCAAGGCAGACAATCCTCCGGCGAAAGAACTGTCGGTTCCGACATCGCTCGGCATTGCGCAAAACAAACTACGGCTGCATCCCGGGAAGCTGTCGCAAAGTCAGGTGTTTGCTGAGTATGCCTTTGCAGTAAAATCGCAGCAGCCTGAGGAGATCGAACAGCAGGGTAGACTGATAGCTGCTGCGTTGGGACGAAACCTTCGTACGCTGGACCCTTCGCTGAAAAACGCTGAGATCGTGCAATTCCCCCTGGAGGCGTCTTACGTTCTCGACCATTCTACATTGCCGACGCCAACATTGCAAGGCTATCACATGTTGAGTGCGCCGGGTGGCGACCTTAGCTGTTCGAGCATACTTGCTGTTGAACGGGACGCGAGGACGCTAGCGGGAAACATTCAATACGCGCGCAGGGAATCGGCGCCGGAGCGGTTGCTAGCGATTGGTGCGGAAATTCCCTATGGAGCATTGAAGACTTCGTCGGTCGAAGAGCCTGGCCTTTCGGTTCCATTGCAAAAGGTGACCTTTGATTTTGATCGCTTTATCCCCCATAAAGAGCAATGTCAGGTGCTCGTCGCCGGTGGCGGCACAGGGGGTGCGTTCGCCGCTATGGGGGCGGCGGAGAAGGGTGCGAGCACGATCGTTGTCGATTACTTTAACGACCTCGGTGGTACGAAGACGATGGGCGGCGTGATGAGTTACTACCATGGGTTAACAGAGAACACTTTTTTCAAGAAGCAAAACGAGGATGCTGAAGGACTCGCCTTCGAGACGAACATGAATAACAAGACAGGGCGAAAGTTCTATCATCTGCAATCACTGCTGGATGCGGGCGGTCGCTTTCTGTCCGGAGCAATGATGTGTGATACGCTCGTCAACGGAAATCAGGTGAAAGGGATTCTCATATGCCGGAACGGAAAACTCGAGACCATCGCTGCACACGTGACGATCGATGCGACTGGTGACGGTGACATTGCCGCATTTGCCGGTGCTGCGTACAAGATCGGAAATGCACGCACGGGTGAAACACAAAACTACAGTCAATGGGATATTCCGGGCGTCAAAATGCCATCGGTGGCGAATCGCGATTACGATATCATTGACAATACCCGAATATCAGAATTGCAGCGTGGTTTGTTTATCTCTCACTACGAGGCGCATTTCTATGACTTTCACCCATACCTTTCTGTCCGTGAATCACGCCGCATAACCGGAGCGTATGTGCTCACCTTTATTGACGTAGCCGAAGGGACACACTTTGATGACGTCATCTCGATGGCGAGCAGCGATTTTGATCCCCACAATGTGGGTGCTTCCGAATTTTCTAAATGTGGTTTTCTACTGCCACACTCCAACGATGTCGTCGTTGAAATTCCCTATCGTTGTATTGTTCCAAAGCGATTGGACGGCCTTCTCATTTCAGGCCGTGGCATCAGCCAGACGCAAAATGCCCTTCAGTTTACACGAATGAGTGCCGACATTATCGTGCTCGGTTACTTCACCGGCCACATTGCCGCCGATCTGTCACTTAAGAATCAGCAGCCTCGTGGATATGACGTGTCTGAGTTGCAAAAGAATTGGGCGGCGATGGGGTACCTCCCTGCTGATTACACCCGCAAGGGCACGCAAGGCCATCAGAACAATCCAGAGGAAATCGCCCGACGCGTTGAAAATCTGGCTGCTGGGAAAAGGGAATACCTGTATGAAGTGAGCAAGCTCGACAAGGCGAAAGCTGTTCCGGTTTTGATAGACTACTGCAGGGAACCTGTTGAGACCAAAGGAAAGTTACTTGTAGCGAAAGCACTCGCCTGGTTTGGAAACGCCAATGGCAATGACCTGATCGAGTCGGAACTCAAAGAGATGTTTAATCAGGAGTTAGCAGAGGGCTACCCGGGTGGCTATGTCGACGACTATGACTTTATCAGGGGGCGTGAAAAAAATGTGCTCGAAGGCTTATTCTGGAGAATCAATCAGAACATCGGCTTACTTGCCATGAGTGGAGATCCCTCCGCGAACAAAACGATACAGCATATCCTGGAAAACACGGAATCGGGGGGCGGAATGGTGAAGCGCTCAAATGGCTATTACGACAACAGGATCGATCTGAAGATCGTCCCGTTCTACAACCGGATCATGAACCTTTGCTTCTATGCCGAACGCCTGCCGCACGAGTCGTTTATTGCGGGATTTGAAAAGTTGCTAAAAGATGAACATATCGGCAATTTCAAAACAGAAGACTACACCAATGTCAGGTGGCGCGTTTTTGGAGGACTCCTCGAAGTATCAATCGCAGCAGCGATGGCCCGGTGTGGATCAAGGGTCGGTTACGATTTGCTGACGCAATATCTGACAGATACACACTACAGTTTCAAGTCGTTCGCTGCTTCCGAACTAAAAGATGTGACCGGAAAAGATTTAGGGTATGACGCGCCCGAATGGAAACAATACGTTGAAAAACTTTCGTTCCCAGCTCCGGTGCGAAAGCTGGTGAAGGAAGTGGAAGTATAGGTAAGATCCTAAATGATCGGTCCGGTTTGTTGAAAGCTCAATAATGTGATGACATGATTTCGAAGCTGTTGGTGGTTCTTCTTGGCGCTGTCCTGACTTCAACTGATGGCGTTTTCTACAAGAGCCCTGCCTTGAGGGAGGTCAGCATCATGCCGGTGTCCGGGCACTTTTCCATTCTGGATGACGGAGGGGAGAGCGTCGACATAATGGCAATGGAGGATGAAAACTGTCTTTTGTATTGGTATCGAAGAATACAAACGCCGGTATGCCTGACAGGTGAGTGCAAAGCGGTCGACATCGGCGTGTATTGGGACTTGACCGGAGATTTTTTTGGACTCGAAGTATACGGCGAACACCTTACGAAAACTGACCACACGACCTTTTCAGCCGCGGATTATCAGAAGCTTGTCGACATTCTCGCCAACGACTGGTCCGTGTTGCGGGAATACAAGTTGGAAGACCTTACGAACGGACCGACGCAAGCAATAGGTGAGGGGACCGGGAACAGTCCGGATGTGACATCGGGCGCCACGCGGAGGGAGATCGCTTCCGAAGCGGTTGCACATGCGGTCTATACCACCTATACGCTTTGGCACCTTGTGCATGTTGGAGAAAAAGCACAGTTGGCCAATTTGACGGTAGAGGTGTTGCAGCAGGGAACACTGACGGACCGGATACTAACAACCGCAAATAACAAACTGGTTCTTTTTCTTCTTGAGTTGTTTGCTAACGCGCGAATTCAACAGGCCGACAAATTGACGCCGCTGGTCCTTAAGGGGCTACGGCAGGGCAGTGACCCGAATCTGCAAAGCCTCGCCCTTAGGTCGATTCCCCATATCGCGCTTGAAAAACGGGATGTGCAGTCGGGCTTGGCAGATGCTTACGTCGGTGCACCAGACGAATTGCGACTGCGAATGGTGAATGCACTGAAAGGCCTTCGCTATGTTTCTGATACGCTGTACGCCGCGCTCGAGCCCGACGTACACATCGAAAATGAATGGTTTTCCGCAAAGGTATTGCAAGTGTTGAAGTATGCACCCGTACAGTCGTCTGCGGTTATTGCAACCGCAAGAAAAAGGTTGGAGAGTTCAAATGTCTATGTTCGGGTGATGGCAGAGGAATATCTCAAATATGTTGGCAAGCCGGGCGGCTAGCGGATGTCCTTGATGCGTTGGTCAGAGTCACGTGGGTGAAAATTCGAATTGAAAGTTGAATGGCGCCCGGGAATTCGTTAATATGCGTAAGCTAAAATCCGTTGCTCATGCACCATCCACCATTCAGGCGTCGTGTCGCCTTCGCTGCTCTTCTGTTCCTTTTGATTGCAGGCCATACAGCACACCCACAGCGTGATCTGCGCAAACCCAATGTCCTTTTCATCGCCTCCGACGATTTGAATGCGCGCATTGGACCTTATGGCCACCCGCTCGTGCAGACGCCCAATCTTGATCGGCTTGCCCGTATGGGAGTCACTTTCAAACATGCCTACAACCAGTATCCGTTGTGCAATCCAAGTCGGGTGTCCATGTTGACCGGCCTGCGTCCGGATACAACGCGCGTATTCGACCTGAAGACTGTTTTTCGCGACAATATCCCTACCGTTGCTACGCTTCCTGAATTCTTTAAGAATCACGGGTATTTTTCTGCACGGGTCGGGAAAATGTTTCACTATGGCGTTCCCAGCGATATCGGGACGGACGGCCTCGATGATCCGCAATCCTGGGACCAGGTAATCAATCCGGCAGGGCGTGACAAAAGAGAAGAACATCTGCTGACCAGCTATACGCCTACGCGCGGACTTGGCAGTTCACTTTCCTTCCTCGCCGCAGACGGTCCGGATGAAGCGCAGACTGATGGACTGATCGCTCTTGAAACCATTCGGTTGTTGAAAGAGCACAAAGATGAACCGTTCTTCATTGGCGCCGGATTTTTCCGACCGCATTGTCCGTACATAGCACCAAAGAAGTATTTTGATCTTTACCCCATCGACAAAATTACGCTGCCTGAAAATCCGCCTGAACATTTTCAGCACATCCCTGCACCCGCGTTCTGGACGACTCCACTCTACTGGGGACTGGATGAGCAACAGCGAAAGGAAGTGATTCGCGCGTATTATGCCTCGGTCACTTTTGTGGATGCCCAACTCGGAAAGATACTCGATGCGCTGGAAGAACTCGGCCTTGCCGAAAATACCATTATCGTATTTTGGAGTGATCATGGGTATCACCTCTCGGAACACGGGCAGTGGAAGAAGCAAAGTCTGTTCGAGAACGTCGCGCGCGTGCCGCTGTTCATTGCCGCTCCCGGCGCGAAGGGTAACGGCAAGGAATGCAAACGCGTTGTGGAACTCATCGACGTCTACCCCACACTTGCGCGTTTGTGCGGCATGGAGCCGCCCGCTTACCTTTCAGGTACAGACCTGAGTCCACTTCTGGAGCGTCCACGAGGACGATGGGGACGGCCTGCCTATACGCAAGTGCTGCGAAAGAAGGATAACATCATGGGACGAAGTGTACGCACGGAACGGTGGCGTTATACAGAATGGGATGGAGGCGCGAGCGGCGCGGAACTGTACGACCACAAAAAAGACCCCAATGAATACAACAACCTGGCTGATCATCCTTCCTTTGCCACAGTGCGCGATAAGATGAAAGAACTTCTACACCGGAATACGTCGACACGGGATCAACTCCTGAAATGATTAGACTGATCGTACTGCTCCTTGTCGCTCTTCTTGCTTCAGTGTCTCTGAAGGCACAGTCGACGCGCGCACGACCTAATGTAGTACTGATATGTATCGATGATCTTCGCCCCGAGCTCGGTTGTTACGGCAATGCTGTTATACGGACACCGAATCTCGACAGGCTGGCATCACATGCGCTTTTGTTCGAGAACCACTATGTGCAGGTGCCGACTTGTGGGGCGTCGCGTTTCAATCTCCTTACGGGAATGCGGCCAACAAACGACGCACATCTTCGCAATGATGCCATTGAACGGTTCATTTCTTCACAGCCCGAAAGTCCGCGACCCGAGTCTTTCATCCACGCACTCCGCCGCAACGGATACCACACAGTTGGCATCGGCAAGATCAGCCACTCCGCAGATGGATTGTTGTACCCGTATACGGGAGACCCGTCAGGTGCGAAGCGAGAACTTCCCTACAGCTGGGATGAGTTGTTGTTCAACGCCGGAAAGTGGGGCACCGGTTGGAATGCGTTCTTCGGATACGCGGACGGCTCCAACCGTCAAAGTATGCATGAGCAGGTTAGACCATACGAGAAAGGTGCTGTAGACGACGAAGGTTACCCGGACGGCCTTACTGCGAACCTGGCCGTAGAAAAGATAGCGGACCTTGCACGACAGCAAAAGCCGTTCTTCCTGGGCGTAGGCTTTTTCAAACCACACTTGCCCTTTAACGCGCCGGAGCAGTATTGGGATTGGTACGACGAATCAACTCTGCCAATGACGGGTTCGCCCGACCTGCCAGTAAATGTCAATCCGGCGAGTCTTCATGGGAGCAACGAATTTAACAGGTATCGCCTCGGCGATGAGAAAGCTTCCCTCTCGAAACCGTTGTCCGAGCCGTACGCCAGAAAGATCATTCACGCCTATTACGCGGCCATAAGCTATGTCGACGCACAAGTTGGTAAGGTATTGAACGCACTCGAGGTAAACGGACTTTCTGACAATACAATTGTGATCGTTTGGGGCGATCATGGATGGCACCTCGGTGATCACCGCGTATGGGGGAAACACACACTGTTCGAAGCTGCGCTGCGGAGTCCCTTGATTATTCGCGTTCCGGGTATGAAAAAGCCCGGCCGCCATACGGAGGAAATTGTCAGCACGATTGATCTTTATCCGACACTGATGGAACTGTGCGGCATTCCGCTGTCTTATGAAGTGGATGGAAAAAGTTTCTCGGCGATTTTCTTCCGCCGTCGCATCCGAGGGTGGGAGGGCATCGCGTACAGCTACTTCAATAACGGGGTGACTATGCGAAACAAGAAGTACCGTCTTACGCGTTATTCCCGCAAAGAAGAACCAGTTGTTGAGCTATACAACCACAGGAAAGATCCCTTCGAAAATCGGAACATCGCCGACCAGCATCCCCGCAGGGTGAAAGTGTTAAGTGCTAAGTTTTAAGTTTTAAGTTTTAAGTGGACGTCCCGCGGGCAACTCACTACTGCAGATCAAGCGACCACCCGCCACAAACGCGCGGCCCCTCACGACTCACGGAAAAGTGTATGGCGTAGACCTGGAGTATGACATGGAAAAATTTAGCGAGTGCAAATTGACTTCGGTGATTTCTGATGGACAACTGTACAAGCGACTGGACATCATTTGTAAAGCGATTGGGGCTCAGTACGAAGTGCGGGAAAACCATATTGTGATCAGTGGTGGTGCATGCAGTATCGAATAAGTGGTGCGGAACCTGACGGTGAGGGCAGTATTAATATAGACTTAATCCCCTGACTAACCGAAAGAAATACGGAAGGGCTTAATTGCCTTTTGAAATAGTGGCAAAAAGAAATATGCGGAGTGCCCGAAGAACATATAGCGAAAATACAATGCGGACTAAATCTTAAAATCACTAATGCCTATGAAAAATTTTACTTAGAAGAAAAGAAGCCGGCAATGTTAGCGCATCGCCGGCTTTGAAAAAGCTACGTCTGGTTGACGGAAGCTTTGCAGTTTTTGCCTGTTCCTAAACAAAAACCTATTCAAAATATGAATAAACCCAGACATATTCAAGATGTACTTTATCGAGTCATGAGAATTACCCTAGCACAATTCCTGTTTGTGGGTATTTTTGCGTCTTTGGCTACTGCTGGTCCGACGAAGGGCCAGGGGCTACTGGATCGCAAAATATCCCTGGTTGCTGAAAATCAGGTGGTTAAATCGATTCTCGAAGAGATAGAAAACCAGACCTCGATCGTTTTCACGTATCGGCCGGTCCTCATCAATAGCGGGAAGACTTTTTCCTTCGAGGTTACCGATACTCCGATTTCCGACGTATTGTCGCGCATATTAAGTTCCGATGTGACATTCGTGGCGGTGGATGCCGAAGAGGAAATCGTACTTCGTCCTGCCGTGAAAGTGGCGTCAATCAATCCCATTCCGATTCTGGAAACGGCGGTGGCCCTCACGATATCCGGACAGGTACGCGATGAAAACGGTGAAACGCTTCCGGGCGTTAACGTAATTGAAAAAGGGACGACGAACGGTACCACTACAGACATTGAGGGCAGATTTTCTCTTAATGTAGCGGACGAAAACAGCATTCTCGTTTTCTCGTTTATCGGATATAAAAGCCAGGAACTCGTAGTGGGTAACCGCACGGATATGTCGGTTTCGCTGGCTCCCGACGTAGCGGTCCTTGAGGAAGTTGTTGTAGCTACTCGCGGATGAACGCAAACCCCCACGAACAGAGTCCTTACAAGTTTTACAAGGAATCAGTCGTGGGCAACCCCGATATTCACTGGGAGAAAGCACTCAAGAGCAACTACGCTGTTGAAATCGGGTTCCTGGATGACCTGATCTCCCTTACCTATGACTATTTTACAGAAGAACGAACGGATATCTTACTTGGCTCCAGACCCAGTATCCCGCCGTTTTTCGGTACTTCTGCGCCGAGCGCAAACCTCGGGCGGGTAGAGGCAAAAGGTCATGAGTTGGAACTTCGGTTTGACAAACGCACACCGAATGTGCGCTACTGGGCAACAATGTCAGTAACCCATACGCAAAACAAGATCCTTGCAAAAGAAGACCCTATTCTCCTGCCAGGCTATCTTAAAGCAGAGGGCTACCAGATTGACCAGACCCGGTCGCAGATCAGGGCGGGTATGTATACAAACTGGGATGAGATCTATGCAAGCGTTCCGCAAGAGTCTAACGATCAGCAAAAGCTTCCGGGCTTTTACAACATCCTCGATTTTAATGCGGATGGCATGATCAAGTCGGATGACAATGCTCCGATGGGATATCCTGAGCAACCCCAAAATAGTTACAACGCGACTGTCGGCGTGAACTACAAAGGACTCGGCCTGGTGATTCAGTTCTACGGTGTGACCAACGTGTCACGTCATATTCCGCTGAAGAACTACAACCTCAATCAGAACGTGTTGTTTGCTGATGTCGCCGATTACTGGTCTAAAGAAAACCCTGGTGGAAGCTCCTATCTTCCGATGTGGAAGGCGCAAGGCGAATTCCTTGGAGACTACTGGATCTACGACGGGTCGTATGCCAGACTTAAGACGGCTGAAATCTCCTACACGTTGGCAGATGATTTCGTGAAGAGAGCAGGTTTATCCTCGATGCGCCTTTACCTGAACGGAAACAACCTGGCGTTCTGGTCAAAGCTTCCGGATGACCGCGAGGGTGCCGTCACTGGTGGAAGTTCCGCCAATGGCGCCTATCCTGCTACGAAGCGGATTACGTTGGGGATTGATGTAACATTTTAAACAGAGTGACACATGTTAAAGAATAAGAAAACGAAATTTGGGTTCATCTTCGCGGTCGCCCTGGCCGCGGTATCCCTGGTGGGTTGTGAAGAGTATCTTGACAAGGCACCTGAAGCGTCAATTTCAGATAAGGAGGCGTTCGGAAACTTTGTAGCGTTTCAGGGATTCGTGGAAGAGATGTACAATTGTGTGGCCGACTTCAATAAAACGATTGCCGGCAACTATTACCACAATTTTTATGCGGCCGATGAGGCGTTGTCAAACGTGCCCCTGATGTGGGATGATGGAAACTATTGGGATCAATCCAAGTTCCTGACAGGCTCGTTGAATACCAACAACGGTACAATGAACAAGCGTATCTGGCCGCTGAGCTGGTATGCCATTCGCAAAGCGAACCTGGGGCTTACCAAAATGGATCTGTTACAAGGAACTCAGGAAGAAAAGGATGTGATCAAAGGACAGTTGTTGTTTTTCCGCGGCTATTTCCATTTTGACCTCAGCCGTTGGTGGGGCGGACTGCCGTACATTGATACGTTGCTGTCAGCCACTGGCGAATTGAAAATACCCCGGCTCAATTATCGTGAAACTGCATTGAAGGCGGCAGCTGATCTGCGCGCTGCGGCAGAATTGCTTCCGGTGAAGTGGGATGACACGCAGGTAGGACAGGCCACCCTTGGTAATAACGACGTCCGCATCAGCAAGATCCATGCGCTTTCGTTCCTCGGCAAAACGTTGCTCTATGCAGCCAGTCCGATGATGAATGAAGAGTCTACCGGCGTGAACGCCTACGATCCCGAACTCGCCAAGCAGGCAGCCCAGGTGTTTGCAGACGTGATCCGGATCTGTGAAGAAACCGGGGCGTATAAACTGCAGACCTGGGATACCTGGACGGAAAACTTCTGGGTATGGTCGCCGGGCAACAGAACACGTCCGGGTGGAACGGAAGTGATCATGAATCCGATGGTTTTCGATGTCGGATATCCAAGATGGACAACCTGCCGTACCAGCAGCCCTGTAGAATTTGGTGCCGGAAACAACCGGGTGGAAGTGCCTACGCACAACTACATCAAGAATTACCGCATGGCGAATGGCTTGCCTATTGACGATCCTGCTTCTGGCTTTGACCCGAACGATCCCTGGGCCAACCGCGAACCGCGATTCTATAAGGATATTGTAGTGGATGGCGATCAGATGGTGAACAGTTCCGACTCACGCGCGGACAACGATCGGTTTGCTCAATTGTATAACGGTGGACGCCATAAAGGTGGAACACAGGGTAGTGTCACTGGATATTACTATAAGAAGTGGACACCCGTTGGTTGCAACCCATGGGATAACCGATGGGGCAATTTCCAGGCCTATGTTCCCTATATGAGATTGGCGGACGTGTACCTCATGTACGCTGAGGCGGTACTGCACGGTTACGGAACGCCTCAGAGCAGTGTGTCGGGCAGTCTCACTGCCGAGCAAGCGCTGAATGTGATCAGGAATCGTGCACAGTTGCCGAACCTTGATCCGAAGTTTACGGGAAGCAAAGAAGCGTTTATGGAAGCGATTATTGTTGAACGTGCGGTTGAACTCGCCTTCGAGAGTCATCGCTGGTTTGACCTTCGCCGCTGGAACATCGCGAGTGAGCTTAAATACCGAGAAAAGACAGCGCTTGATTTTGATCGCGGCCCTGACGGTAAACCGATCAACATGACGGAACGAGTAGTGCTTACAAAGGTGTTTGAAAAGAAACACAATTGGTTGCCATTCCGGTTGAGTGATACCAAACTCTACGCGGAGTTCCCGCAAAACCCCGGATGGTAGAAGGGCATCGAAAAACAGTCTACAATCACTAATGTTTTACAATGGATAAAAGATATATAATAGCTATGTTCTGTCTTCTCGGTGCACTCATGCTGCTGCCGGGAATACAGGCAACTGCACAGGGCGACCGCGTAACGATTGAATCCGTCGTCACAGATGAAGACGGCAATCCGATTGCAGGTGCGCTTGTATATGGCAACGAAGGTTCGGTAGTGGCGAAGACGGACGAGTCGGGTCGATTTTCAATTTCGGTCCCTGGCAGAAACCGGAACCTTTTGATTGAATCGGACGGCTATGAATCCGCCGTTTTTGGTCCCGGTGATCAAATTCAACTCGTGGCGTCTCCCTTTCAATATGGTGAGCGGGATGGTGTCAACATCGCTTTTGGAAAAGTGAAGAAGGGCAATCTCGTAAACGCAGTCACGGTACTCGATACGGAGGAGTTACTGCATTATGACAACAACCTGAGTGTTGCATCTGCCATTGCTGGCCGTGTGCCGGGATTGATGGGATCGTCGAACCTTCGCGGATTTGGTAATGCGCTGGTCATCGTGGACGGTTTGCCGCGCGATATCAATACGGTGAACATGGCGGAGGTTGAGCAAATCACGTTCCTGAAGGATGTGAACTCCAGGATTTTGTACGGCAACCAGGCGGTAAACGGTGTGATTCAGATCACGACGAAAAGAGGACGGGCACATCGGAAGGATGTTAAGGTGACAGGCTATTACGGCGTGTCTACACCGACCACGCTGCCCAAATACTTGTCGTCTGCTGACTATGCGACACTCTACAATGAGGCGCGGGTGAATGACGGACGGGCGCCGCAATATACCGATGAGCAGATTGCGAATTACCGGTCCGGTAATCCGTACCTTTATCCGAACATGGACTACTACTCCAGTGAATATTTGAGATCGTCCAGGCCTTACTTCAGAGTGATGACCGAGCTTTCTGGCGGTAACGACATTGCCCGGTACTACACGAACGTTGGATGGAACCAGACTGGAAGCCTGTTTAACTTTGGAGCTGGTGAAGAGGGAAAGCAGAATGCCTTTAATGTGCGCGGAAATGTCGACGTGAATGTCAATCACTGGATTACCACGGCCATCGACGGGGCATTTGTTTTGGATATGAATAGAGGGGCCGTTGGAAATTACTGGGCGGACGCGGCTACACGGAAGCCTAACCTCGTCGCTCCGCTTATCCCGATTGACCTGATTAACCCTGATGACGAATTGCTTATTGCCCGAAAGAGGGACATTAACGGCAAGTACCTTCCGGGGGGTGACCAGAGTAATCTTTCGAATGCTTTTGCGGATGGTTACCTGGGTGGATATGATGAACTCATTCAGCGCACCTTCTCCTTTAACAACCGGATCGATTTTGACTTCGAAAAACTGGCGGATATCAAAGGATTAGCGTTCCACACCAACGTCAGCTTTGACCTGTATACACGCTACAATCAGTCTATCGATAACGAATATTCGGTATATAAACCTGTGTGGAATGCTGAGGGTGATGCGATCGAAAGCCTCGAAAAATTTGGGAACGACGTAAGAAGTGGAGACCAGAACGTGGGAAATGCTTACTACGAACGCAGGTTCGGCTTTTACGGAATGTTGGATTACAACAGAACATTCGACGATCTTCATTCCGTATCGGCCGCGCTTCTCGGGTTTGCCCACAGGCACAAGACGCAAGGGGCGTTCTGGCCTACGAAAAATGCCAACCTGGGTCTGCGTTTAGCGTACACCTATGACAACCGGTACATGGTTGATTTCAGCAGCGCCTATGTTGCGTCTGCCAAGTTGCCCGAAGGCAACCGCGGGGCATTTTCTCCTTCGCTCGGGCTCGCATGGGTCATCAGTGAGGAGGACTTCCTGTCGGCCTCTTCAGCCATTGATCACCTCAAACTGCGTGTGTCGGGTGGCATTATGAACTCCGACGCGGGAATCGGCGGTCATTTCTATTATGATAACATCTACCAGTATTCGGGTGGCTTTTCATGGTTTGAAGGGCAATGGAGTAATAATGGCGTAACGGTCCGACACAGTGGCAATCCGAATCTATTCTTTGAGAAACGGAAAGAATTGAACTTCGGGTTTGAAGGCGTATTCTTTGACAACCTGTTGTATGTTGACGCCAACGTGTTTTCAAGCGTTTACTCCGACCAGGTTACCCAGCCCATGAGCAGGTATCCAAATTACTATACCAACTTTGTCCCGTTTGAGAACGTTGATGAAAATGCGTATCGCGGTGCTGAACTGGGATTGTCTGTCAACCGGAACATCGGCCAGGTTAACGTGATGCTGGGCGCCAATGTGCTGTATGCCACTTCTGAAGTTCTGATAATCGATGTCTATCCCGTAACCGGCACTGGTAAGTTTGTGGATGACGCGGACGAATGGGGTGGAAAGAAGCGTGACGCCATCTATCTTGACTATCAATTTACAGTGGGCGCTGATACGTTCAGTGCTGCCGATACACTGGTCATCAGAGACCGGGCGATTACTTTACAAACTTTTACGCCCGAACTGTTTTGATAAACCGTGCCTGGGAAGTGTGTATTGTGCTTGAAACAATACACACTTTCACGGGTGCGATTTGCCTTTTTGAATACAACCACAACTACTTTATCGACCAATCGTCGGGGGCGAACAAGCCGCTTGTGAATCCCACTTATGATACGGAAATTTAGCCTTTGTACCCTCGCCCTTCTCTGGCTATGTGCGTTCACAGCCATGGGTCAGTCATCGGGAACGGCGTCCTCATCTGTGATGAGCGCTCCTGATTCAGCCGTCTTCGCCAGACATCGGCCGGAGCCGGCCATGGTGCGTGGCTTTACCTTCCGTGAGCGCATGAGTCAGCAAGATTATCATGACGCGCGGGCGTGGGGCGCCAATGTGGTGCGACTGCATCTTGCCCCTTCGCGATTTGCCCAACGCGCCGGGAAAGAATTTTTTGAAGCATTGCCGGCGTACCTTGATCAACTTGAACAACAGGTTCAGTACGCGAAAACCGCAGAACTGAAAGTGGTTCTCGACCTTCACTTCCCGCCTTTCACTGACGCGAAGAATATTGATTATCCCGAGTTCTGGGAGCGCGACGACCTTGAAGAACCATTTTGCCGCGTGTGGCGGGAAATAGCAAAACGCTTTCTTCCATACCGGGATGTCATTTGGGGTTATGATCTCCTCAATGAACCGCTGGACAGAACGCAACTCCCCGGCGTTGCTAAACAGTGGCGGCCAATTGCTGAAAAGATCATCGCGGCCATCAGAGAGATCGACAGAGAGACATGGATCATTTTTGAACCGGGTCCAGGCAGTCTGTTCAACGGATTCAGAGGCCTGGAACCTTTTGCTGATCCACGTATAATTTACAGTGCCCACTTCTACTATCCCCAGGAGTTTACCCATCAGGGTGTGGAAAACATCGAAGGAACGGACCTGGCCAAGGCGATGGAGGAAATTAACCTGGAGTACCCGTCCACCGAAGGACGCTACACATGGAACAAGGAACGCTTTGAAAGGATACTTAGAAGTGCAGATGAGTTTGAAGCGCGCTGGAAGGTGCCGATCTACGTCGGTGAGTTCAGTGTCATCCGCTGGGCGCCGAAAGAGTCAGCCTTGCGCTGGCTGAAGGACGTGATCGACCTGTTTGAAGAACGTGAGTGGTCATGGTCCTATCATGCGTTCCGCGAGTTTCAGGGGTGGAGTCTTGAACACGATGAAAACTATTGGCAGCGAAGCATGCCAAGACCCGAACCAGTGAATTATGAAACTGAAAGAGGAAAGCTGGTGAAGTCGTATTTCGAACGGAATGAAAATTAAGACGGACGGGGCGCTCGTGTTGCAAGAATGTTACTACGTAAAATCGAAATTAATTTAGTTACCATGACGAACGTTTTAAGGGATTCAATTAGGTTTTTTCTGTCGGGCCGGATTTTACTCACGGTGGCGATTATCGCGTCAATTTGTGTTCAGGATGGCCTGGCGCAAATGAGGGTAGGCGCTTATTATTTTGACGGATGGTCTGGCAAGAATCGACACGCTGACGATCCCAATGAGCCCTGGGCAAAGAATGCGCCGACGCACTTGACACGGCGCTTTGTTGAAGAGTTTTCTGAACGTGAACCGGTTTGGGGATGGCGCAACGATTCGCAAGAGATTATGGAACGCCAGATTGATCTGGCTGCCGATAATGGCATTGAGTTCTTTTTGTTTTGCTGGTATTGGAGAGATACCAAAGGTCCCCTTAATCCTGAGGCGATTAAGAATCTTCCACATCATACCAGTCTGAATCTTTATCTGAAGGCGAAGAACAAGCACCGCATAAAGTTTAGCCTGCTCGTGGCGAACCACGGCGGATCTGAAATTATCGGGCCCGACAACTGGGGTGACGCGGTGGAGTTTTGGAAGCCGTACTTCGACGATCCTCAATTTGTCAAAGTTGACGGGAAGCCCTTCATTGTTATTTTCAACACAGGAGGAATTGAGAATGAGGGCCTGGCGCGCATGCAGTCTGTTGCAAAGAAGGCCGGTCTCCCGGGGCTCTCGATAGCGGGTTGCGCAAACACTGCAGGTAAAGACTTTACGCATAGAACACATTATAACATTGTGCCGGGATACGCTGCCGGTTCGGAAGAGCACCCTTATTCAAAACTTGTCGAGGCGCATAAGGAACGATGGGAAGGTACTCCTGAACAGCCTTACATTCCGGAAATCACTGTGGGCTGGGACAAGCGCCCGTGGGAGGGACCGCAAGGGTTAAATCAAAAGCCGGGATATTATTATCCCAACCGGACACCAAAGGCGTTTGCCGGATTCCTTAATGCTGCAGACCAGTGGATGGATGAACACCCCAATGAAACAACGAAGGAACGGATTGTTCTCGTCTATGCATGGAATGAACTTGGTGAAGGCGGATACCTGGTGCCCACGAAGGCCGATCCGAAAGCGAAGTATTTGAAAACCATCAAAAAAGTTGTCAAAAAAACCAACAAGTAATTCCGCAGGGAGAACACGATCTTTTGACATGGGTTGCCATTAGTATAGTATGTTAAATACGCAATTATTCATATGATGTTGAACGTTTTAAGAAATTCATTTAATCATTTATTTTCGCGACGCGTCCTGATGATAGCGGCGATCATTGCCGCAATAGGTATCCAGGATAGCTGGGCGCAAATGAAGGTCGGTGCCTATTATTTTGACGGGTGGTCTGGAAAAAACCGCCATGCCGACGACCCTAATGAACCATGGGCAAAAGACGCGCCCTCTCATTTGACAAGACGGTTTGTTGAAGAGTTCCCTGAGCGCGAGCCTGTTTGGGGATGGCGCAATGATGCGCAGGAGATCATGGAACGCCAGATCGACCTTGCTGCCGACAATGGTATCGAATTCTTTCTTTTTTGCTGGTACTGGAGAGACAACAAAGGACCGATCAACCCCGAGGCTATTCACAATCTCTCGCTACATACAAGCCTCAATCTTTACCTGAAGGCGAAGAACAAGCACCGGGTGAAGTTCAGTCTGCTTGTCGCCAATCACGGTGGATCAGAAATCATTGGACCGGAGAACTGGGGGAAGGCTACCGAGTTCTGGATGCCCTACTTCAACGATCCGCAGTTCGTGAAGGTTGATGGCAAGCCGTTTATCGTGATTTTCAGCGCGGGCGGAATCCAAAACGAAGACCTCGAGCGCATGCAGTCGGTGGCCAAAAGGGAAGGGCTGCCGGGCCTTTCGATCGCAGGCTGTGGAAATACGGCTGAAAAGAATTTCACCCATAGAACACACTATAATATTGTCCCCGGCTACGCTGCCGGCTCGGAAGAACATCATTACTCGGAGTTGGTGGATGCCCACAAGCGCCAATGGAAAGGTACGCCTCAGCAGCCTTACATTCCCGAGATCACCGTGGGTTGGGACAAACGCCCATGGGAAGGACAAGCAGGTTCAAATCAAAACCCGGGATACTATTTTACAAGCAGGACACCGAAGGCATTTGCCGGATTTCTTAACGATGCGAACACATGGATGAATGAACATCCCGATGCAACGACAAAAGAACGTGTCGTGCTTGTCTATGCCTGGAACGAACTCGGAGAAGGGGGGTACCTGGTGCCCACAAAGGGTGATCCCAAAGCAAAGTATTTGAAGACGATTAAGAAGGTCGTTAAAAAAACAAACAGGTAGCTTTTCGGAAAGCGTAATCGCCCGAAAGAGCCTGCCCACAGCTAATTGCCACTATAACTAAAATGCCATGAAATATCTTGCAACCGCAATTTTACTCCTTGGATTTTTGGCCGATACTACGGCTCAAAAATTTACGCTCGCCGTCTACCCGGATACACAAGCGGAGGTATCCTCGAAGAATGAGATGTTCTTTCCCCGCTTTGATTGGATAGTGAAGAGTCGGGATTCCCTGAATATTCCGATGGTCATCGGGGTAGGAGACCTTACGAATTTCGATAATTACAACCACTGGGAAGTCGCAAGCCGGGGATACGAGTTGTTCGACCTCCATCAGATTCCATATTCCATCGTACTGGGTAACCATGATACCGAGGCGGTAGGTGTGTATACAGGAAGTGCCGCACCTGGAAATGTAAATCAGAACCTGAGAAAAACGCACAAGTTTAATTCGTACTTCCCGCAGTCGCGGTTTCCGAATCTCCGCGGCGTATATGAGCCCGGAAAATCCGACAACGCCTACTACACGTTCAAGGTAGAAGATACCAACTGGTTGGTCATTGCGCTCGAGTTCTGCCCTCGCCAGGGACCCCTCAACTGGGCTGCAGATCTGTGCAAGGAGTTCTATGATTACAATGTGATTATCACCACCCACTATTACCTGACGCCGCGCGGTGAAATCGCCGAGTCTAACGCAGGGTACGGCGACTTCAGTCCCCAAATGATATTCAGCCGAGTGGTGAGACCGAATCCAAACGTACGGCTTGTACTCAGCGGACACGTTTCTTCTACGGCCTGGAGAGTGGATGAGATAGCAGGCGGTAACAAAGTCTATTCAATATTGCAAAACTATCAGAACGACGACTTTGGAGGCGGATACATCCGTCTGTTGACAATTGATGTTGATAAGGGAACCATTCACGCAAGCATGTACTCGCCTTACTACAACAAGACGCGTGACGATCGCTCCAAGTTTGTTATCGAAGGCGTCTCCTTTATCAATAACGCTGAAAGCCAGGAGAAAGGCATAAAAGCCTATCAGGAGAAGGTGCGACTGGAAAGAGAGAAGTGGGAGAGAGAAAACCCGGAAGAAGCCGCACGCCAGCGACGCGAACGTGAGGAACGTATGAGAAGACGCCAGCAGGCTGCCCCCAACCGGAACTAGTGTGCCGGGAAGGTGAAGAGGCTGTGTGAGTTATAAACAGGATCAGTAATGAAAAAATCAATCTATACTTTTGTGTTGCTCGTGTCGCTGCCCTTCTGTGTGGCAGCGCAAAAAAAAGATGCGGTAATCCATGACAAGCTTTATCCCGCCAGCAAAGCGGTGCCCGAGGGGCACATTAAGGTGAAGCTTGACCAGTCTTATGAGAACCGGATTCTCGCACAGGATGTCGACCACCTGATTGAACCATTCAGAAATCGCACGGAGTCGCGATTGTGGCAAAGCGAATTCTGGGGAAAATGGTTTACGTCAGCGGTGCTCGCCTACCGGTATCGCCCTGAGCCGAAATTGGAAAAGGTGCTCGAAGGTGCCGTTGATGGGTTGATCAAAACCCAGACGCCCGATGGGTATATCGGGAACTACCGGCCGGAGAGTCACCTGGAGCAGTGGGACATCTGGGGACGCAAGTATACGATGCTCGGATTGCTGGACTATTACGAGTTGACTAAAGATAAGGCCAGTCTCGCTTCCGCGAGGAAGGTGGCAGATCATCTCATGAAGGAGATCGCGGAACGTGATGGCCTTGTCGTCACCAAAGGAAACTATCGGGGTATGGCCGCATCGTCCGTGCTTGAACCGATCATGAAACTCTATCGCCTTACGAAGGATGAAAAGTATTTGAACTTTGCGAAGGACATCGTCAGGCAATGGGAAACGCCTCAAGGACCGCAGTTGATCAGCAAAGCCAGCGTGGATGTAAGTAAGCGCTTTCCCAGACCACAGCGATGGTATAGCCCTGAACAGGGCCAGAAAGCCTACGAAATGATGTCTTGCTATGAAGGCTTGCTTGAGTTGTATCGCATCACTGGAGAGCCGACCTACAAACGGGCCGTCGAGGAGACCTGGCAAAACATCAAGGATACAGAAATCAATATCGCAGGGTCAGGCGCCTCCGAAGAGATGTGGTTCGGCGGAGCCGCCCGACAGACCATTCCGGTTGCCCATTTTCAGGAAACTTGTGTGACCGTTACCTGGATCAAACTGAATCAACAATTGCTGCGCCTCACTGGCGAAGCAAAGTATGCGGATGAAATTGAGCGCGCTTACTATAACGCTTTGCTCGGCTCGTTGAACTACGATGCATCGGACTGGGCCAAGTACACGCCGCTCATCGGACAACGCCTGCCGGGTAGCGGGCAATGCGGCATGGATCTGAATTGCTGTAACGCGAGTGGTCCCCGCGGTCAGTTTACGATCCCGCTCACCACAGTGATGGGTTCCGCAGAGGGAGTATCCATTAATTTCTATATTCCGGGACGCTACACCGTCAAGACCCCACGAGGCAGAGACGTTGCCGTAGTGCAGGAGACGGACTACCCGTCTTCCGGAAAGATCCGGATCAAATTGGCGATGGATCGGCCTGAGGAGATGACCGTTGCACTGCGCATCCCTGCATGGAGCACAAAGAATTCACTTACGGTCAACGGCGAAGCTCAGTCGAACGTCAATGCCGGAACCTACACGCTTAAGAGAAAATGGTCGGCCGATGATGTCATCGAGCTTGATCTCGATATGCGGGGACGGGTAATCACCCACGGCAATGACGATCGCAAATTTATGGCCATCGAACGCGGTCCGATTGTGCTGGCGATGGACTCCAGGTTCCCCGGCCCTCCGCTGATGACCATCAACAGACCGATGGCCGATGCGGATGGGTATATTGATTTGGTTCCTGTAGAGACTGCACAAAAAGATAATATCTGGCTGCACTTCAAAGCGAAGTTCCGCCCTGAATCTTATAAGGAGATGGCCGCTGATCCGGTCGATATCCACCTGTGCGACTATGCATCTGCCGGCAACGGCATTGAGCAGTCTGTCTTCAATGTCTGGTTTCCGCAATTGTACAGCGGACGCTGATGTTGGAAGATGTTGGGATTTTATATAAATAGAGAAACAAATCATCCCCAAACCCAATGAAATCACAAAATGGAAAGCGGACAGCTTTGATAGCACTTTGCCTGGTGGTCGTCCTGATGTTTCCGACTTTCGTGAATGCGCAGGATTCTCTTCGTATGCGCGTGATGTCGTTCAACATCCGGTACAAGAACACAATAGACAGCATCAACGGATGGGAATACCGCCGGGATAATGTTGCACGACTCGTTCAGTATCATGGCGTTGACGTGGTTGGAATGCAGGAGGCCAACCTGGAGCAGATAGCGGATCTCGAGCAACGGATGCCGGAGTATGGGTGGTATGGCGTCTTAAGGATGGAGGGACCCACAGGAGAGTGCACGCCGATTTTTTATCGGAAAGATCGGTTTGACCTGCTCGATTCGGGAACCTTCTGGTATTCCGAAACCCCTGACGTTAAGTTCAGTAAAAGCTGGGATGCGTTTTATCCGCGCATTGCCTCCTGGACCAAACTCCGCGACAAGCAAACAAAGAAAGCGTTTTTCTTTTTTAACACCCACTTTGATCATCGCGGCGAAATTGCGCGTCAGAACAGTGCGCTCGTCTTGTTGCGCAAGGTCAAATCGATTACAAAGGGAGAACCGGTCATGATCACGGGAGATTTCAACGCCCGTGAGTCGTCCGTCGCCTACAAGAATTTGACAGAAAGCGGCGAACTGAAGGATGCAGTGCACGTGTCACAAGCACCACACTACGGACCCGTCAATACATCGTCCGGATTCTTTGTAAGAACACAGCCCCCGCGGGCGAGAATTGACTATGTCTTTGTAAATGATAAGGTGGTCGTCAAGCAAACCGCAACGTTGACCGATCAGCAGGAGGGAAGGTACTATTCCGACCACCTGCCGGTTGTTGCCGATGTGGCAATAGGGAAATAGTGGTGAGTTGGTGAGTGGTGAGTCGGGGACGTAGCAACCGGCAGGCACGAGTGACAACACAAACATTAACACACGAACACACGAACACACGAACACACGAACACACGAACACATTAACACACGAACACATTAACACATTAACACATTAACACATTAACACATTAATCCATTAACATGAAATCAGGTATCAGTAGGAGGAACTTCTTGAAGACCGCCGCAATCGCTTCTTCTGTTTTTATCGTGCCGCGTCATGTTCTGGGAGGTGCTGGCTATACTCCGCCTAGTGATACCATCGGCCTGGGCTTTATCGGCTGTGGCAAGCAAGGCATGGGACTGCAACGCCGGTTCTTTGCGCAGCCGGGTGTGAAGATACTGGGGGTGTCAGATGTTTATGCAGGCAAACTCGAGCGGTTCGTGCAAGCCAATAGGCAATTGCAGCTGCAGGCAACTGCGCGGGCGGAGGAGATCAAGGGATATGAAGACTTCCGCGAGCTACTTGCGAATAAGGATATTGACGCCGTCGTGATCGCTACGCCGGACCATTGGCATGCGTCCATGGCCGTGAGGGCTGCCGAAGCGGGAAAAGATATTTACTGCGAGAAACCGCTTTCGTTGACCGTGCGTGAAGGTCGGGCGATGGTAGACGCGACACGTAAACATGAAAGGGTTTTTCAAACAGGAAGCATGCAGCGCTCCTCCAAGGAATTTACCCAGGCAGTGCAACTCGTCAGAAGTGGCGCGATAGGAGAAATTAAGAAAATAGTGGTCAGCGTTGGCGGCCCCCCGAAGGATTGGGACTTGCAGGCAGAACCCACGCCGGAAGGCCTCAACTGGGCGCTCTGGATGGGACCCAACGTGATTGATCGCCCTTACAACAATTTTCTCGCTCCCAACTTGCAGTCCGATTTTTGGGCCAAGTGGCGTGACTACAAGGAGTTTGGCGGTGGCTACATGACCGATTGGGGTGCTCATATGTTTGATATAGGGCAATGGGGACTGGATATGGACAATAGCGGCCCTGTAAAAGTGATTCCTCCAGGCGAAGGAAAGGAATCGGGCTTGATTTACGAGTACGCAAACGGGGTGCAAATGATCCACCAAACCGAGCCTGGCAAAAACTACTGCCACTTTTTTGGTACGGAAGGCGAAGTCTACGTCCAGCGAGGCTTGTTGCGTACCACACCTCAAGCGTTGCACGATAAAATCTTCCTGGAAGACGAGTACAAGATATATGTGTCTGAAGATCACTATCACGACTTCCTCACCGCGATGAGGACGCGCAAACGCCCTATCTGCGACGTTGAAACGGGCCATCGAACCGCTACAGTCTGTAACATCGGCAACATCGCCTATGCGCTTCAACGTCCCCTCGAATGGAATCCTGAAAAAGAAAAATTTAAAGGCGATGGCCAGGCCAACAAACTCCTGAAGCGAAAGCTGAAGAAGGAGTGGAAAGTGTAAGTTGCCAGTTGCCGGCCCCTGAGCCTGCCGAAGGGCCGGCAACTGACATCATCTAATACACAGCCGTCTCTCCAAGGGCCCGCGACACTGCAACTGGCGATTGGCGATTGGCAATTGGCAATTGGCAACTGGCGTCATCCAATACACAGCCGTCTCTCCAAGGGCCCGCGACACTGCAACTTGCAACTTGCAACCTGCAACTCTAGCCTACGCGTGCCGCCCCTTCAACCCACCCCGTACACACTGAGCGCGCAACCGGCAACTGGCAACCGGCAACCTGGCCTCATCCAATACACAGCCGTCTCTCCAAGGGCCCGCGACACTGCAACTTGCAACTTGCAACCTGCAACTCTAGCCTACGCGTGCCGCCCCTTCAACCCACCCCGTACACACTGAGCGCGCAACCGGCAACCCCCTACGGCGTCAAC
Source organism: uncultured Roseivirgaceae bacterium (assembly GCA_964393795.1). Classification (GTDB taxonomy): domain Bacteria; phylum Bacteroidota; class Bacteroidia; order Cytophagales; family Cyclobacteriaceae; genus Chryseosolibacter. The sequence continues at coordinate 39,049 of CAYMWA010000007.1, forward strand.
CACGCCTCGCGCAATTCAAGCTGTTCGCGTGTGGCCTGGGGGTTGGGCATCAGAAGGTGTCGCTGGGTGATCTCTACTTTTTGAACCGGCGCGGTGAGCGTCGTCTCTTTCATGTTGCCATTCGAATCCTTTCGCAGTACGGTGTAGCTGAGGTCTGTACTATCTTCAAGCGCAGCTATTTGGCCTTGCAAGAAGGGGCTTATTTCCGGGCTTCCCAGGTCGGGGATAGTCTCACCGTTGATTTTCAAAAGCACATCGCCCTCCTGGAAGCCAAGCGCCTTACCCTGGGCATTGAGATGCGCGGTAGTTGCAATTTGCAGACGCGGAACACTGTCGATCTGCGTGATGCCGAGGTCGGGGTTATCGATACCAAGGGTGAAGTCCTGGAACGTGTGCTCATCCCGGTAGATGATACCCACATATCCGAATACTTCTTCGAATGGAAGTGGTTCAACGGTTCCGGCTATGGCCGATGTGTCGGACGTCGGAGGTACTTTGCCTTGGACATACCGGTCGAAGAAAACCCCGATTTCCGGATACGTCATCCGGGTAATCACATCGAAAAGTTCCTCATCTTCAAATGGCGTGTCTTTGCCGTATTTTTTGGAAAGCTGCAGCATCAGGTCCCGAAGCCCCTCCTTTCCATCCGACAGCTTCAATAGTTCGAGATCCAGGCACATTCCGATCAGTGCCCCCTTCTGATAGACATTGTAGTACTGATCGTGGTACTTGTCGAGCGTGTACCGGCTGATCTCGGTGAAAGGAACGTCGTCAATAAACTCGTCAGCCGTTAACATTTTTTCGCGGAGCGTTTCGACGAATTCCGTCAGTGAAATGAGGTTGTATTGTACTTGTACGAGGGAGGCAAAGTATTCCGTCACGCCCTCGTACATCCAAAGGTGTCGCGACATCTTCGGGTCGTTGAAATCAAAGTTTCCAATTTCGCGCGAGTGCACGGTGAGGGGTGTCACAATGTGAAAAAATTCATGCGCCGCGAAGTCGCGCAGTTGCTGTTCCATCTGGTCGATGGTCATCTCCGGCATATAATAGAAAGATGAATAGGAATGTTCGAGTGCGCCGTAACTCAGCACTGGCTGATCGGTGAAATAGAAAATAAAGGCGTATTTGTCGACGGGCAGCTGACCGCCTAGAAATGCTTTTTGCGCCATCAATACTTCCCGGATACTGGCTGCAATTTCTTTTGCCGTTACTTTGCCGGTCGGCGAGTACGACCCGATCAATACCTCCGTATTTCCGACGTGCACGATGGCCGTGTCCGGCTGCGCATACATCAGGGGCGAGTCAATCAACCTGTCGTAGTCTTCCGCCTGAAACACATCAACGACTGCATCTGGGTCTGGCGTGATGCCTGTTTCCTTTGCCACAACCTGGGGCGCCAGTCCGGTCTCAACGGGTATCAGCCCTGTAGATCCATACATCCCCTTGGGACGCACGATGCGAAGCTGGAAGTCAGGCTCTTTGAGATCTTTGAAGTAGCCAAAGAATCCGCTAGTGTTCAATACGAAATTTTGATCTTCTTCGATGTTGGTCCCTGCGGGCCAGAAGATTTGAGGTCCTTCCACCTTAGTATCCCAGGTATCGTCTATCCAGTAGCTGATTCTTGCAAGTTTGTTTGCCTTTTTTATCCGCCACGAATTCTCATCAAGTTTTTCTACCGGAAGGGATCTTCCTTTTTTATCTTCAGCGCTAAGGTCTGACACATATCTGCCGTAATCGGCGATGGCATAAGTGCCCGGCACGATTTTCGGAAAATAAAAAACGATGTCCCGTTCATGGAGTTCAGGAGGAGTCAATTCGACGTAGACCTTATCATCAACGACTTGTGTAAGGTCAACGGTGTACTGGTAAAGCCGCTCGTCATTCTTCTGGCTGAGGGCCGGCAGCGCAGAGGAAATGGCCAGAACGAGTATCAAAAAGAATCTCATGTTGTAAATTTTGGAAGCAAGATAGTTTATTTGTTTTGATGTTAATATTTTAGGCCATTCTGGTTCATAATCCCATAATTCTTGTGAAGAAGACTGTGATCATCGGCGCCACCACCAATCAGGGAAGGTATGCGTATCTCGCTGCACAAATGCTGAGCGAGTATGGCCATCAAATAGTGCCGGTTGGCGTCAAACGTGGGGAGGTTTTTGGACAGGAAATTCTTAATATCTATGACCGCCCCGCCATCGCCGACGTCGATACGGTGACGATGTACATCGGCCCCGCGAGGCAGCCCGAACATATTGATTACATATTGAGTTTGAAACCTAAACGAATCATCTTCAACCCTGGAACCGAGAACGAAGACTTCATGAAGCGGGCGGAAAAAGAGGGTGTGGAGGCCATGCAGGCGTGCACATTGGTGCTGCTGCGTAGCCGTCAATTTTAGCGCGGATCCCGATGTGAAATTTCGCCTGTAAAATGCAGATTCCGCGTCAAAAAAGTGTATTTTTGGCGGTTCTAATCCTTAAAAATGAGCGAAGTTCAAGATAAAGTCCCGGCGGGGTATTCGGCCAGTAATATTCAGGTTTTGGAAGGTTTGGAGGCGGTTCGCAAGCGGCCGGCCATGTATATCGGGGATGTGGGGACGAAGGGTTTACATCACTTGATATGGGAGGTTGTCGACAATTCGATAGACGAGGCGCTGGGCGGCTATTGCGACCTGATCGAGGTCATCGTCAATGAAGATAATTCGATAGTCGTGGAGGATAACGGGAGGGGTATCCCTACCGACTACCACGAAAAGGAGAAGCGCTCCGCGCTGGAGGTCGTCATGACGGTACTCCACGCAGGCGGCAAATTTGACAAGAACACTTACAAAGTCTCCGGTGGTTTGCACGGTGTTGGTGTGTCGTGTGTGAATGCGCTGTCTGAGCGCCTGCACGTAACGGTCTACCGCGACGGCAAGGTTTTCGAGCAGGAATACTCGCGTGGCGCGCCGCAATACCCGGTGCGCGTTATCGGTGAATCTGACCGTCGCGGTACGGTGGTGACGTTTAAACCCGACCGTCAGATCTTTTTGGTGACTGAATACAACTATGAAACCATTTCCAGCCGGCTTCGGGAGTTGTCATTTCTGAACCCTGGCATTACGATTACCCTCACGGATCACCGCGAAAAGGATGAAAGCGGTGCACCGCGTAAAAATACCTTTCTGTCACAGGGTGGCTTGCGGGAGTTTGTGGAGTATATCGATTCCACACGCGAAAAATTAATCCCGGAACCCATCTACATTGAAAATGACAAGGGAACGGTGCCGGTACAGGTGGCGCTTAGCTACAACACCTCCTATACTGAAAATCTGGTGTCCTATGTCAATAACATCAATACGCATGAGGGAGGAACGCATGTGGCTGGATTCAGGCGCGCGCTTACGCGGACGCTGAAGAACTACGCAGAAAAGTCGGGCCAGTTGGAGAAGCTCAAGATCGACATCAGCGGCGACGACTTCCGTGAAGGCATGACGGCGGTGATCTCCATCAAGGTGGCCGAACCGCAGTTCGAAGGGCAGACGAAAACAAAATTGGGCAACTCCGAGGTGATGGGTGTCGTCGATCAGTCGGTCGGGGAGGTCCTGGCCAACTACCTGGAAGAGCATCCGCGTGAAGCAAAGCTGATCGTCAACAAGGTGATACTGGCCGCGCAAGCCAGGCATGCCGCCCGTAAGGCACGGGAAATGGTGCAGCGTAAAAACGTGCTGACGGGTACTGGCCTGCCCGGGAAGCTCGCGGACTGTTCAAGCACCGATCCGAGCATCTGTGAATTGTACCTTGTGGAAGGTGATTCTGCCGGCGGGTCGGCCAAGCAAGGGCGTGACAGGAATTTCCAGGCCATCCTTCCGCTGCGCGGGAAAATCCTCAACGTGGAAAAAGCACAGGAACACAAGATCTATGACAACGACGAGATCAAAAATATCATCACTGCCCTTGGAGTGAGCTTTGGTACGGCCGATGATGCCAAGGCGTTGAACCTGAACAAACTGCGGTATCACAAGATCATCATCATGACCGATGCCGACGTTGACGGCAGTCATATCCGGACGCTTATCCTCACGTTCTTCTTCCGGTACATGCGGGAGTTGATTGAACGTGGATTCATCTACATTGCCTTGCCGCCGCTGTATCTGGTAAAAAAAGGCAAAGAGGAGCGCTATTGCTGGACGGAGGAGGAGCGCGCGGCACTTGTGAAGGAACTCGGCGGAGGTAAAGATGATTCAGTCCACGTCCAGCGATACAAGGGGCTGGGTGAGATGAATCCGGAACAACTATGGGCGACTACGATGGACCCTGCAAGGAGGTCGCTCAAGCAAGTTAGTATCGAATCCGCTGCTGAGGCTGATCATCTGTTCTCCATGCTCATGGGCGATGAGGTCGCGCCACGTCGTGAGTTCATCGAACAAAACGCCAAGTATGCGCGCATTGACATTTAACAACGCTATGCGCGTTTAACTGCCGTCTGCACGCCGCTTCGACCTGGCGTTCAGGTCGGCTCATCACAAACGATTAACTACTTTAAGCGTAAGGATATGAGTGAGGCGGTTATGTCCATGGACAAGATTACACAGCAGATACAGGAAAGCAACTATATCAGCCGGGATCTTAGCTGGCTTCAGTTCAACTATCGCGTGCTTGACCAGGCGAAACACATCGACCGCAGTATTTTTGATCGGTTGAAGTTTCTCTCCATCACCGCTTCAAACCTTGACGAGTTTTGCACCATCCGGCTGGGGAGCCTCTACAATTATATCGACTACGGCAAGGAGCGTTTCGACTACAACGGGCTTCGTGAAGAGCCGTTTCGGGTGCTGCTGCTGTCGGAAACACGGCGGTTTTATCAGGCGCAAAATGAATATTTTGTTGAGAAACTAAAGCCGTTGTTCGAAAGCAATGGTTTTATGATTGCCGGCTATGCCGACCTCTCGGTCGAGGCTACACAAAAAGTCAACGAGTATTTTAACAGCATCATTTTCCCGATGTTGACGCCGATGGTGTTTGATAACTATCACACCTTTCCGGTGTTGATGAACAACCGCCTTTTGTTTGGCGTCGTGACGAAGAACGCCGGAGACAACCAACACCAGTTCAAGGTAAGTTTCATCCAGGTGCCGAATAACCTTCCGCGCTTTTATGAAATCGTTACAGAAGACAAGATTCTGTTCGTTCCTGTGGAGGATATTATCAGCTACAACATCCACAATCTTTTCCGGAATGTCGAAATTGCCAGCATCAACCTTTTTCGCATCAACCGCAACGGAGATTTTACGCTGGAAGAGAGCGAAGATATTGAATCCAACTTTCTCGAAGAGCTGAAGCGCAAACTCAAAACCCGTCGGTCCGGAAGGGTCGTCCGCCTCGAAGTGATGGGTCAGCCCGACCCCTGGATGATGCGCATACTGAAGATCCAATGGGACCTTGATGAGCACAATATTTTTTATGTACCGAAGTCGGGAATGATCGACTTCACCGGGTTGCTGCAGATCGTCAACCATAAGGAATTCAAAACAAAGCGTGCGCAACAACCCGACCCCGTTCCACCATTGAACTACCCCGAACATGGTAGTCGCGACCTTTTTGAAGTGCTCGAAGAGCGGGACGTTCTGCTCCATCACCCCTATAACTCCATGGAGCCGGTGCTCGAGCTTCTGGAGAAAGCAGCGGATGACCCGTACGTCTTATCGATCAAGATAACGATCTATCGCGTCGCCCGTGAATCGCGCGTAACGGCTGCGTTGTTGCGGGCTGCGGAGAACGGCAAGCACGTGTCGGTACTGTTTGAAGTAAAGGCGCGCTTTGATGAGGAGAATAACCTGCGTGAGGCACAGCGACTGCAAAAGGCAGGCTGCTTTGTTATTTATGGCGTCAGCAGTTTGAAAACCCACACAAAACTGCTCTTAATTGTGCGCCGTTACGGCGACGATAAGGTAACGCGCTATGTTCATTTGTCCAGCGGAAACTACAATGAAGTAACGGCACGCCTGTATGTGGATATCGGATTACTCACCACACGGGAAGTCTATGCCAATGACGTGTCGGAATTTTTTAATGTCATCACAGGCCATTCCCAACCCGCTACCTACCGGAACCTGATCACCTCGCCACGGGATATGCGCATTCAGTTACTCAACCTTGTCAGACGAGAGGCGGAAAATGCAAGACAGGGTGTACCTTCTGGTATTGTCATTAAGTTGAATTCACTGCAGGATAAGGAGTTTATCGATGAGTTGTACGCCGCTTCTCAGGCGGGCGTGCCCATTAAACTGATCGTACGGGGGATGTGCAGTTTACGGCCAGGCAGGAGAGGCATAAGCGAAAACATCGAGGTGATCTCGATCGTTGGTGAATACCTGGAACATTCGCGCATCTACTACTTCCATAACGCCGGCAACGAGAAGGTGTATATTGGCAGCGCAGATGCGATGGTGCGAAGCTTCGACCGGCGTATCGAATCACTATTCCTCCTTGAGGAAGATATTCTCAAGAAGCAAGCCATTAACAACCTCCGCTTCAATCTCAAAGACAACGTGAACGCCTACGTCATGCAAGAAGACGGCTCCTACATCATCAAAGACCAAAACGGCGAACCCGCCTTCAACATCCACAAAGAATTCTACAACGTGACCCGCGAAATCGTCGAACAAACAGAATTGTTTTAGTTGCCGTCCTCACAAGGGCTTGCGACACTGCAACCTGCAACCTGCACCTTGCAACCTGCAACAACCAACACCAACCAACCAACACCAACTAACCAACCGGCAACTGGCAACCTATTTCCTCCCCCTCCACATATCCCTCAGCGTCACCGTCCTGTTAAAGACAAGGTGAGCATCTGTAGAGTCACGATCGAGACAAAAATATCCCTTGCGGAGGAACTGGTACCGGTCGCCGGGCTTTGATTCGCGGATCGCGGGCTCGGCGTAAACGTTCGATTGTGTGATGAGCGAGTCGGGGTTGAGGTAATCGCGGAAGTCACCTTCTGCATCGCTCAGGTCTTCAACTTTGAAAAGTCTGTCGTATATCCGTGCTTCAATCCTCACGGCATGGGGTACGCTCACCCAATGCAAAGTGCCCTTTACCTGGAGGCCGGAGGTGTCGGCACCGCTTCGGCTTTCTGGAATGTAGCTGCATTGCAGTTCAACGACCTTACCGGAGGAATCTTTGATGACATCATCGCAACGGATAATGTATGCGCTTTTTAGCCGTACCATTTTTCCGGGTGCGAGTCTGAAGTATTTCTTCGGAGGATCTTCCATGAAGTCTTCCTGTTCGATGTACAGCTCTCGACTGAACGGTATTGAACGTTTGACGATGACCTCTGCCTCGGGGTTGTCTTCACTTTCCAATGTTTCCTCACGGCCTTCTTCAAAATTGGTGATGACCACCTTCAGCGGATCAAATACTGCCATCCTTCGCAAGGCGATCTTGTTGAGGTGTTCACGAACGCAAAATTCAAGCAGGCCGACGTCGATAAGATTTTCGCGTTTCGCTACACCTATTTTGTCGCAAAATTCGCGAATGCTTTCTGGCGTGTAGCCGCGTCGACGAACACCGCTGAGCGTTGGCATTCGGGGATCATCCCATCCGTGCACGTGGCCTTCATTGACAAGTTGAAGTAACTTGCGCTTACTTAACACCGTGTAGGTCATGTTCAGCCGCGCGAACTCATATTGCCTGGATGGATAGATCTCCAGTTTTTCAATGAGCCAGTCGTAGAGTTCCCGGTGTGGAACGAACTCCAATGTGCAGATACTGTGCGTCACCTGTTCGATCGCGTCGCTTTGCCCATGGGCGAAGTCATACATTGGATAGATGCACCATGTGTCGCCGGTACGGTGATGACGGGCATGCTTGATCCGGTACAGAATGGGATCGCGCATGTGCATGTTGGGATGCGCCATGTCGATTTTCGCACGAAGAACTTTTTGGCCGTCGGCAAATTTTCCCGCCCGCATTTCTTCAAAGAGCTGCCTGTTTTCCTGGATCGTTCTCTCGCGGAACTGACTCACAGTCCCGGGCTGGGTAGGGGTCCCCTTCTGCTCCGCAATGGTTTCGCTGCTGCTATCGTCCACATAGGCCAGCCCTTTGTCGATCAGCTTTAAGGCGAACGTATAAAGTTGTTCGAAATAGTCAGAAGCATACCGCTCGTTGCCCCATTCGAATCCCAACCAGTGGACATCATTCTTGATGCTCTCGACATATTGCGTTTCTTCCGTGATCGGATTTGTGTCGTCGAACCGGAGATTGGTGTAGCCGCCGTATTTTTGGGTAAGTCCAAAATTGAGGCAAATGCTTTTGGCATGCCCCATGTGCAGGTAGCCATTCGGCTCGGGAGGGAAGCGGGTGATGATCTGGTTATACTTTCCGGCCTTCAGGTCGCGTTCAACAATTTCTTCAAGGAAGTTCAGACTTTTCTCTTCAGTCATTGGCGGCGTTATTAAGTGGCGTAAAAATAGGGAAATATGGTGTATCGGAACAGGGAATGGCTGGCGATATTGGGATGGTTGATGGTCGATGGTCCATGGTCGATAGTCCATAGTCGATGGTCGGTTGGTGTAAGTTGTGAAGGTCGGCGTTGCCGGACAGGAGGAGGTGCCATATATTGTAATAGGTCTCTAATTTTACGACAGATACTAATAACCACCTTCATCTCCTTTCTCATGATCCCAGACGTTATTGCCAGATCCATTTCGGTTTCAAAGGTTGCCGGTTCTGTCAGTGGCGAATTTATCGTCCCAGAACGGATGCGTTTTCTTTACGTCTTTGCCCATGGTGCCGGTGCCGGCATGCACCATCCCTTTATGGAGAGGCTCGCGGCAACCCTCGCAGATGCCCGGATTGGTACCTTGCGTTTTAACTTTCCCTACATGGAGAACGGGCGCCGGCGACCGGACGTTCCACAGGTGGCTGAAGACACCGTTCGGGCGGCCATTGCAACTGCCGGGGGAGCCTATCCGTCTGTCCCGTTGCTGGCGGGCGGAAAATCTTTCGGCGGGAGGATGACGTCGCAGGCGCTTGCCCGCGCGCATATGGAAGCCGTCAAGGGAATCGTGTTCACGGGCTTTCCACTGCACCCGGCGGGGAAGCCGGCAACTGACCGGGCAGCGCACCTGGCGGCCGTTCGGGTACCGATGCTTTTTTTGCAGGGAACCCGCGACGCGCTGGCCGACCTGGCGCTCATCGAAGGGGTCTGTCGGACCCTTCCTGGCGCCACACTTGAGAAGATACAAGGGGCCGATCACAGCTTTAAAGCCGGTAAGCAGGACCTGATACCGCTATTGGCAGAATCGATCAGTAGGTGGACCGAAGCCCTGGCAGAAGGATAAGGCTGGTTGATCCGCCCCACAAAAAAAGTATTTGGAGTGGATTGGTTTTTTCTACCTATATTTGTCCATAATTTATTACAATTAATTTCAAACATTTAATGAAAGAAGGAACAGTAAAATTCTTTAACGAAACCAAAGGTTTTGGATTTGTAAAAGAAACCGCAACCGGTCAGGAGTACTTTATGCACATCTCCGGACTTTTGGTGGACAGAGTCTACGAGAATGACGAAGTCACCTTTGAACTGAAAGAAGGAAAGAAAGGATTGAATGCCGTTAACGTACGTTTGGCAAACTAATAGATCAAAACTTTTCATCACAAAGCCCCACGGATTTCCGCGGGGCTTTTTTTTGGTATTGCTTTTGTACCGCGCATATAAACATTATGAAGCACCTCTGTTTGTCAATTCTGTTCTTCATGGCTGCGGGGCCGATCTTGGCGCAATCACCTGACAAAATTGTCAGCATTTCGTTTACCAGGCAAAGCAGAGGCTTTGTCGATGAAGTGCGCATCTCCCCGGACAGTGTGCGTGGATTTGTGGAGGATCACCGCAATCCCGGCGAGTCTAAACGCTACGCGGCGGCAGTGGCCAGCAACCAATGGATGTCGTTGATTCGTGCACTTGATGGGGTCTCTATGGATGAAATTGACGGGCTCCAATCGCCTACCATGAATCGCGCACATGATGGTGCCATGCACTCCAGTATCGTCATCACTTTTGAAGACGGTACAACCGTTACGCACAGCTTTGACAACGAGAATCCCCACCCCGATTTGCAGCCCCTGCTCAAGGCTATTCTGGAGTTTCGTATGCCCACCATGCGCTAATATCCAATGGCTGGCTGCAGGGCTGTGCCAGAAAGAAGGTCCTCCGGAAGCGGCGTAACGGGTCTTGCTGCCTTGCTGATTTTGATGCGAAGGGAAAGGTCGGTAAGGACGTTCATGAAGTTAATGAAAGCCTCATAGGGTGACGGATAGTGGCTAAAGTAGCTGTGCACTTCTCCGTCGCTGCCTTTCTTGGTTGCCATGTAGTAGAAATGATCACTGGTTTGAAGTGACCGCCACTGCTCCAGGATTGACTTGTCGTATAAGCTTTTTACATCGTGCTCGAGTTTAACGAGGGTATCGAATGCGTCACGCTGCATATCGTTGCCGAGCCAGGCTGAAACGTCGCGCGCTTCATCTGCCCAGGAAATATATCCGGGAATTGCCAGCGGTTTTGTGGCACGTGTCGTTTCAACAGCATCGCCAGGCAACACGAAGCGGAAACCCGGATCTGTTGCAAGGCGTTTTAACATATCTTCGAGGAAACGGAAAATATTGGTATCGCGTTTTTGATGCTCCCCAAATGTCTCGTAGTCCATGGCGATGCAGATCGTCCGCTCATCAGAAGGAATGGCACGAAGCCAGTCAATATACCGGCTCGCGTTGGATTGGCGGCCAAACTGCTCAAAACGGAAAGCGATTTCGTCGCCGAGGCGGTAGTCGCGCACCAGTAACTTAAGATCGTCCACGCCGACATGGTGGAAGACGTGGTGCGGGCTTTCGCCCCCCATCAGTCGATCGGCACCATCGATAAAAACACCTTTGAAGCCGAGGTCCCTGACTCGTTTACCGACATCGTCGCTGTGAATTAACTCGGTGTTCCGGAACACCGTGGACATTACACCGAAGTGGTCGTGCACTTTCTTCTGATGCTTGGCGACCTGTAGCTCGAACTCGTTGCCTGGCATAAGACAGGCAAGTGAATGATAGTATGTTTCGGTTAGAAAATCGACACATCCCGTTTGCGACAGCTTGCGGAAGCTATCGAGTACTTCCGGCGCATACGCCTCAAGCTGATCGATGGTGACACCTGAGATGGAGAACGCTACCTTGATCGTTGGGTTATGCTTAATTAATTTCAGCAACAAAGCATTGGTGGGGAGGTAACAATCCTGCGCTATTCGTTGGATGATTTCTTTATCAAGGTCATCGTCGAAGTAGTCCCGGTTCGTGCCGATGTCAAAAAAACGGAACGGTTGTAACCTTTTTGGCTGATGGACCTGAAAGTACATGACCAGGTCTTTCTTTTCTTTCATGCTTTGTGCTAAGCTCATTGTATAGTGTGGTTAGTTTTTGTGCGGCCTTGTCCCAGGTAATTTTCTTGATGTGATCAACGCCGTTGATTTTAAGTGTGTTGGCAAGACTTTGAAATCGAACCAGGCTGCAGATGGCGTCGGCAAGTGCTTCCGTATTCCAAAAGTCGACCTTTATTGCATGGGGCATCACTTCCGCAACGCCCGCTTGTTTTGATACGATGACGGGTACCCCGGCTTGAATGGCCTCCAATGGGGCGATGCCAAATGGCTCCGATACGGAAGGCATGACATATACCTTTGACATCGCCCAGACACGGTCTACGTCAGTACCTCTAAGGAAGCCCGTGAAGTGGAAGTATGCGGAAAGCTTTGCCTGTGCGATCATTTCGATCATGTCGGGGAGCTGGTCGCCGGAACCAGCCACAACGAAATGTACCTCAGGCAATTTCTCATGTACACGTTTAGCTGCCTCGACGAAAAACATGGGTCCCTTTTGCCGGGTGATCCTTCCAAGAAAGGTCACTATCGGCACACCCAGAGGTACAGACATCGAAGACGACTGTTTACCACTTCGGGGCGTAACGCCGTTATGAACAACGGTTACCTTGCTCGCGCTGATACCATAGTATTTTACAGCGATGTTTTTCGTCCAGTGACTTACGGCAATCACTTTGTCGGCGATCTCCATTGCTTTCTTTTCGATTTTGAAAACGTCGGGATTAACGTGCGTACCCGAACGGTCAATTTCGGTAGCGTGAATATGTACCACCAGCGGTTTGCCACTGACGTTACTTGCGGCAATCCCGGCGGGGTAGGTCATCCAGTCGTGCGCATGAACCACATCGAACGTATGGCTCTTCGCAATTTCCACTGCGACCTGGGCATAGCGATCGACCTCTTCAAGCAAATTGACGCCATAGCCTCCGGCGAACGCGTACGGCTCCGTGACGCGGTTGCCGCCCCGCATCTCTGGCACCTTGTCGCCGGTATTGCCGGGAAGACGTTGTGGCGGCGCGGGTGTTACCCGACTCGAGGCAAGGGTGTAATTCCATTGTTGCAATGGGAGTGACGTGACAGTGTCGGGCGTTGTGTAAGCCGAAAGGGAAGCCGGTACTTCCAATATCGTGTGGCTGGCACGCCCGACGCGCGTAGTAAACGAAGGCGCTGGTTCTTCCGACGGCGATGCGGCGGAGGTTCTTTTGGTAGCGTCGACGAATGGAGAAATTGGTTTTTCCTGAAGGACCGGAATCGAACTGGCGTTGATGAAAATGGTGCGACCGGCTTGCTCGCCGCCTCTAAGTGTGGGTACCGTAAAAAGCACATCGACATCCGCCTTCACAAGCGCACGGGTAAGCCCCGCACATGCAGTCCCGAGACCACCGGATATATGAGGGGGAAATTCCCATCCAAACATTAGTACTTTCATCGTATAGGCAAGCGTCGTGTGTATCCTGGCGTCAAGGCGGTTGTTGACCGCGGGATAACATATAATAAAAATATGTGCCACGCGGCGCACGCATTGAAAGAATGCCGGCGAGATTGCTTTTAGCGGCTATTGAAAAGACCGGGAAGTGAATCGAAAATGAAAAGCTCCTAAAAGTTAACAAAAGCTAACTTTTAGGAAACTTGCCGAAATCCCTTTCGCCGAAAGAAACAAGGCCATTGTAGAAAGGCCTCTACATGAGGAAAAGGGCTGTGGGTGAGGGGAGTAGCTCCCACGATTAACGGACCGTTTACTCGAGCTTGCTCTCCAAAGTAATGTTGATATTCGGGTTAAGCGACTTCGAAATTGGGCAGTTCTTTTTTGCGTCCTCCGCGCATTCTTCCAATTTTTCTTTTGAAATGTTCGGAACCCGTGCTTTCAGCGAAAGATGAGCGTCAGTGATGGCGCCATCGCCGAGGGTGATGGTGGACTCGACGTTCAGTTCTTCCGGAGTGAAGCCCGCTTCGCCCAAAACGAAAGAAAGTTTCATGGCAAAACACCCGGCGTGGGCCGCGGCGATGAGCTCCTCCGGATTCGTGCCGGTACCTTCTTCGAAGCGGGATTTATAGGAGTAGGCTGTTTTGCTGAGTGTGGCGCTCTGTGTGGTGACGTGTCCTTTACCTTCTTTTCCGGAACCTTGCCAGACGGCTGTTGCATTTCTTTTTTTCATAGGTAAGAAAGATTATGTGATCAGATAATTCTCGATGTCCTCAAATTAGGGATATTAAATGGTTAAAGCGATTCGGCTGGTGTTTTTTGCATCGCCTTGACAAGTTCAGCTTCATTTGTGAGGTCAAGGCGCAGAGGGGTGATCGATGCGAACCCGTTCTCGACCGCCCACCGGTCAGTTCCCTCTTCGGCGGATTCAAGTGGGACGACCGTAAACCAGTAATGTTTCCGTCCCATGGGGTCTTCCCCCGGTACGACCTTCCCGTCGTACAACCTTACGGACTGTCGCGTCCATTTGATCCCTTTTGGATGCCTCGGAAAGTTCACATTCATCAGGAAAAGTTCGGGCTTCGTGAGGAGCATCTGTAGCACCTTGTGAACACAGGGTTCGAGCGTAGCCCACTCCGGTTCCGATTTGCCCGCCGGCGTGCTTAACGCGATTCCCTTCACGCCCAGCAACACAGCCTGCTTGGCTGCCGCCAGTGTGCCGCTATGCCACATGGCGTTGCCCAGGTTAGAGCCCATGTTGATGCCGGAAAGTACTACATCTATCTTTTCCCAAAGATGGGTCCCGAGCGCCACGCAGTCCGCCGGCGTTCCGTTGACTCGATAGGCTTTTATGCCTTCGAATTTCACGGGTGATTTTTTGTATGAAAGCGGCCGGGTTGCCGTAATGGCATGGCCCATGGAACTTTGTTCAACGTCGGGCGCTACTACTCTTACTTCGCCAAAATTCTGCGCGATGCGCGCAAGGGCGGCAATACCCGGACTGTAGATTCCGTCGTCATTCGTCACCAATATCCTCATGTCTTTATGTTTCGATGTACTAAAAAGCGCTGGTACGTAATTCTATTCGCATGATCCGGTTGCTACCAAATCCAATCCAGCACTGTCAGCAAGATGCACACCAGCGGCACGGGAATGTGGAGGGTGGCTGATAAAACTGGGCTGTAAATGAAAAAAGCAAAGGTTCTGCACAATCCCGGCGCCGGTGAGGGCGACACTTCAAAAGAAGCGCTTATTGCGCAGATTGAGTCCGCAGGGTTTGAATGTAGTTATTCATCCACAAAACAATTCCGCTGGGAAAATATGGAAACGGAGGACATCGACTTTCTCGTACTGGCCGGCGGTGATGGTACGGTAAGAAAAATTGCTCACCAACTGCTCGATCGGAAGGTGATCGAGAAGAAACTTCCGATTGCTCTCCTGCCCTTTGGTACCGCGAACAATATTGCCAACACGCTGGGTGTTTTTAGTGATACGGAGAAGCTGGTGGAACGCTGGCAGAATGGAGTCGTGAAAGATTTCGACGTGGGAATAATCGACGGTCTTAAGGCGCCGGCCTTCTTTCTCGAAAGTTTTGGATATGGACTTTTTCCGAGGCTCATGCAAGAGATGAAGAAGCAAAAGAAGAACGGAATTGAGGAGACAAAGGAAAGACTCAAGGCGGCGCTTGAAGTGCTTCACCGTCTGATCATGGATGCACCTGCAAAAAGGTGCGACCTGACCATTAACGGTAAGGACTACTCCGGGGCTTTTTTATTGATAGAGGTGATGAACATTCGGTCAATGGGACCAAACCTCAATCTCGCACCTGAAGCGGATCCTGGCGACGGAGTGTTCGATGTCGTCTTGATTACAGAGGAGCAACGTCCGGCACTTGCAGAATACGTCGAACGCAAGATGCAGGGACGGGAGGTGACGTTCGATTTTCCTTTGTTAAAGGCCAATAAACTCAGCATGCTGTGGTACGGAAAACACTTGCACGTGGATGATGAACACCGAAAGTTGGAACAACCGCAAGAAGTGACCGTGCACATGCGCGAAGGGCTGCTTCAGTTTCTGTTACCGGCTGAAAAAGTTGAGCAAAAGCAACGCAACGGTAACAAGGCGGAACGGTAGTATGATCAGTAACGGCCGCTGCAACGGCTGCTTTGTTCGATGTACGTTTTCGTTTTTGATAGCATTTTTTAATGACACTTTCGCCCACCCAAATCCGTTATCTTTGCAATCGGGGTTAACGGTTGAGGCGATTTTTTGGATGATGCGATCTACCCCGTCAGACCGGACCCTGGAATAGTAAACCCACTTTCAATTTATTCCAAGGCATGAGGATTCTTCTTCTTTTCTCTTTTGGGCTATTGTTTTCTGTCACTGGATTCGCTCAGACATTAGAAGCGCTTACGCGACTGCGTCAGGACACAATCAACAGAGACACGGTTAAGCACGAAACACCGTCATCGGTGCCGGCGGGTAATGAACAACTGAGCGCTCCAAGAAACTACTATAATCTGATGCGGCACCGGGAGGTGACGCGAAAGGGTCTGTTTACGGTGCACAAAGTCGCCGACAACTATTACTTTGAAATTCCCGACAGCGTACTCGGTCGTGACCTTCTTGTCGTGGCGAGAATTGCACAGGGTGCGGCGGGTGATCGGCCGGGGCACTCTGGCTATGCCGGTGATCAGATAGGAAATACCATTATACGATTTGAGAAAGGTCCCGGACACAAGTTGTTCCTGCGTCGCATTACGTATGAAGAACAGGCGGGGGATACGACAGACGCGATGTATCACGCTGTTGTGCGTTCCAACCTTCAGCCACTTGTCGCCGCTTTCGGTATCGGCGCTTATTCACCCAATGGAAAGGGGAGCGTTATCGATGTGACCAGCTACATCAACGGTGACAACGACATATTCTTTTTCAACACGAGTACACGTCAGACCATGCGCGTGGGAACGCTTCAGAAGAATATGTCCTATATCAAAGACATTAACGCCTATCCACGCAACGTGGAGATTCGGACGATAAAGACCTACACGAAAAGCAATTCGCGTTCGACGTTCACCATGGAGTTGAATACGTCGATTGTTCTCCTTCCTGAAGTTCCGATGCGGAAGCGACTTGCGGATAAGCGCGTGGGCTATTTCACCGAGCGATACACCGATTACGACGCCAATCCACAAGGTGTTAAAGTAGTGCGTTTCATCAAGCGCTGGCGCTTGGAACCCAAACCGGAGGACATTGAAAAATATAAACGCGGGGAGTTGGTTGAGCCAAAGAAGCCGATCGTCTACTATATTGACCCTGCGACGCCGCGCAAGTGGGTGCCGTATCTGATTAAAGGTGTGGAAGACTGGCAGGTGGCTTTCGAAAAGGCGGGTTTCAAGAATGCCATTCAGGCACGCAGGGCGCCTACAGGTGAGGAGTCTGTGTGGAGTCTCGAAGACGCGCGTCATTCAGCCATTGTGTACAAACCTTCGGCTTTGGCAAACGCGGCAGGACCGGTAATCACTGACCCGAGAAGTGGTGAGATCCTTGAAAGTCATATTAATTGGCATCACAACCTGATGTCCATCCTGCGCAACTGGTACATGATTCAATGTGGTCCGACGGATCCACGAGCACAACAACTTCAGTTTGACGACGAACTGATGGGTGAACTCATCCGCTCGGTGGCGGCGCATGAGGTAGGCCATACGTTGGGCCTTACGCACAATTTTGGTGCGAGCTCAACGGTGCCTGTCGAAAAACTTCGTAACCGCGAATGGGTGGAAGCACATGGCCATACGCCGTCAATCATGGACTACGCACGGTTCAATTACGTTGCCCAACCCGAAGACAGTGTGGGTGAAAGAGGGTTGATTAGCCGGATAGGAGCATACGACCTATGGGCAATTGAATGGGGCTATCGTTGGTATCCGGACCTGAAGTCTCCTGAAGAAGAGAAACCTGTACTCAATGCCTGGATTGTCGAGAAAATGGAGGACAACCGTGCGCTGTGGTTCGGATCGGAATTCTCTTCCGACGACCCGCGCACACAGACGGAAGATATTGGGAACAATGCCATGAAGGCGGGAAGTTATGGTGTCGAGAATCTGAAGCGCGTAGTGAATAACCTCATGGAGTGGACGTACAATCCGGGAGAGGGTTACGATAACCTTGAAGAGCTATATGATGGTGTGGTCCGGCAATTCGACTACTACGTCGGACATGTGCTGAGGAATATCGGCGGCGTCTATGAAACACCCAAGCTGGCGAGTCAGCCGGGCGTTGTCTACGAAGCAGTGCCTTCAGATGTGCAGAAGAACGCCCTTGTTTTTCTCGACGAGCAACTGTTCATGACGCCTACATGGTTGCTGGATACGGCAATTCTTGCACGGACCGGCGATTCGCCCACGCAAATTGTTTCGCGGATGCAAGACCGTGCGCTTGGTTATATGTTTAATGGACGGACCCTCAGCCGCCTTGCTGTCAACAGGGCAATGTATGGTGACGATGCGTATGGATTGATTGAGTACTTTAACGATGTGGATGCGATGATGTGGCGCGAACTGGACGAAGAGAAAGCGATTGACGCCTATCGGAGAAATCTGCAGCGCAGCTACATCGAACTCCTTATCGATCTTTCGAGGAAATCAGGTAAAGAGTTTCGCGATGCAGCGCCTGTTGCCAAGAACAAACTTGTCGAAATTCACAAACACATAAGAAAAAAGAAGCGGAAGATCGACGATCCGATGACGCAATATCACCTCGCCTTCCTCGAAAACAGATTGGCCGACATTATCGCGCTGTAGTGAGCGGCCATTCATTGTTGCACTAAAAAATAAAAACCCCCGGACGACTTCCGGGGGATTTTTATTAACCTAACCTATACCTGAAGGTTGACTGTTAT
>CAYMWA010000008.1:0-48684 GCA_964393795.1 uncultured Roseivirgaceae bacterium
AAGTGGGGGAAGCCCCAACTTAAAACTTACCACTTAAAACTTAAAACCCGAAACTCTGTGTTACTGCATTTCCAGCGACTGGCAAAAAAAGAACAGGCCCCTCCCAGGGCCCGCTCTAAAACCTGCAACTTTGCAACCTGCAACTCTGCAACCTGCAACTCTGCAACCTGCAACCTGCAACTCTGCAACTCTGCAACGTACCGTCACCCTTCGAAAATCTCACGGTACATCAAGCGAACTCAAACATTCGCCGGAACCGCTTTGCTGCGGTTCCTCCTGAAAGCGAAGTCAACCAATACGGGCGTGCCGATACAGAGTGACGAATACGTCCCGATCAATACTCCGATCAACATGGCGAACGTAAATCCTTTGATTGTTCCTCCACCGAAGAAGAATAGGATCACAATGACAAAAATTGTTGACATACCCGTGATCAACGTGCGGCTCAGGGTATCGTTCAACGCATTGTTCACAATCGTTGCTTGATCGTCGTCGGACTTCTTGCCGGCAAGGAATTCGCGAACACGATCGAACACGACAACGCTATCATTGATCGAGTATCCAATTACGGTGAGGATGGCCGCGATGAACGACTGGTCGATTTCCATTGCAAAGGGCATTACGCCCTCCAGCAATGAGAACGCGGCAATGACAACGAGCACCGTGTGCACCAGGCTGACCATCGTACCCAATGCAAACTGCCACTTCTTAAACCGTATAAGTATGTACAGGAACATCAGGCAGATGGCGATCGCGAGTGCGTATACCGCTGCTACTTTGATGTCGTTGGCAACCGTAGGGCCGACGCTGTTGTAACTCAAGACATGGGGATTCGCATCTTCAAATTTTGATAAACCCTGGTTTAAGGCCGCTGCCGCTTGCGCCGTGGCGTTTTCAGTATTGTCGTCGACCAGGTAATCGGTTGTGATCTGGTATTTGTTGTCGAGCCCATATGTCTTTACTTCGGGCGCGCCGTCCAGTGGGCCGGTAAGCGATTGTCGAATATCTTCGGCCGGCAGGTTCTCATCAAACTGGACGATGTAGGTGCGGCCCCCCTTGAAGTCGACACCGTAATTCAATCCCTTAATACCGATCGAAATCAGGCCGGCGACAATCACCAAACCGGACACGATGTAGTACAACTTCCGGTGGCCAATAAAGTCGATCTGAATATTGCGAAAGAGATTCTTTGACCATGGAAAAGAGAACTGTATGTTCTTCTTCTTTTGCACGTAGCGTTCGAAAAGCAAGCGCGTAAAAAGAACGGAGGTAAACAGGGAACACAGAATACCGATGACGAGCGTAACGGCAAATCCGTAGATAAGTCCTGAGGCAAACAGCAACAGCACAAATCCTTTGATAAGCGTTGTGACGTTCGAGTCGATGATGGCTGAAAAAGCATTTTTGTACCCGTTGCTGATGGCAGTCGTGATTGGCTTGCCCGCGTTAAGATCTTCTTTCACCCGTTCATTAATGAGAACGTTGGCGTCTACCGCTATGGCCAGCGATAGCAGAATACCCGCGATACCTGGCAACGTTAGTGCGGCATTCAATGAGGCGAGCACACCGAGCAGGAAAAAAAGGTTTAACACCACCGCGGCATCGGCGACAAGGCCGGCTGAATTGTAAGTCACGACGACAAACACAATGATCACCAAGAATCCCACGATAATGGAGATCAGTCCGTTTTGAATGGACTCGGCCCCCAACGTGGGTCCGACAACGGTTTCTTCAACGATTTTGATCGGCGCCGGCAGTGATCCTGCCTTTAGTATGTTCGCGAGGTCCTTTGCTTCCTCCTGCGTGAAGTTTCCTGAGATAATGGAATTTCCGTTGGGGATAGCTGAATTCACGTAAGGGGCCGAGAACACAAGGTCGTCGAGCATAATGGCAATACGTGACCGATCGGCGGCGGCCTCCCCTGTCCACTTTGCCCAAATGCGCGTTCCGGTGGAGTTCATCGTCATGCTTACAGCGGGCTGTGCCTTTTCATCGAGTTCGGTGCGCGCATTTACAATGGATTCTCCTGTAAGACGTGCTTGTCCGTTTCTTCCGAGATCAAGAAAATACAGTTGAAGTTTTGGTTCTTCTGACGGGTCATTGTTGTTGAACCTGTCAGGCTTGTTCTGCCAGAATACACCGACGTTTCTGGGGAGCAACCTGCGCACGTCAGGACGATTGATGATGTCATTGATAACGGCTGTATCCGTCAAGGAATAACGGAAATAGTTCGGCGGCGAGCTGAGACTAAAAAGTGGCGACACGTTGAGGCTTTGAAGCACGTCAGATGATTCTCCGGTGCTGTCGGCGGCCGATGCGAGGGATCGCTCGAGGTCTGTAAGCGAGTCTGCCGGGGTCTCCCCGGCCATCACGCTGTCTTTCGCTTGCGTGTCTGCGTTCGCTACCGGAGACGACGACTCCTGGCTTGCCCGCTGTTCACGCACAAGCAAGTCATTGATCGCTCCGAGCGACTGCTGAATTTCTTCCGGCTCGACAACGTCCCAGAATTCAAGTTTAGCAACACCTTGCAACAACTTTCTGACACGGGCGGGATTCTCTGCCCCCGGGATTTCTACCTGAATCCTCCCGGTACCCAGACGTTGTATGTTGGGCTGGGACGTTCCGAATTGGTCGATCCGGTTCGTGAGGATGGTGAGCGATCGATCGATCGCACTGTTGATTTCAGCATTGATGACGCGCATCACTGCTTCATCAGAGTCGTTGAGGCTGATGCGACCGACGGTCGATGCATTGGCGAACAGTGGTGCCAGCCGCTTGTCTGGATTCACGCTGCGATAAGCATCGAAGAACACGCTGCTGAAACTCCTCTGCGAGCTCCTGTGCTGTGCGGCTGCCTTGTTCAGGGCATTGACAAAAGCGGAATCCGGATTGTTGCCGCTGAGTGAGCGAATAATATCGATCGGCGAGACCTCAAGGGTCACGTGCATACCCCCCTGGAGATCAAGCCCAAGGTTGATAGCGCTTCCTTTGACTTCTTTATAGGTAAACTCGCGCAAGCCGAGGAAACTGTAGACAGGCTTATTCCAGACGGAGTCGAGGTATTCTTGCTTTTTGATTAAATCCAGTTCTCCAGTGGCATCGGTGGCATATGCAGTCGCATCGTTTTCGACATTGCGCGCCACAAATGTGAAGGAAAGATAATAGAGACATAATAGTGTGACTACAATGGTTAGTAGTGACACAAACCCTTTGTTTTTCATAAGGTGTGATAGTATGAAGAAATAATTATTAAAGAGGATCTCCACTGAGTGAAGACAGAGGAAGGGAACGAAGGGTCAGGGTGCGTTCGGGCAAATGATTAGCGTGAAGACGATACGGAAATACGTATCGGGAAAGAAGGATACACCTCGCAGGCACGGCGCGTCTTCGTCAGCGCGGGCCTTGTCTTCGCTGAAGATCTGAAACAGGAAGGCCGGTTGCAGATGCGATTGGATAACAAAAGGAGTTGGCAATGCAAGCGACGTCGTAGACGGCGAGGCAACTGAAGTGACGCCCCCTTTGGCCGTCGGCGCGCCTGCCTTAAACTCCTGCGGTGCAACAACGGATGTTGAAGGCGCTTCCGATTGAGTGTAGAGAAATTGTGAAAAGGAGATCGTGAGACTGATCAGCCCCGCAAAGAATAGACAAAATATAGCGACCCTTTTGCACATCGTTTACAAATATACGGACGAATGCAGGAATGGACGTGCCAAAAGCGCAAGAAATCGTGCGGCAAAAAAAAGGACGGCGTATAGCCGTCCTTTTCATTATTCGATAGGCAATGATCCCTAATGTGCCGCTACGGCTTTCTTTCCGCTGGGCTTCGGCTGTGCACTTTTGTCAAGGTCAAGCGCAATGGGCGATGCGATAAAAACCGACGAATAGGTACCGACAATAATCCCGACCAGCAGCGCGAAAGAGAATCCACGCAATACTTCGCCGCCAAAGATCAGTAGCACGGTTACCACGAGGAGTGTCGTCCCGGACGTGATGATCGTTCTTGACAGTGTCGAATTCAAAGCATCGTTAACAAGCTTCACCCGGTCGCTTGTCGTGCCCAGGCCGACATATTCTCTGATACGGTCAAAGATGATCACGGTATCGTTGATGGAGTATCCGATGATTGTCAGAATGGCCGCAATGAAAACCTGGTCAATTTCGAACGACACTCCGAACAGGCCGGCGTAAGCATATGCTGCAAATACAAAGAGCGTATCATGCACGAGGGCAATCACCGCGCCGGCACTGTACTGCCATTTGCGGAATCTGAGCAGAATATACATGAAGATGCCGAGGAGAGAAAAAATACTCGCTTCCCAGGCGGAATCTTTGATATCCTCCGCGATCGCCGGACCCACTTTCGAAGATCCTGAAATTGTAAAGTGCTTGTCATCAAGTTGGCCGGTGTCGTCGGTGTAGGTGATACCCGGGAAGATGGATTCAATGCCACTGATCAGCGCCTGCCGTACTGTTTGGTCAGCTTCTTCTGACTCCTCATTGATCAAATACGAGGTGGTCACCTTCATCACATTGTTACTGCCGTAGTTCTTCACTTCCAGCCCTTCGTTTTCGAAGCTGTTCGCAAGGTCAATCTTGAGATCCGTTGCGCTGACAGGATGGTTGAAGGCAACCAGGTAAGACCGGCCGCCTTTGAAGTCAACGCCAAGTGTAACGCCCTGGATGAACAGGATGATAAGACCGATGATAATGATCGATCCGGACGCGATGTAGCCTTTGCGGCGGTTTGCAATGAAGTTGAAGTACTTCCGCTTTTTGGTCAGTCCTGACAGCACGGTGTTTACTGATAACTTGTCACCGTTTTTCCGCACCATCCATTCCACGACAATACGCGACAGGTAGACTGCGGAAAAGAACGAAGAAACGATACCGATCATCAGGGTTGTGGCGAATCCTTTCACTGGTCCTTGTCCGAGAATATAGAGGAAGAATGCAGTGAGGAGCGTCGTCAGGTTCGAGTCAAATATGGAGGAGAACGCGTGCTTGTAACCGAGGTTGACAGCGTCTTTCATATTTCTTCCGAGATCAAGTTCTTCCTTGATCCGTTCGAAGATCAGCACGTTCGCATCAACTGCCATACCCATGGTGAGTACGATACCCGCAATGCCGGGCAGCGTAAGCGATGTGCCTAGGGAAGGCTGCGCCAGAATCCCCATAATGAAAAAGACGTTGAACAGAAGGGCGATGTTGGCCACAAAGCCGCCTTTTGCATAGTAGGCAATCATAAAGATCACGACCAGCGCCAGTCCACAGACAATGGAAATAAAACCTTGTTGTTGTGCCACTTGTCCGAGCGTAGGACCGACGACCGCTTCTTCAACGATACGGGTAGGCGCAGGGAGCGAACCGGCTTCGAGAATGTTGGCCAGGTCCTTCGCCTCGTCGATGGTGAAATTGCCGGAGATAATTGAATTCCCGTTAGGGATCTCCGAGTTGACATAGGGAGCGGAGAACACAAGATTGTCGAGCATGATGGCGATACGCGAGCGATTTGTTGCCGCTTCGGCTGTCCATTTTGCCCAGATCCGTGTACCGGTGGCATTCATGCTCATACTTACAGCCGGCTGACCCTTCTCATCGATGTCGTTTCGCGCGTCTACAATCACTTCACCGGTCAGCTTCGCCTGGCGGTTCCGGCCGAGGTCAAGAAAGTAGAGTTGTAACTTCGCGGCTTCGCCCGGATCGTTGGAGTTAAATTTATCCGGCTTGTTTCCCCAGAATACACCGACATTCCTCGGCAACATCGCGAGTACGTCCTTACGTGTGAAGATATCATTGATGACAGCAGTGTCCTTTAGATCGTAGCGGAAGTACCCTGGAGGCTCACTCAGGGAAAACAGGGGTGACACGTTCAGGTTTTGCAGGGAGTCGAGTCCCTGACCCGGGCTTTCCGCCGCGGATTGCAGACTTTTTTCCAGGTCGGACAGGCTGTCTGCTTCGGTGTCTTCAGTAGACAGTGCATCTTTGAGTGATTCCGTGTCAGTTGCTTCTTTAGCGGTATCGGCTGCCTTTAATTTTGCTTCGCGTGTCAGCAGATCATTGATCGCCATCAGTTGGGTGTTGATTGCATCCGGCTCGACAACGTCCCAGAACTCAAGTTTGGCCACACCTTGCAAAAGTTTCCGGATGCGTTGCGGATTGTCTGCACCGGGGACCTCAATCTGAATGCGGCCCGTGCCTGTCAGCCTTTGAATGTTCGGGTTTGTTGTTCCGAATTGGTCGATACGGTTTGTCAGAATCGTCAACGACCGGTCAATGGCATTTTCAATTTCAGCGTTCACGACCTGGATAACTTTTTCATCGGGGTCGTTGATGCTGATCCGTTCGCGCATGGCGGCGGTGGCAAAAAGCGGCGCCAGTCGTTTATCAGGGTTAGCTTCCCGATAGGTCTCGAAGAACAAGTCGCTGAACCTTCCGCTGGTGGTTTTCCGGAGGGCAGAGGCGCGAGCCAGTGCGTTAATGAATGCCGTATCCTGGTTGTTGCCGCTCAGTCCTTTGATGATGTCTACCGGCGACACTTCCAGGGTCACGTGCATCCCGCCCTGAAGGTCCAGACCCAGGCTGATCTCATTGTTTTTCACCTCCTGATACGTAAACTCCTGCATGCCCAGGAAGTTGTAAACAGGCTTGTTCCAAATTGAATCGAGGTACGCTTGTTTCCGGCCAAGGTCAATATTTCCGTTAGCATCGGTGGCATATGCCGCCGCTTCTTTCTCAACACCCCGGGAAACAAAAGTGAAGGAGAGGTAATACAGGCATAGCAGTGTGATTACGATTGTTAATGCTATTACAAAGCCTTTATTTTTCATCGATAGAAAAATTTAAATTGAAAGTAAGAAAATGGGAAGTCGGGTCCCGTCAGGGACACAATGAAAAAAAGTGAATGACGCCTAGGGGGCGTTAGGGGAAATGAGTACGGTAAAGACTGTTTCGAGGAATCGATCTAAATAGTAAGGGCCCTCCGGCACCTCATGGTTGTCGCGTTCCTCTTCAAAGAAGATTTCAAACAGGCAATAGGCATCCAGGTTGGGCTGAATGCTCACAGGAACAGGAAGTGAAAAAGTCGGCAGTGAGATATGGACCGCACTTTGTTCATCACCCGTGTTGCCGGCCTGCTCGGTTTTTGTTTTTTCGGTCTTGACCGGAAATTCAAGCGTCACGAACTGAGAAAAGGCAATTGCAAAAGCAAGGGCACTTCCAAGGATAATACTGGCGGTATGCAATCTCTCCCTTTTCATTTTCTCAGTAAAGGGACAAATTTAGCGAATTCACAGAAAACAACAACCTACGGCTCGCAAATCTCGGAACGGATTTACAGCTGCTTTAAGTACGCCACCAGCTTTTGAACGGCGCGCGAACGGTGGCTGATCGCGTTTTTCTCTGCGAGCGTCATTTCGGCCATCGTTCGTGACGATCCATCGGGAAGGAAAACAGGATCATAGCCAAAGCCCCCGTTGCCTGCCTGGCTTTCAGTGATCATGCCCGTGACCATACCTTCGAAAAACTGAACTGCGTCAATGCCAATGAGCGTAATGACGGTGCGGAACCGTGCCTTGCGATTCGGATTGCCGGAAAGGTTCTTTAAGAGCAGGTCGATGTTGTCTTCACTGTTTCGTTGTGGGCCTGCATAACGGGCGGAATACACGCCGGGCGCGCCCGCGAGCGCTTCTACTTCGAGGCCGGTGTCGTCTGCAAAACAAGGCATGCCGAAGTGCTCGTACACGTACGCAGCTTTTTCAAGGGAGTTCGACTCCAGCGTGGTGCCGGTTTCAGGAAGTTCGTCGTGACATCCGATGTCTGCCAGACTTAAAATATCGAAATCAGGCTCGAGCAACGGCCTGATTTCCGAAAGTTTATGCTGATTGTTAGTTGCAGCTACGATCCGACGTTTTGTAGGTGCCTCCAACTTTTCTGACGGCTACATGAAAAATCAAATTAGCGTTGCTCGGAATTTCCGGAGGGTAACCGTAATATCCATAGGCAAAACCCGAGGGAATGTACAATGTTGCTGAGTCGCCCTCATTCAACAGCGGGATACCGATCTTCCATCCATCGATGACGCCACTGAGCGGAAAGGAGATGTTCGTGCCCTTGTCAAACTCGACACCGTTCGCCATCAGCTTTCCGACATAGTCCACGGTTACGCAGCTGTCAATCGTGATCTTTTTGCCGCCCACGGAATCCATATTCAACACATATCGGATGCCGCTGCTGTGTTCCACCACGTTTTGCACATTGTGTTCATCCAGATAATTGTCAATGCGGAGGATATCCTTTTCGAGCTGTTCATTAAAGTCAGGAATATCCTCTCCATCTCCCAGACAAGCTCCTGAAATAAACGCGAGCACCGCGAAAAAACCGACAATTACTTTGGATCCTGTTTTCATATTACTTGTGTGTTATTTGCATGTACGGGTCGCCTGGTCGAACTCATCCTGAACATCAAGCAGGGTGACGTCGAAGACCAGGACCGCATCCGGCGGGATAGAGGCATATCCTTGCGGACCGTAGGCCAGCTTCGACGGAATGTAAAAGGTTGCCGAATCGCCTTTGCCCAGCAGCGGAATGCCAAGTTTCCATCCTTCGATGACGCCATTCAACGGGAAAGCTATGCGCTCCGCGCTGTCAAATTCCTCACCCGACTCCAGAAACCTGCCACTGTACTTCACTTCGACACAATCATCAGTGGTTGGCTTTTGGCCTCCCGACTGCGAGTGAATGATGTATTGCAGACCGCTGGTATCCTGAAGGGCGGTTAACTGATGATCGGCCAGGTGCTTTCTTATTTTCTCCGTGTCTTCACCAAGAATGCGCGCCTCGCGCTTCTTTAGTTGTGCCTCGCGTGTTTGCATAAACACTTCCACTGAAGTGATGTCGCGTACCTTCAAGGTATAGGTCACCGAGAGAGTGGAATCAACACCAGGGGGAATCGGTGCGCCGACGATCTCCGAGAAGAAATCCGTTACGGGCATTTCGGTCTTCACGCTGTCTCCCCTGGAGAGTTGGCGAAACATCTGGGTCATCCCGTCTTCGTTGGCAATCAGTGTTGAGTCACCGATGCGCGTGGCAGCCGGAATTCCCTCCGAGAACGTTTCACCCCAGACGGAGTCTTTTGAGTCCCTCAACTCGTAGTCGAACACGAGGACCTCGTTGGTTTTCGGTGTAACGCCATCACCGGCTTCGATAACGGTATATTTCATGCCGTTGGGCGTTTCCTTCGCGTTGTCACTGCAGGCGACGGCGATGGTCATAATGCCGATTAAGGCGCAGGCGGATTTATTCATCTTGGTTTGGTTTAGACAGTGTATTGGATGGTAAAGTTGGAATGGTTTGAAAATTATTCTTCGAGGAGTTGCCTTTTATACGTAGGGAGAAGGTCTAAAAACGTTTTTACGGTTTCATCGAAGCTGAGCGTGGTTTGTCCGCCTGCAGCATTCTTATGACCTCCGCCTTCAAAGTGTTTTCTTGCAAAGTCGTTGACGGAGAAATTTCCCAGCGACCGAAATGACAACTTCACGTTGTCTCTTCTTTCTGAGATCAGAACGGCCAATCGCACGCCTTTAATAGACAATCCGTAATTGACCAGCCCTTCCGTGTCGCCGGTTTGTGAGCTGAATTTCTTCAGGTCTTCGGTGCGCAGGGCAATATAAGCGGTCCGATATTCCGGGAGAACGTGAAGTTTTTCGTATAGCACGAATCCCATCAACCGCATGCGCTCAAGGGTGTTGTTGTCGTAGATTAATTTGCTTACCCTGGCAGGCTCCGCGCCGTGGTCAACGAGCGCCGCCGCGGTCTCAAATACTTTTCGAGTAGTGTTGGCATGTCGGAAGCCGCCCGTATCTGTCATGAGGCCCGCGTAAAGGCAGTTGGCGATGTCGGCATCAACGTGGTGTTGTTCGTCCAACTGGTGAATGAGGGCATAGACCAACTCAGCCGTTGAGGCCGCCGTGCTGTCCCAATAGATAAAGTCGGCGAAACGTTCAGGTTCGAGGTGATGATCAATCAGCACCTTTTTTGCCGATGATTTTCCTACCAGCTCGCCCAGTTCGTTTATGCGCTTCAGACTGGAAAAGTCGAGGCAAAAAATCAGGTCGCTGTCGTCTATGCGTTTAGCGAAATCATCGATCTTGTCGCGGTTGAAAATCACCACATCCGAATTGCCGGGCATCCACGTCAGGAACTCCGGGTAATCACTCGGTGTGATCACGGTTGCGGAATGGCCGGTTTTTTTCAGGTACCCCGCCAGGCCCAACGATGAGCCTAAAGCATCCGCATCCGGCTTGTAATGCGTCACGATCACGACTTTCCTCGGTTGCTTAAGAAATTCCTTAAAGGCAAGAATATTCTGCATGGGCTCTTGAAGCAAATGAGGCGCAAAAATGGTGAAATTTTTAATAGTCTCCTGATATTTTCCCCAGCTATGCGCGGAAACCCGTACACTGTTGACTTTTTTTCTATTTTTGCGCGATAATTTTAGCGAAAAACAGACGATATGGCAGGAAAAAGAACCTTTACGATGATAAAACCCGACGCTGTAGGCGCCGGGAATACTGGTGCAATCATCAAGATGATCGAGGAGGCGGGCTTCAAGATCGTGGCACTCAAGAAGTCGCGCCTGTCGCGGGAACGGGCCGGCCAGTTTTACGCCGTTCACAAAGAACGGCCGTTTTATGGTGAACTGTGCGATTATATGTCCTCAGGTCCGATTATTCCCATGATCCTTGAAAAGGAGAATGCTGTTGAAGATTTCAGGAAACTGATTGGCGCAACAGATCCCAAGAAAGCAGAACCCGGAACGATACGAAATCTCTTCGCAAAGTCGATTGAAGCCAACGCCATTCACGGTTCGGATAGCGACAGCAACGCGGAAATAGAAGGTAACTTCTTCTTCTCCGGCCTGGAGCAGTTTTGATCATTCATAAGTGTCGTCTTGATCGGTCAGCACCTTGGAAATGGCTTCAGCTCTCAACGACCATGACTAATCGCCAATGACTAGTCGCCAATGACCAATCGCCAATGACCAATGGCCAATAGCTAATGACCAATGACCAATGACCAATGACCAATGACTAATGTCTAGTGTCTAGTCAAAGAGGGAAGCCGATTTTGCAGGCGGTACTATCCTCAGGTGCTTGTATGCGATTTCCGTCGCCTCCCTGCCCCTGCTGGTGCGCTTGATATAGCCCTCCTGGATCAGGAATGGTTCGTAAACCTCTTCGATGGTGTCAGCTTCTTCGCCTACGGCCGTTGCAATGGTGGTTAATCCAACGGGACCTCCCTTGAACTTTTCAATGATGGTTTGCAAGATCCGGTTATCCATCTCGTCAAGTCCGTTCGCATCGACATCGAGCGCCTGAAGCGCCATTTGCGCGATCGCGATCGTGATGATTCCGTCGCCTTTGATTTGTGCAAAATCGCGTGTGCGGCGAAGCAGGTTGTTCGCAATGCGAGGCGTGCCGCGGCTTCTCCGGGCAATTTCGAAGGCTGCATCCGCTTCAAGCGGTGTGTTGAGAATGGCAGCAGACCGCTTGACAATAGCCGTCAGCAGTTTTGCATCGTAATACTCCAGTCTTGCGTTGATCCCGAAGCGCGCGCGCAGCGGTGACGTCAACAAACCCGCCCGCGTTGTGGCGCCAATTAATGTAAAGGGATTTAGCTTGATTTGAACAGAGCGGGCGTTCGGGCCCGAGTCGAGCAGAATGTCAATCCGGTAATCTTCCATGGCCGAGTACAAATATTCCTCAACCACCGGATTCAGCCGGTGAATTTCGTCGATAAAAAGGACATCGTGCGGTTCGAGGTTCGTCAGCAATCCGGCCAGATCGCTGGGCTTGTCCATCACTGGCCCTGACGTGATTTTGATGTGCGAGCCGAGCTCATTGGCGATAATATGCGACAAGGTGGTCTTTCCGAGGCCCGGGGGGCCGTGCAGCAATACGTGGTCCAGCGACTCCTCGCGCTGCTTTGCCGCTGAAACAAAGACCCGGATGTTGTCCACGACCTTTTGCTGACCCGAAAAATCGGCGAACGAGAGCGGGCGCAGGGCTTTCTCCACCTCTCTGTCAGTCGCGCTCAGCGCGTCGTCTCCACCTTGCAGGTAATCTTCTCGCATACACTGGTTATTGAACGCGAAGGTACGAATGAAATTTTTATTCGTTTGACCATCGTTTCTTTTTCGCAACATTGTTGCATTTGCAGGCAATTCTTTAAATTGCGCCGTATATTCAGATCCAGTGCTTACTGTCCTCCTCATCTTTCTGTCTACCGTGCGCTCGCTGGCGGCGCCGCCTGAGCCGGTCATCATAGAGGGGACCACAATGGGCACGACCTACCGCATCGTTTATTTTGATGTTCCCGCACAGCGCGATTTTTCCAGGCAGGTAGACTCTTTGCTGAAGCAGGTCAACAAAGCCATCAATTTTTACGATCCGCGATCCGAGGTTTCGCAGTTCAACCGGAGCAAAAAGGGTATCCGGTCTGAATCACGCTGGCTTTTTGAAATATTGAAGGTCGCCAAAAAGGTGCATGAGGCGTCCGGCGGCGCCTTTGATCCGACAGTCATGCCTTTGGTCAACGCGTGGGGCTTTGGCCCCGATCAATCGCTTGAACCCACCGATGCGCACATCGATTCGCTGAAGCAGCTAGTCGGATTCGACCGCGTAAAAATATCGCGAAGACGTATCAGGAAAACGGACCCGCGCATTCAACTCGACTTCGGAGGCATCGGCCAGGGTTACGGCGCGGATGTGATCTTTCGGTATCTCCGGTCACAAGGCATTGACGATGTGCTCGTCGAGCTCGGTGGCGAAGGTATCGCGGCGGGAAAGAACCTTCAAAAGAACAAAGCGTGGGTGATTGGAATTCTTGACCCGGAATCGACACCTTACCATCAGTTCTTCAAAGCATATGTGACCCTTAACGACAGGTCGTACACGACTTCAGGAAACTATTTCAATTACAAAATAATCGATGGACGGAAATTCGGCCATACGATAGATCCAGCCACGGGTCGCCCCGTTCATCATTCCCTTTTAAGTGTCTCGGTCTTTGGTGATGATTGCACGACCGTTGATGCATGGGCAACGGCCTTTATGGTTATGGGCCTTGAAAAGGCGATGGCGAAGGTAAGCACACTGGAAGGCATCGAAGCCCTCTTCATGTATTCAGATGAATCAGGCAACGTTTCCGTCTCGATGACTCCAGGCCTCGAACCCTACACCTCACTCGAATAAGCCTATGGCCTTCATGTTATCCGTACTTTTTTTTACGCCACTGCTCTCGGGCTTGTTGATTTTTCTGATACCGAGGGGCAAGACGACCAACTACAGAATGCTACTCGTCTTTGCCGGTTCCTATCTTTTTGCCATCACCGTGCTTCACATACTTCCCGAGTTGTATCGTCAATCTTCGGGAGGTGCTTTGATGGGATTGTTTGTGCTTGCGGGTTTTTTTCTCCAACAACTTCTCGAGTACCTGACGTCGGGCATTGAGCATGGGCATCTTCACGGTGTCGATCATACACACGTGCATGTGCGGAGCCATCATCACCAGACTATCTCCGCCGTCGTCTTGCTGTTTGCCCTGTGTATTCATGCATTCATGGAAGGTGCGATGCTCGCCGAGCCGGCTTCATCATCAAGGGTGTACGATCCCAATCCGGTATTGCTTGGCATCGTCCTGCATCGCGCACCGGCAGCTTTTGCCTTGATGACAGTGCTTACGGTACAACTCCGTTCGCGAAGACGCTCAATACCCTACCTCGTTGTTTTTTCATTTGCGGCACCGGCCGGACTGCTGATCAGCAGTTACCTCGCCAGGGAAGAAGTCCTCTCCCCCACGGGGTTGCTTTACCTGTACGCGCTCGTCAGCGGAAACTTTCTGCACATTTCTACCACCATCATGTTTGAGAGCAATCCGGGACACAAGTACGATGCCCGGAAAATTGCCGTTGCCTTTTTCGGCGCGCTTATCGCTGTGGCGGTGGAGTATATCATTTAGGCCCGGCTATACAAGCCTGAGGTCGATGATGTAGTTATCGGCAACGGCCGAGAACAACGACGATTTATTGAATCGCTTTTCGATTCTGTTCAGTCGCATGAGCCATCGCTTTTTCATAGTGAAGAACCGCTCCAGGTAGGCCGGCGGAAGGGCCAGCCCAATGGGGCGCAACGAAACAACCTCGAAGTTCCCTTTCGTCCAGGCCGTTATTTGTGAGGGGCGATAGTACCACGTCTTGACGCTCGGCCCGTGAAGATCGCTGTACGAATGCCGGGCCGTGCATCTACGGAAGGCCTTTCCAAATTGGAAACGAAGCAGGAAGAACAACGTTTCCCAAGCGCAAAATCGCGGCGCAATCACAGCAACGAAGCGCCCTCCCGGGTTGAGCATTGTCGGCAGTTTTTCGAGCAGGTTTCGGAGCGACGCCGGACTGATGCAGTTAATCCCGCCGAAATTGGAAAAGACGAGATCGAACTTCTTATTGAACAGCGGTTCATTCAGCGTGTCGAGGTCGAGAAAACGTGAACTCGTCTTTTGCTGTACCGAGTACTGCTCCGCCTTCTTCTCGGTGAGTTTGTGCATTTCTTCCGTGATGTCAGTAGCGACGATATTAAACCCGCCTTCGCCGAACAGTACCGAATCTTCTCCGGTGCCACAGTTGAGTTCGAGCATTTCGAAGCCCTTCAAATTGGGAAGGATGTTTTCGATGTATCGCCAGACCCTTTTGCGCTGGAACTGGCCAATGACGCTCCTTGAAAAAAGAGAGTCGTAAGTAGAGGCAATATGATCAAAAGGCATACCCATTATCGCAATGCTGTTTATGAATTCTTACTCCGGACTTTGGTGGAATGGCTTCGGGGGGACAACTAAATCTTTTCATTTTTCTGTTCTTCATTACATTTAATTATCCTGCTTCTCATTGTTAAAATTTTATGCCGCACGGGCGGAGGCGTCAGGTTTTTCACCAGGACAGCGCTCAACAGCCGCTTTCGCGGATGAGTGGTCTGCCCGATGTTTTGCCCACTACGGCACACCTTCGCAACCGGCTTTTTCCGGGGTAAATCCCGATTGAGGATCAGCTTTTTGGCGGCGACCTGGGAAAAAAATTTCATACTATTCTCCCTGACGGGCGTCCTCCCGCTCCCGTCTGTCCTGGCGTAAAGTGAGCAACATCCTGAAATCATCGAAAAAATCGATTATATTTTCCCTTTAAGTGTAAATAATGCCCTTCCCGGGCTAATTTCGTTTGCCATGAAAACACAAACGGGTTAAGTTGCATCTTATTCACACCGGCAGAAGTGCAGCCCTCGCATCTTACGCCTCATTGAACTAACCAAATTTTCGATCAATCATGAAACACATTGAATCCATTAAGGATTACGAAGAACAGTATGAAAAAAGTATTAACAACCCTGAGGAATTTTGGGCAGAGATCGCGAGTGACTTTCAGTGGCGAAAGAAGTGGGATAAAGTTCTGGAATGGGACTTCAACAAACCGGAGGTAAAGTGGTTTTCCGGTGGCAAGTTGAACATTACTGAAAATTGCCTTGACCGTCATCTTCCTCACCGGGCGAACGATACAGCGATCATCTGGGAACCGAACAACCCGGAAGATCCGGCTCAACACATTACGTACCAACAACTCTTTGACGAGGTCTGCCGAACGGCCAACATGCTGAAGGCCCAAGGTGTGAAGAAGGGTGACCGGGTTTGTGTTTACCTGCCCATGATTCCCGAGCTGGCGTATACGGTGCTGGCTTGTGCGCGGATCGGCGCAGTGCACTCCGTTGTCTTTGCAGGCTTTTCCGCCAGGTCGCTCATCGACCGGATCACCGATACGCAAAGCAAAATAGTGATTGCCGGCGATGGTGGGTTCCGCGGTGCAAAAACGATCAACCTGAAAGGAATCATTGACGACGCCCTTGTAAAATGCCCGGAGGTAGAGAAGGTTGTCGTGGTGAAGCATACCGGTAATGACGTGACCATGCAGCCGGGCCGGGACGTATGGTGGCATGATGAAATCAAAAAGGTTGACGCGCATTGCGATGCTGAAGAGATGGATGCTGAAGACATGCTGTTTATCTTGTATACTTCGGGCTCCACAGGCAAGCCGAAGGGCATGGTGCACACGTGCGGCGGCTACATGGTGTACACCACGTATACCTTTAACACCGTGTTTCAGTACAAACCCGGCCAGATCTTTTGGTGTACAGCCGACATCGGATGGATCACCGGTCACTCCTACATATTGTACGGCCCGCTTTCCGCCGGGGCGACAACCGTCATGTTTGAAGGTGTACCTTCATGGCCGGATTGGGGTCGCTTCTGGCAGGCCATCGACCGCCACAAAATCAACATCCTGTACACGGCGCCGACAGCGATCAGAGCACTCCAGAAAGCACCGCTCAGTTTCGTTGAAAAGTACGACCTGTCCTCACTTCAGATTCTCGGATCAGTAGGAGAACCGATTAATGAGGAGGCCTGGCACTGGTACAACAAGTACGTCGGAAAGGAAAGGTGTCCCATCGTAGACACCTGGTGGCAGACGGAAAATGGCGGCATCATGATTTCGCCCATCGCACACGTCACGCCGTTGAAACCTGCACATGCCACAAGACCGCTTCCCGGTGTTCAACCGGCCGTGATGAATGAAAGTGGATTGGAAATCCAGGGGAACAAGATCGAAGGCAGGCTGGCCATCAAGTTTCCGTGGCCGGGAATTGCACGCACGATCTACGGCAATCACCAGCGATACAGGGAGACCTACTTCTCTACTTTTCCGGGTAAGTATTTCACGGGCGATGGTTGTAAACGCGACGAGCAGGGCTACTATCGCATCACGGGCAGGGTGGATGATATCATCATCGTTTCCGGCCATAACCTGGGCACAGCCGAAATTGAAAGCACCATTACCGAACATGAAGCGGTTTGTGAAACGGCCGTTGTCGGCTATCCCCATGATGTCAAAGGGCAGGGTGTGTACGCGTTTGTTATCTGTTACGAACCACCTAAGGACGAAGACAAACTGCGCGGGGAGATCCTGGATACAGTTTCAAAACTGATCGGCCCCATCGCGAAGCCCGACAAGATACACTTCGTCAGCGGGCTGCCAAAGACGCGGTCGGGGAAGATCATGCGTCGCATCCTGAGAAAGATCGCCGAAAGAGATTTCGAAAATCTCGGAGACATATCGACACTACTCGATCCGTCAGTGGTGGAAGAGATCAAGGCAGGCGCATTGTAGGCGCCTGCTGATCCGATAAATTTGACAATTGAAAGACTTTATTGCATATCCCTGAAAAGGGTTTCCGAAAGTATTTAGCTTTGCTGGTCTGTGCGGTTCCCATCGGCGGGAATCATTGCCCACGTAACCGGATTGTCAGCGTTAAGCAAGAATGAGTAAGAATAAGCTGCATGAGCCTTTTTTGCTATGTGTCATTATCATTGCCTGCTTGCTGGCATTGTCGGTCATTCCGCGATTCAATTTCGAATCACTGACATTCAAGCGGATCAACCTCCTCGCCGACATCGAAGTGGAGCATGTAGACAGCGCAGCGGTGGCGTTCACCGATTCGCTGGTGGCGAAACAGGATTCGGTCATCCAATTGGTGAGAGAAACGTGCCGGCCGGGTCTTACCTGCATCGAAGATTACAGCGGCGACAGTACCGCGCTGAACAAGTTTTTTAAAGCGCTTTCGCGGATAAAGACGCACGGCAATGCTGTGCGCGTTGCTTTTTACGGCGACTCTTTTATTGAAGGCGATGTGTTTTGCGGAAGCTTTCGCGATTCGTTGCAATCGATCTTCGGCGGTCGCGGCGTGGGATTCGTGCCGATCACCTCCGGCGTAACCGGATTCCGCCGGACGATTCGACATGACTTCGACAACTGGCGAACGAGTTCATTGATCAACCGCACTGATTCAACTGCCGAGTACGGACCAGCCGGATACTGCTTTGAGCCACTTGAAAACAACTGGGTGGAGTACCGGCCATCCCGTCACAGGTTCCTGCGCGAATTCAATACCGTCAAACTGTACTACAAGAACTATAAGGAAGCGGCTGTCCGTTTCGCCATCAACTACGATACTACTCAATGGCGCGTACCGTTGCGACGATCTGCCCGCTTGCAGGAGTGGGTCTACAAAGGCAAAGACCTTAAGTCGATCCGGTTTACATTCGAGCCGTTCGACAGCCTGCGCCTGTTCGGTGCAAGTTTCGAAGGCGGTGCCGGTGTGTATGTCGATAATTTTTCCTTGCGCGGAAACACGGGTATCAGCCTCTCTGGGATTGAAAAAGACATGCTGACGCGGTTCAATCACTACCGGCACTACAAGCTCGTCATCCTTCAATTCGGACTCAACATGGTCGTAGAGGACTCACTTAACTACAAAGCGTATGTGCGCAGGATGGTGAAGATCATCCGAAACATGCAGACCGCTTTTCCGGATGCAAGCTTTTTGCTGATGAGTGTCAGCGACCGAAGCAGCAATTCCCGTGGGAAATTTGAAACAATGAACGCGATTCCGGCGATGCGAAATGCGCAGCGCATGATTGCACAGGAAACCGGTATTGCGTTTTGGGATTTGTTTGAAGCCATGGGAGGAAAGAACAGCATGGTGCGATTTGTCACGGCCAAGCCGGCGCTTGCCGCCAAAGACTACACACATCTGAATTTCAACGGAGGAGAAAAACTGGCGGGTTCGCTCGTAAAAAGCCTGTTGTACAGTCTGGATCAATTTGAAGAAAAGAATGGCAACCTTTAACTTCCATAGACAGGCGATTGGCGTCTACTCGTTGACGATCCGGTTGTTCCTGGTCATGCTCCCGGCTGCCGGCATTCAGCAGGCAGACGCGCAACCGGGCAAGATACCCTATGCCACGTATGGATTAGAGGTTGAGCACGACAATGTCATCCACAATGCCGCCCACCTTGATCAGGTTTTTGAGCGACTTTATCGATGCGGATCAGACCAGGCTGGCGTTGTGAGTATGGTGCACATCGGCGATTCACACCTGCAAGCCGATTATATGACGCACATTGTGCGGCGCAGGCTGCATCAGCGATTCGGCAACTCCGGAAGAGGACTCATCGTGCCGCTCCATGTTGCCGGAACGAATGAGCCCACAAATTTCAAAACTGTATCGAACATGAAGTGGGAATCCCGGCGATGCGTCTCTAACGATTCTTCACTCCCTATCGGCGTCGGAGGCATCACCATCGCCTCGTACAACCCTGAGGCTACACTCGACATTTACATGAATGACCTGTGGTTGGATTACCGTTTCAACAGAATGGGGTTGTTCTACGAAAACGATGAAACGGCCTTCGGCTTTTCTATCGAAGACATGCAGGGACGGCTCCTCGCTACAATTGAGCGTGACGGACATGAAGTGCCGTCCTTTTATCAACAGGCTTCGTGGGAGGAGAAAGTAAATGCGGTGAAGGTGCGCCTGCTGAAGACGAACGCCGAACAGCGTCGGACAATCCTTTATGGCCTTGTGCTTGAAAACTCCGAACCGGGCGTCCTCTATCACACGATCGGTGTGAACGGGGCACGTTACGAGCACTACGTGGATGCACAGCATTTTGCTACACAAACGGCCGCCCTTCATCCCGACCTCTTCATCATATCGCTGGGCACGAACGAGTCTGCCTACTATCCCTACCTCGACAAGAATTTTCTGGCGGAGGTCAGCGGCCTTGTGTCCGCACTGGGACGAAGCAATCCGGGAGCAAAGTTCCTGCTGGTAACGCCACAGGACGCCTTCCGGCAGCGCAATAAGCCTAACCCGGGAATCAGGCGGATCCGCCAATCCATTATCGACTATGCGGTTGAGAACGGGCTGGCGTTTTACGATTTGTTCCGGGCAATGGGTGGGCCCAGTTCTGCGCAGCGTTGGCGTGCAAACAATCTGCTGAGCGATGACGGTATCCATCTTACCCGCGACGGTTACGAATACCAGGGGAACCTGTTTTACGATGCATTCATAAAAGCTTACGAGGGGTATGTTCGAGATCGACATCCATAAGCTGTGGGAATTATTCCTGTATAATCCGGAAGAGCCACTGATTTTCAACAGCGGACTGTTTCTGTTTTTGTTTACAGGTTTCCTTTGGGCGTACATCGCTCTCAGTACGACAGACAAGCCCAAGCTTATTTTTGTCACCATCTTTTCGCTTTATTTCTATTACAAGTCGAGCGGCGCCTACTTTGTACTGTTGTTGTTCACCACCGCCATCGACTTTACGTTGGCGC
This sequence comes from uncultured Roseivirgaceae bacterium, assembly GCA_964393795.1. GTDB lineage: Bacteria > Bacteroidota > Bacteroidia > Cytophagales > Cyclobacteriaceae > Chryseosolibacter. The sequence goes on from CAYMWA010000008.1 coordinate 20,274, forward strand.
GGATGATCTATGCATCGACGGAGCCCTGGAAGCGCAAATTGTATATTGTCCTTACCCTGGTGGCGAACCTGGGCATGCTCGCTTACTTCAAGTACACGAACTTCTTACTCGGCACTTTCTTCGGTCTCACCAATCAAGCCTTTCAGCCTTTCGATATCTTCCTTCCGGTCGGTGTCTCGTTCTTTACCTTCCAGTCGCTTAGCTATACCCTCGACGTATATCGAGGGAACCTGAAGCCCCTCGACAGTCTCCTGGACTACGCCTTCTTTGTGAGTTTCTTCCCGCAGCTGGTAGCGGGACCGATTGTGCGCGCTTCCGATTTTCTACCGCAGATACACAAGCCCACCATGGTGACCGACGAGATGCTCGGAAAAGGTGTCTTTCTTGTGGGATGCGGTCTTTTCAAAAAGGCCATTATTTCCGATTACATCAGCACTAACTTTGTCGACCGGGTGTTTGATGCGCCTACACTGTATTCGGGAGTCGAAAACCTTTTTGCTGTTTATGGATATGCGTTGCAGATCTATTGTGATTTCTCCGGCTACTCCGACATGGCCATTGGCCTTGCCCTGTTGCTTGGATTCCGCTTTCCGAAAAATTTTGATTCACCCTATCAGTCGCGAAGCCTGACCGACTTCTGGCGTCGCTGGCATATTTCGCTTTCTTCATGGCTGCGGGACTACTTGTACATCTCGCTGGGTGGTAACCGTCGGGGTACGGCCAGGATGTATGCCAATCAGATGATTACCATGCTGCTCGGCGGATTGTGGCACGGCGCCTCCTGGCGTTTCGTTGTCTGGGGTGCGCTTCACGGTGTGGGGCTGACAGTGGAGAAGTTCGTGCGGTCGAAGTTTCCCCGCTTGATCCCCGGCGGAAGCACCGGCTGGCAGATGTTGAGCGTTGTGTTAACGTTTCACTTCGTCTGCTTCTGCTGGATCTTTTTCCGTGCAGCGGATATCCCGACCGTTGTAGAGATGCTCAACCAGATTTTTTTTCATTTCAATGCGGCACTATTCCCGGAATTTGTTACCGGCTATAAAGTGGTGTTGATGTTGATGGTTATCGGGTACCTCCTGCATTTCATCCCGCGTGAAGCGGAACTTGCAGCTCAGGAAACAGTGATTCACATGCCACTTGCCGGCAAAGCGGCCTTCATGGTCATGATCATCGTGTGGGTGATACAAACGAAATCGGCAGGAATTCAGCCGTTTATTTATTTTCAATTCTGAATCGTGAATCGTGAATCGTGAATCGTGAGTTGTGAGTTCGTGAGTGGTGAGTTCGTGAGTGGTGAGTTCGTGAGTGGTGAGTGGTGAGTGAGTCGTGAGTGGGGGGCGGGCCACTTCGCGGGATGCGCGATGTTCCCTCGTTTGTGCCTAATAACGCTACTCTCAGAAATTTGACACGAGATCAGACTGCGCAACCGCTACAACAGTAAACTCATCTCAACACGCACGGCCTTGCTCACGATTCACGACTCACGACTCACGAAATGCGCTTCACTTAGCGCTCGCACGCACCCACCGCTCAGTTCAGGTCGTAGGAGAATTCCTGCCCGATCATCTTCCTGATTTCTTCCCGGGTCAGCGGCTTGTTGAAATAGTATTTAATACCAAGTTTCTTCGCACGCTCGACGTCATTGGGGTCGGCTGAAGAGGTGAGGACGACAATGGTGATCGCGCTTTTGTCTGGCAGGTCCATCAAAGCAAAGGCTTCTATAAATTCGTAGCCGTTCATGATGGGCATATTGAGGTCGAGAAAGATGATGTCCGGTCTTTGGATGTTTCCTTCTTTGTATTCGTTCAGCAGATCAAGCGCCTGTTTCCCGTTTAGCGCAAAATGAATCTCGTTCGCCAATCCGAGCGACGTAATCGTTTTTTCACTCAGGAAATTGAAGATCTTATCGTCGTCAACCAACATGATGTTCTTCTTTCTCATAGCTCTCATTTGCGGTTAAAATAAATGAAATCACCTTTTTATTGAAAAAAAGATTTTCGGTTTGGGAGTTTATCACGGTTGAACTGCCAAAACTTTATTTTGGCGGTACGGTCGGCGGGGCGCATGGGGATGGTACAGGCGTTTCAAATCACCATCATAGAGAAAGAAAAGAAAGCCCTGGCAATACAGGGCTTCCTTACAATATGTGGTGTTCTTATTAACTGCCGCAGGCTTCACAAGCATCCGGGTTGTCAAGCGAGCACGACATGTCGGAGCGTTTCTGTGCGTAATCCGGTACCTCGTACTGGAGGCTTTGCTGTGACTCTCTTGCGACAGCCACGGCAGGTTCGGCCACTCCGGCGGTTTTGACGACGCTTTCAGTTGTCGGTTCCTTCAGGGCCGCCTTGTCGAGTGTAAACTTGATGGCATCGGCCGCTGCGGTCGATCTCAGGTAATACATGCCTGTCTTCAGGCCCTTCTTCCAGGCGTAGAAGTGCATCGATGTCAGTTTTCCGAAGTTCGGATCTGTCAGGTGAACGTTCAGACTTTGCGACTGGCAGATATACGCGCCGCGATCGGCAGACATATCGATGATGGCCTTCTGGGAGACTTCCCAAACGGTCTTGTACAGGTCTTTGAGATGCTGTGGAATTTCCGGTATCGCTTGTACGGAACCGTTGCTGTTGATCAGCTTCTGACGCATGGTTTCATTCCACAGCCCCAGATCGATCAGGTCTTTCATCAGGTGCTTGTTGGCCACGATGAAGTCGCCCGAAAGCGTTCTGCGGGTATATACATTAGACGTGTACGGTTCGAAGCACTCGTTGTTGCCGAGGATCTGCGAGGTGGAGGCTGTCGGCATGGGCGCAACCAGCAGGGAGTTGCGTACACCGTACTGCTTCACATCCTGTTTTAGTTTGTCCCAGTTCCAACGGCCAGACGAAGGGGTCACGTTCCACATGTCGAATTGGAAAATGCCTTTCGATACAGGCGAGCCTTTAAACGTCTCGTATGGTCCGTTCTTTTTCGCTTCCTCCATGGAGGCTTCCATGGCAGCGAAATATATTGTTTCGAAAATATCGCGGTTGAGCCCACGGGCCTCCTCACTGTCGAACGGCATGCGCAGCATAATAAATGCATCGGCGAGCCCTTGAACACCAAGTCCGATCGGACGGTGGCGCATGTTCGACTTCCGCGCTTCTTCAACGGGATAGTAGTTCACGTCAATTACCTTGTTCAGGTTACGCGTAGCTACTTTCGTGATCTCATATAACTTCTGGTGGTCGAACTTACCATCTTCAGTGACGAACTTGGGTAGTGCGATGGAGGCAAGGTTGCACACAGCCACCTCATCGGGGGCGGTATACTCCATGATTTCCGTGCACAGGTTGCTGGATTTGATCGTGCCGAGGTTCTTCTGATTGGATTTGCGGTTAGCCGCATCCTTGTACAACATGTACGGTGTGCCCGTCTCGATTTGCGACTCCAGAATTTCAAACCACAGGTCTTGTGCTTTCACCTGCCTGCGGAATTTGTTCTCGTGTTCGTATTTCACGTAGAGGCGTTCGAAATCCTCACCCCATACGTTGGCCAGGCCCGGTGCTTCATTCGGGCAGAACAGTGACCACATTTCATTGTTTTCCACGCGCTGCATGAACAGGTCGGGTATCCAGAGTGCGTAGAAGAGGTCGCGAGCACGGAGTTCATCCTTGCCATGGTTTTTCTTGAGGTCAAGGAAGTCGAAAATATCGGCGTGCCACGGCTCCAGGTAGATGGCAAAGCTTCCCTTTCGTTTTCCACCGCCCTGATCTACATAGCGTGCCGTCATGTCAAAGTTGCGCAGCATCGGCACAATTCCGTTGGAACTTCCGCCAGTGCCTTTGATATACGATCCTTTTGCTCTGATGTTGTGGATGCTCAGTCCGATGCCTCCCGCCGATTGCGAAATCTTGGCGCACTGTTTCAGCGTGTCGTAGATGCCGTCAATGCTGTCGTCCTTCATGGTTAGCAGGAAGCACGAAGAAAGCTGTGGTTTCGGGGTGCCGGCGTTGAACAGGGTGGGCGTGGCATGGGTGAACCACTTTTCAGACATCAGGTTATAGGTTTCGATTGCAGCGGCGATGTCGTCGCCGTGTATCCCAACGGCTACCCGCATCAGCATATGCTGCGGACGCTCGACGGTTTTGCCGTCGATCCGCATCAGGTAGGACCGCTCCAGGGTTTTAAATCCGAAGAAGTCATAGCTGAAGTCGCGGTCATACAGGATCGCCGCGTCCAGTTCGGCCGCGTGTTCCTTGATGATCTTCCATGTGTCTTTCGAAATCAATGGCGCGTTCTCGCCGTTTTTCGGGTCCACATGCTGATACAACCGCTTCATGGTATTGGAGAACGATTTGCTTGTCACCTTGTGGAGGTTTGACACAGCAATTCGCGCAGCGAGTTTTGCAAAATCAGGATGACGTGTGGTCATCGTGGCGGCGATCTCGGCCGCCAGATTATCCAACTCCTGAGTGGTCACGCCATCATAGAGGCCATTGATCACCTTCATGGCCACTTCTACCGGATTGACGAACTTGGGGTCGAGACCATAGCAAAGTTTTTCGATGCGCGCGGTGATTTTATCAAACTTTACTGATTCTCGGCGTCCGTCACGTTTTACTACAAGCATTTTCGAATAGGGTTGTATGTATTTGCAGAAAAGATTAAAAAGTGATTGAATGTATTAAAAATCCTCATCTAATGAAAATTTCGGTGCACTTTCTTTTTCAGTGCTATTCATTACGCCAGCTTTCTGATATTCAGCCACCCGTTTTTCAAAGAAATTGGTCTTGCCCCTTAACGATATCATGTCCATAAAGTCGAATGGATTAGTAGCATTGTAAATTTTTGTGCCAATCAATTCATTCACGAGGCGGTCGGCCACGAACTCAATGTACTGGCGCATCTGCTGGGCGTTCATGCCAATGAGGTTTACCGGAAGGGCATCGGTGACGAATTCTTTTTCAATTTCCACCGCGTCCTTAATGATTTCGATTACCTTTTCCTTCGGAAGCTTGTTGACCACATGCTGCGTGTAAATGTGACATGCGAAATCGCAATGCAGTCCTTCATCGCGCGAGATCAACTCGTTGGAGAAGCTCAGCCCCGGCATCAGCCCACGCTTCTTCAGCCAGAAGATTGAGCAGAAGGACCCCGAGAAGAAGATGCCCTCCACTGCGGCGAACGCAATGAGACGTTCGGCGAAGTTGCCGTGATCAATCCAGCGCAGCGCCCACTCTGCCTTCTTCCTCACGCAATCCATGGTCTCGATGGCATTGAACAATTTGTCTTTTTCTTTAGGGTCTTTCACATAGGTGTCGATGAGCAGCGAGTACGTCTCGGAGTGAATATTTTCGATAGCTATTTGAAAGCCGTAAAAGAACTTCGCTTCGGTGTATTGCACTTCACCCACGAAGTGCTCGGCCAGGTTTTCATTGACGATCCCATCACTGGCTGCGAAGAACGCGAGCACGTGGGTGATGAAGTGGCGTTCGCCATCGTTGAGGTTCTCCCAATCCCGCAGGTCATGGCTCAGGTCAATTTCTTCCGCTGTCCAGAAACTCGCTTCTGCCTGCTTATAAAATTTCCAGATGTCGTGGTGACGGATGGGAAACAATACAAAGCGACCTTTGTTTTCTTGTAAAATCGGTTCTTCACGCAAAGTTGACTGGCTCATAATGACATTGGTTTAAAGGTGACCAAAATATAATATACTGACAGATAACGGCGTCTGCCCTTACCTGTGTGCTTTTTCCTTCTAATTTCTTGGCTTGTGAGTGCAGATTGAACTATCTACCCCTATCAGCGTCAAGTGTACAAATCAAAAAAATCAAAAGGACAATTCAAAAAGTGCGTTTCCAGCCTGTATTCGCACTTTGTGGATAACTTTGTGCGTAATTTGTGGATAGCTAACTGGTTGGAGAATAGCTGGTTAAAAGGCTGTCTCTTCAACCTTAGGTTTGCCTCAATTCCGCACGTTCCGGCACAAAAAAAATTTTTTCCCACCGGCAGTAACGGGGCGGTGACAAAAAATTACAGCGGGATGTTTTTTTACACGCAATTTGCTTACCTTTGCAGTCCATTTTGAGAAAATACTATGTACGCAATTATAAACATTGCCGGAAAGCAGTTTAAAGTGGCCAAAGACCAGTTTATTTATGCTCCGAAGCTGGAAGGAGAAGCGGGTTCGTCGGTCAGTTTTGACAATGTGCTGCTGGTCGACAACAACGGGTCGATCGATGTCGGCGCCCCTACGGTTCAGGGGATCACGGTTTCGGGAAAAATCCTTGAACACGTCAAGGGCGACAAGGTGATTGTCTTCAAAAAGAAACGCAGAAAAGGCTACCAGGTGAAGAATGGTCATCGCCAGGAGTATACGAAAGTCCAGATTGAAAATATCGGCTAACCGGATAGCAGTCTAAAACAATTTTGAACAATGGCACATAAGAAAGGCGAAGGTAAAGTAAAGAACGGCCGTGAGTCGGAAAGCAAACGGTTGGGTATTAAAGTTTTCGGAGGCCAGAAAGTTATCGCCGGAAACATCATCGTCCGTCAGCGCGGAACCAAACACCACCCCGGCCCGAATGTCGGCATGGGCAAGGATCACACCCTGTTTGCGCTTACCCCTGGCGTTGTCGTTTTCAAAAAGGGACGCGCAAATAAATCGTTCGTCTCGGTTCAGCCTGTCGCGGAAGCGTAACGACACACAAAGGAAATACAGGCCGGCTTCTCAGGAGCCGGCCTTTTTTTATGCCCAAACCTCAGTCGCCAACGATTTTCACAATATCCGGTCGTTCTTACGCGGATCGGACTATTTTTGCACCACATGAAACTTCAAAATTCACTGATACTCCAGGCCGCCCGCCAACAACGCGTTGAGCGCACGCCGGTCTGGCTCATGCGCCAGGCAGGAAGAATCCTTCCCGAATACCGGAAGGTCCGCGAATCGGCCGGCAATTTCAAGACACTCGTCACTACCCCTGAACTGGCCGCGGAGGTGACGGTGCAACCCGTCGATATTCTCGGCGTGGATGCAGCGATCATTTTTTCCGATATCCTCGTGATTCCCGAAGCCATGGGGCTGCACTATGAAATGGAAGAAAACCGCGGCCCTGTTTTTCCGAAGCGGATCACATCCGCCGACGATCTGAACATGCTGCACGTCGCGGAAGCGGGCGAATTGCAGTATGTGATGGAGGCCATCAAACTCACCAAGCGGGAACTCGGCGACCGGGTGCCCCTCATCGGATTCGCAGGTGCGCCATGGACGATCTTCTCCTATATGCTTGAGGGTTCGGGAAGTAAGACATTCAGTGTCGCGAAGAAAGCACTTTACACAGCGCCGGCGTTCTCTCATCAACTTCTCGACATGATTACGCAAAGCACTATTCACTACCTCAAAGGACAGGTGGCGGCCGGTGCGGATATCATCCAGGTGTTCGACTCCTGGGCGGGTATCCTCAGTCCTGAGCAGTACAACACATTTGCACTGCCCTACATTTCAAAGATCTGCGAGGCTATCGACAGTGTGCCGAAAATTGTTTTTGCCAAGGGAGCGTTCTTTGCACGCGAAAAAATGAATGCGCTTCCCTGCGATGTTGTCGGCCTTGACTGGAACATGGATATCGCAGAATCACGACAACTTATCCCCAACAAGACGCTTCAGGGGAATCTCGATCCCTGCGCGCTGTATGGATCGCTTGATGATGTCAGAAAGGAAACAAAAAAGATGCTCGACGCTTTCGGGGATCACCCCCATATTGCCAACCTGGGACATGGGCTGTATCCGGACACGGAGGTGGATAAGGTGAGGTGCTTTGTGGATACGGTGAAGGAGCACGTGAATCGTGAGGCGTGAATCGTGAATCGTGAGGCGTGAATCGTGAATCGTGAATCGTGAGGCGTGAGTTGTGAGTTGTGAGTGGTGAGTGGGGCGTGCGTTGGTTGGGGTATTGCTTGGGGTGAGGTTCTGCTGCGGGAGTGTTAGCGTAGCTTAGGTGGTGAATCGTGAGGCGTGAATCGTGAGGCGTGAGGCGTGAGGCGTGAGGTGAATCGTGAGCCTGTTCGCCGAAGCGTTAGGGTGGGTAGGTAGGTGGTGAGTGTGAAGACCTCAGACGCTCCAGCCAATCGCCAAAAGCCAAAAGCCAAAAGCCAATCGCCAAAAGCCAAAAACAAAGGCATGCCCCGTTGCTTAGGAGGCGAGCATTTTTAGAAGCGTTGTCAGGCGTTGTTTGAGGTGCCTCCGGTCGACGATGAAGTCAAGGAAGCCGTGTTCGAGAACAAACTCGGCACTTTGAAAGCCTTTGGGAAGGTCTTTGCCGATTGTTTCGCGAATAACCCTCGGGCCGGCGAAGCCGATCAGTGCATTGGGCTCGGCGATGTTGAAGTCGCCCAACATGGCATAGGAAGCAGTTACGCCCCCAGTGGTGGGATCCGTTAGCAGGGAGATAAAAGGGATTTTGGCTTTGTCGAGCAGGGCGATTTTCGCGGATGTCTTTGCCATCTGCATCAGCGACAGTCCCGCCTCCATCATCCGCGCACCTCCTGATCGCGAAATGATCAGCAGCGGCTTTTTCTTTTTGATACTGTGGTCGATCGCACGCGCGATCTTTTCGCCGACGACTGAGCCCATCGATCCGCCGACGAAGGCGAAATCCATACATGCGACCGTGAGATCAAGCCCGTTCATCTTGCCGTAGGCGGTGCGCACCGCATCTTTCAAGCCCGACTTTTCCTGCGACTCCTTAATCCGCCGTGGATACGGCTTGCTGTCTGTAAACCCCAGCGGGTCAGCGGCCTCCATGTTTGGATCAAGTTCGGTGTATTTGTTGTCGTCGAAGAGAATCTCGAAGTATTCCTCAGACCCGATGCGCACGTGAAAGTCTTCTTCGGGCACGACGTAGGCATTCTTCTTTAACTCGCGCGTGTGAACAATTTTTCCGCCCGGCGATTTGAACCATAGCCCATCGGGTACTTCGCGTTTTGCTTCCGTAGGAGTTAGTATGCCTTTATCGCTTCTTCTAAACCAGGACATAGTTCATTATTTTTTATGTACCGCATCACAACGGCCTCAGGCAAGGTCTATCGTTTTGTCGAGATAGACATCCTGTATCGCATTCAGAATCTCGACGCCTTCTTTCATCGGGCGTTGAAATGCCTTTCTTCCCGAAATCAACCCCATGCCGCCCGCGCGCTTGTTAATTACCGCCGTGCGGACCGCATCTGCCAGGTCGTTGGCCCCTGCCGATGCGCCTCCCGAGTTGATCAAACCTGCGCGGCCCATGAAGCAATTGATTACCTGATAGCGGCAAAGGTCAATGGGATGATCGGAACTCAGTTCTGTATAGATTTTTTCATCGAGTTTGCCGTAGCTGCTTCCCCCGGTGTTGAGTGCCTTAAATCCACCGTTATTTTCCGGTAGCTTTTGCTTGATGATGTCGGCCTGAATGGTGACACCAAGGTGGTTGGCCTGACCTGTCAGGTCTGCCGAAAGGTGGTAATCCTTTTCTTTAGTCTTGAACGCACTGTTCCGAAGATAACACCACAGGATGGTGGCCATCCCCAACTCATGCGCCCTTTCAAAGGCCTGCGCAACTTCCTGTATCTGACGCGTGGCCTCATCCGATCCAAAATAGATGGTCGCCCCAACCGCTACGGCTCCGAGATTCCACGCGTCTTCAACCGAGCCGAACATAATCTGGTCGTGCTTGTTGGGATACGTGAGCAATTCGTTGTGGTTGAGTTTGACGATAAACGGGATCTTGTGCGCGTACTTTCGCGACGTCATCGCCAGCGCGCCAAAGGTGGTGGCCACTGCGTTACAATTGCCTTCTATCGCAAGCTTCACGATGTTTTCAGGATCAAAATAGAGCGGGTTTTTCGCAAATGAGGCGCCGGCGCTGTGTTCAATCCCCTGGTCAATCGGCAAAATGGATAAGTAACCGGTGTTGGCAAGTCGACCATGGCCAAAGAGCGTCTGAAGGCTGCGCAGTACTTGCGTGTTGCGGTTGGTCGGAAGGAAGATCTTGTCTACGAAGTCGGGGCCGGGGGCGTGCAGCAGTTCTTTTTTTATCGTGTTGCTGGTGTGTTTTAGCAACGAATCGGCCTCTTTGCCCAATATTTCAACAATATTTCTAGCCATCGCTGTTTGAATCTGGTTGGGAAGGGCACAAAGTTAAAAGAAAAAACCATTCTGATCCGATCAGAATGGTTTTGAATAAGGGCGGCAGTTCCTAGATCTTCTCCTTGATGCGAGCTGCTTTGCCGTGTCTTCCTTTGAGGTAGTTCAACTTGGCCCGACGTACTTTTCCGCGTTTCAGGATCTCAATTTTCTCCAAAGCGGGAGAAACGATCGGGAATATCCTTTCAACACCAATGCTGTTCGACACTTTCCGGACGGTAAATGTCTCGCCGTTTCCTTCACCCCTGCGCTGAATCACAGTGCCCTGAAACTGCTGAACCCTCTCTTTGTTTCCCTCCTTGATTTTCACGTGCACGTTGACGGTATCTCCGGGCTTGAAATCGGGGAATGCTTTCTGCTCGGTGGCAAGCGCCTGCTCTACAACTTTTATTAAATCAGCCATAAATCCGATGGTTTTTGAAACGGACTGCAAATATAGGAAAGCGCCGTGAGTTGACAATAAAAAGCGGCGAATTTCCGCGATTTCTAGTTGTCGCCCAGCAGTCCGGGGCGGCGCATTCGGGTGCGGGCTACGGCCTGTTCCAGCCGCCAGTCCTCAATATTTCGTTCGTGACCCGATAGCAGCACTTCAGGCACGTGCCAGCCTTTGTACTCGGCCGGCCTGGTGTAAACCGGAGGCGCTATCAAGTTGTCCTGGAAAGAATCGCTTAACGCGGATGTCTCGTCCGATAAAACACCGGGGATTAGCCGCACAACCGCATCGGCCACCACTGCAGCTGCCAGCTCACCGCCTGAAAGAACATAATCGCCTATGCTGATTTCGCGGGTGACCAGGTGCTCCCTGACACGTTCATCCACGCCCTTGTAGTGACCGCACAGGAGGATCAGGTTTTGCTTCAAGCTTAGTTCGTTGGCAAGAGACTGTGTGAGTCTATCGCCGTCGGGACTCATATAAATGATATCGTCATACGTCCGCTGCTCTTTCAGACTCGTCAGGCATCGGTCGATAGGCTCGATCATCATCACCATTCCGGCTCCGCCGCCGTAGGCATAATCGTCTACAGACTTGTGCTTGTCAGTAGCGTACGCGCGCAGATCAATGATGTTAACTGTGACGAGGCCCTTGGCCTGGGCGCGCTTCAAGATTGAGTCGGAGAAGGGACTCTCGATGAGCTTCGGCAGGCAGGTGATGATGTCGATGTGCATGGCTTTTTTGCTTTTGGCCATTGGCTTTTGGCGCTTGGCAAATTAGTGGTAATTCGCGGTTCTTCCTCGAACTGAGTACGACTCAGATGTCGAGATAGCCTTCGGGAAGGCTGACCGTCAGGCGCTTCCGTTGTTTGTCGATCGCGCTTATAAAAGGGCTGTTCAACGGGATCAATACTTCCCCGCCATCCCGGTCAACGGACAACAGCTTGTTGGGACCTGCACTGACAATTTCGGCGATCTTTCCCAGAGGGCCAAAGTGAACGTCCTCCACATCAAACCCGATGACCTCATCGTCGTAGAAGGTGTCTTCGGTGGCGTCGGGCCGCGATGTCTTGGGCAGGTAGATCGGCGACTTGGATATCGCCTGCGCCGCTTCCGGTGTATCGACCTCTTCAAGTTTGAGAAACGCTTTGCGGCCCCTCACCGAGATGTCTTCGATGAAATAGGGAAGTAGCCGTTCGCCCACTTCGACAAAAATCGTATCGAGTGCGGCGAGGTCTTCGGGCGCTTCCGGATCCAGTCCGATCGTCACTGCGCCCTTGAGACCGTGCGGCTTCATGATGTAGCCAATCTTGTAGCAGGCGTCAATCGTCATTTCCAGTTCATGTAAACAAAAATGCCAACGCGTCAGCATTGGCATTTCGTAAATTATCTCAAAAAAAGGTTTACTCTGCTTTTGCTTCTTTCGCGTCTGCGTCGTTCTCACTTGCCGGAGCCTCTTTCGCGGGGGCCTCTTCGGCGGCCGGTTGTTCTGCCGGAGCCTCGGCAGCCGGAGCCTCTTCTGCGACAGCGGCATTCGCTGGAGTCTCTTCAGTAGCAGCCTCGGGAGCAACCGCTTCAGGTGTTGCTTCACCTTCCGCTTCAGCTGAAGCCGTCTCTTCCTGTACCTTGTTTTTCTGACGGAGGGCTTCTGCACGAGCTTCGCGCACCTTCGACTCCGCGTCTTTGCGTGCCTTCACCTTGGCTGCCTTGTCCTGAGCGTACTTGTCAGAGCTGGCTACGGTCTTGGCGTCCCTGGCTTTCATCCATTCTTCCAGTTTCCGGTCCGCCTCTTCCTGTGTCAACGCGCCCTTGACCACACCAATCTGAAGGTGTTTCCTCAACATCACACCCCGCGCCGAGAGCATCGCCCTGACAGTATCGGAGGGTTGTGCACCCTGCATCAGCCAGTGAAACGCTCTGTCATTGTTCACTTCCACTTTCGCCGGCACCGTCAATGGATTGTAAGTGCCGAGTTTTTCAATAAAGCGACCATCTCGTGGTGCTCTGGCATCTGCCACAACGACGTCGTACATTGCCAGCTTCTTGCGACCCCTGCGGGCCAATCTGATTTTTACCATGTCTTGATAGTTTGTTGGATCTCGTCCGATTTTTAAAGATCGCAAAGATAGCTGTTTTTTTGCGGAAGTCAACCATCTCTCCGGGAATGCTAAAAGGTATGGTTTTTTACAAATAACCGTGTAGCCGGTTATGCAATTTTTGTTATGTAAATCGTGTTTTTTACCTTTACCAGCTCACTTTAAAACCATGGATAAGTACTCGTATATCTCGAATGCGGAGGTTGGTTATCTCGATCAGCTTTATCAAAATTATAAAAAAGACCCGGCGTCGGTAGACGTCACCTGGCAGAAGTTTTTTGAAGGGTATGACTTCTCGGCACAGCGCCAAATGGCCAACGGAAAAACCGCTGCTACAGCAGAAGACACCCTTTCCATCAAGGAAACGCAGGTTCGCAACCTGATCTTTACCTACCGTTCTTTTGGGCACCTCGCCTCGAAAACCAACCCGGTCAGAGAAAGAAGAAACCATAACGTCGATTTTGACCACAAGGCCGTCGGGCTGACCGACGAGGACCTTGACACGGAATTTGACGTCGCGTCGGAGATCAGCATGGAGCGCAGCACGCTTCGAAAGATCATCGAAAAACTGAAGTACCTGTACCTGGGGCCGATCGGCTGGGAGTACAACTTTATCGGCAACGACGAGGTGCGGAAGTGGTTTTTTCAAAAATGTGAAAACGAATACTACTCTTACAACCCGGGCCGCGACGAGAAAAAGCGCATACTGGCCAAGCTCAACGAGGCCGTCGTTTTTGAAAACTTTCTGCATACGAAGTTTCTCGGACAAAAGCGCTTTTCGATTGAAGGTGGTGAAAATACCATCCCGGCGCTGCAAACGATCATCAACCGTGCAGCCGAACTGGACATCAAGGAAGTCGTTATCGGTATGGCCCATCGCGGCCGTCTGAACGTGCTTTCGAACATTCTCGGCAAGACTTACGAGCAGATCTTTACCGAGTTCGAAGGCAATGTCAACCCCGATCTCACCATGGGCGATGGAGATGTGAAATACCACCTGGGGTACTCGAGTTTCATCACATCGCAGTCAGGAAAGAAAATTTACGTAAAACTGACCCCCAACCCGTCCCATCTTGAGGCGGTCGATCCGTTGGTGATCGGCTACACGCGGGGACAGATCGATGACGAATACAGCGGCGAGCTCAGTAAGGGTATGGCTGTACTCATCCACGGCGATGCGGCCGTCGCCGGCCAGGGTGTTGTCTATGAGGTCGTGCAGATGGCCGGCCTCCAGGGATACACAACAGGAGGAACGATCCACTTCGTGATCAACAACCAGGTGGGTTTTACGACTGACTACGATGACGCCCGCACAAGTATCTACTGCACGGACATCGCAAAGATCGTCGATGCGCCGGTGTTGCATGTGAACGGTGATGATGCGGAAGCGGTGACGTTTGCCGCGAACCTGGCTGTCGAATTTCGTCAGAAGTTTGGCAAAGACATCTTCATCGACATGCTGTGCTATCGCCGGCATGGACACAACGAGAATGACGAACCGAAGTTCACGCAGCCGAAACTGTACAACATCATCGCAAGACATCCCAATCCCAGGGAGGTGTATGTGAAGAAGTTGATCGAGGGCGGCGATGTAGATGCGGCCCTCGCTGACGAAATGGACAAGCGCTTCCGCAAACAGCTACAAGACCGGCTCAATGAAGTGAAGCAGAAACCGCTTCCTTACAAGCCCCAGAAGATCGAAGCGGAGTGGGAAAAGTTACGACGCGCCGAGCCGAACGATTTTGAGGCATCACCTGATACAGGCATTAGCGAAGCGCTGATCGAGAAGGTCGGTAAAGCGCTGACAGTGATCCCCGAGGGGTTCAAGCCGCTCAGGCAGATTGAGAAACTGCTCCGCGACCGGAAGGCGGCGTTCTTTGAAAATAAAATTCTCACCTGGGCAGATGCCGAGTTGTTGGCTTACGGCTCACTGCTTGCTGAAGGCACGCCTGTCAGGATGTCGGGACAGGATGTGGTCCGCGGGACATTCTCGCACCGCCATTCCTACTTTTTCGATGCCAACACCAATGCCCCCTACTGTGGGCTTGACCATATCCAGGAAGGACAGAAGAAGTTTCATATCTATAATTCACTGCTTTCCGAGTTTGGGGTACTCGGATTTGAGTACGGCTACGCAATGGCGACCCCCCACGCCCTCGTGTTATGGGAAGCGCAGTTCGGTGATTTCGCCAATGGCGGCCAGGTGATGATCGACCAGTTTATTTCCAGCGCTGAATCGAAGTGGCAACGCATGAACGGACTGGTGATGCTGTTGCCACATGGGTATGAAGGGCAGGGCCCTGAACACTCAAGTGCCAAACCGGAAAGGTTTCTGCAGCTCTCCGCCGAGTATAACATGATCGTATGCAACCCGACGACGCCTGCTAACTTTTTCCATCTGCTCAGGCGTCAGGTGACATGGCCGTTCCGCAAACCTTGTGTGGTATTCTCGCCCAAGTCGTTGCTGCGTCATCCGGCTGTGGTGTCGCCGATGAAGGAATTCACCGATGGCCGCTTCCGCGAAGTAATTGACGATCCAAACGTCAAACCGAAAGACGTCAAACGACTGGTTCTGTGCTGTGGCAAAGTGTACTATGATCTGGTGGAAGTTCAGCTCAAGAAAAAGATCAACGATACCGCTATTGTGCGCGTCGAGCAATTGTATCCATTCCCGCAAAAGCAGATTGAAGAAATCATGAAGAAATACAAGAACGCCAAGCGCGTATGGGTACAGGAAGAGCCGTCCAACATGGGCTATTGGTCTTTCATCCTACGGGTAATGCCGCAAGCGGACATCACACTGGTCAGCCGCAAGGCAAGTGCTTCGCCGTCGACGGGCTATTCCAAGGTCCACAAGATCGAACAGGAAAAAATCATCAATCAGACCTTTTCAATTTAACGCCTCTAAAAATATAAGTCCATGGGAATCCAGGTAAAAGTCCCCGCCGTAGGCGAGTCCATTTCAGAAGTAACGATCGGAAGCTGGTTAAAGAATGATGGAGATTTTGTTCAGGTAGATGAAGTGCTGGCCGAACTCGAGTCTGACAAAGCCACTTTTGAACTGCGCGCGCAGGATGAAGGTGTATTAAAAATCGTAAAGCAAGCCGGCGATACCGTTCCAATCGGTGAAGTGATCTGTGAGATTGATCCCAATGGAAAAGCAACGGCAGCGAAGAAGCCGGCGGAAGCCGCCACCGATGCGCCGCCGAAGCAGGAGGCAGCCGCGTCTGGCCCTAAACCAACAGGAGAAATAAAGGAGATGACGGTACCAACCGTCGGCGAGTCCATCACCGAGGTGACGATCTCCACCTGGCTCAAGAAGGATGGCGACCTGGTTCACCTCGACGAAGTGATCGCCGAGGTCGAATCCGACAAGGCAACGTTCGAGCTACCTGCAGAAGCGAACGGCATCCTCCGGATAGTCGCGAAAGAACAAGAGTCGCTTCCCATCGGAGGCCTGATCTGTCGCATTGAAGTGATGGAAGGTCTTCCATCTGAAAGCGACACCAAACAACAAGCCCCGGCGCCTTCGACCGGGAGCCCGGCGGCGGCGCAAAGTGAAACGTCTTATGCAGCTGGTCATCCTTCACCGGCAGCGGCAAAGATTATTGATGAAAAAGGCATGAAGCCGGAACAGGTTCAGGGCACGGGTGTCGGCGGCCGGATTACCAAGGAGGACGCCGTCAAGGCACAGCCTGCAGAAGCAAAGAAACCGGCGGCTGGTGATGACGCACAACCCGGTGGTGCGGCGGCCCCGGCAGGTGAAAGGGTCGAACGGCGCGAAAAGATGTCGTCACTGAGACGAACCATCGCCCGCCGGCTGGTGACCGTCAAGAATGAAACGGCCATGCTGACTACCTTCAACGAGGTGGACATGAAACCGGTCATGGACCTGCGTTCACGATACAAAGACAAGTTCAAGGACAAGTACGGTGTGGGACTTGGCTTCATGTCGTTTTTCGCGAAAGCGGTTTGCGCGGCACTAAAAGAATTTCCGGCGGTGAATGCCACACTTGATGGAGATGACCTGGTATATCACGACTACTGCGACATCTCCATTGCTGTTTCAACGCCGAGGGGATTGGTCGTTCCGGTTATCCGGAATGCCGAGCGCCTTTCATTCGATGAGATTGAACGCGAGGTGGCGCGGCTTGCGACACGCGGAAGGGATGGCAAGCTGTCTATTGATGAGATGACGGGCGGCACATTCTCCATCACCAACGGGGGCGTGTTCGGCTCGATGCTGTCCACGCCGATACTGAATCCGCCGCAGTCGGCTATCCTCGGGATGCACAACATCGTCCAACGTCCTGTGGTAAAAGATGGCGAGATCGTTATTCGTCCTGTGATGTTCGTCGCGCTTTCTTACGACCACCGCGTCATCGATGGTCGGGAATCGGTCAGCTTCCTGTTCCGGGTAAAAGAGATGCTGGAAGATCCGGGCCGACTCATCCTCAGTATCTGATTATTCTGAATTTTCTTGCCGGAATATCCGGTTCGGTTGTTGAACCTTATAGAACATTATGCAATACAACGTCACAGTTATCGGCTCGGGACCGGGCGGCTACGTAGCGGCCATCCGCTGCGCTCAACTCGGCTTCAAGACCGCCATCATTGAAAAGTACGACACGCTTGGAGGCACATGCCTTAACGTGGGGTGTATCCCCTCGAAAGCAATGCTCGATTCTTCGGAGCATTTCTGGACGGCGAAGAATCATTTCGCCGAGCACGGTATTGAGATACCGGGACCGAAGGCTAACCTCGCGCAGATGATCAAGCGCAAAAGCGGTGTAGTGAAGTCGAACGTCGACGGTATTGCCTTCCTTATGAAGAAGAACAAGATCGACGTCTATAACGGACTCGGATCGTTCGTCGATAAGAACACCATCCGGGTCACCGGCAAAGGAGGAAAGGAATCGACGGTCACTACCGATAAAGTCATCATCGCCACCGGGTCCAAGCCTACGCCACTGCCCTTTGCGCCCTTCGACAAGAAGCGCATTATTTCCAGTACAGAAGCCCTTGAGCTGAAGCAAATTCCCAAGCACCTGATTGTTATCGGTGGCGGCGTGATCGGAATGGAATTGGGATCTGTATATGCACGCATTGGTTCGAAAGTAACGGTAGTCGAATTCCTTGACAGCCTGATTCCGACGATGGACGGAACGATGGGGAAAGAGCTGTTGAAAGTAGCGAAGAAACTCGGAATGGAGTGTTTCCTTGGACACAAGGTGACGGCTGTTGAGAATAAGGGCAAGGAAGTGGTGGTCAAGGCGGAATCAAAAGATGGCAAGGCGCTCGAACTGAAGGGCGACTATTGCATGGTGAGCATTGGAAGACGCCCATACACCGAGGGGCTGGGCCTTGAGAAGGTCGGCATTCAGACCGAAAAAGGAAGGGTAGTGGTCGACGATCATTTGAAAACCAACGTCGACAACGTTTACGCCATTGGCGACGTAGTACGTGGCGCGATGCTCGCACACAAAGCGGAGGAAGAAGGCGTATTTGTGGCGGAAAGGATGGCCGGCCAAAAGCCGCATATCAACTATCTGCTCATTCCTGGCGTAGTCTATACCTGGCCTGAAGTCGCCAGTGTAGGGTTTACAGAAGAACAACTCAAAAGCGAGGGACGTGCTTACAAGACCGGCACTTTCCCCTACAAGGCATTGGGCCGTGCGCGTGCCAGTATGGACACAGACGGACTTGTGAAGGTGCTGGCTGATAAGTCCACAGATGAAATACTGGGCGTGCACATCATTGGTGCCCGTGCTGCTGACATGATTGCGGCAGGCGTCACGGCAATGGAATTCCGGGCTTCGGCAGAAGATGTAGCCCGCATGTCACACGCGCATCCCACCTATATGGAAGCTTTGAAAGAAGCCTGTCTGGCAGCAACTGCCAATCGACCGCTCCATTTGTAAGGGGCAAATGGCATTTGTGCCGCACTAGTTTGCGGGACACGAACCGGGCGCTTCGGCAAGCTCAGCGACCGGAGAGGTCGGTCCCTGGGCCTGCCGAAGGGCCGACCTTCGTTCCACAGGCCCGGCCTCGCAAGTATATCGTAAGACGTCAAAGTATGTCCGATCACTCCATCGGTAGAGACGCCTGCCGAGGGTAACGTCCGCTTAAAGGCGTTTTGTGCTGTTGGCATACTATCGGTTGAAAACTTACATAGGTAACGGAGCGGAAATTGCGTCGGAATAAACCAGATGAGCCATTGTAGTTTTGTAGAATGGTTCATCACAACCCGGCAGTGCCGCGGATTTTGATTGGCACGGCAAAACGAAATGTCCTCGTAGGAAAGCTTTGCCTGTTCAGCACGATCCTGGCCGTGCTCCATATCGTTCTCGATGCTTCACAGGGGCTCTATGAGTCGGTGCTGATCGATGGCTTGTTCGCCCTGGTCATTGTGTTGGCATGGGTACTTAATTGGCAAAAACGCGACCGTGCGGCAAAGGTGTTCCTGCTGACCGCGCTCAATCTTCTGTTTATTTTCTTTGGTAGCGTACTTCCCCAGGAGGTCGGCATCTATCTCTACTATTTCCCGCTGATTGTGGGGTCGTCCACACTTTTTGAATCCCATGAAAAGAATCTTCGCTACCTTTTTACAGGGCTGCCACTGGCGTTGCTCAGCTGTCTCGTATTTTTTGATTTTGATGTGCTCAAGAATGTCCAGTTTCAGGGCCCGATCAACACGACTGCTTTTTTCGCCGTCAACGCATTTTCAAGCGCCGCCATCACCATCGTCTGCGTGAACTTCATGCAGAAATTGAACATCTCATCGGAACGCGAACTTCAGGGCCTGGCCGATGAGATCAAGGGCAAGAATATTCATCTTGAAAAGACCAATGCAGAGCTTGATCGCTTTCTCTACAGCACGTCACACGACTTGCGTTCACCGCTATCGTCTATAAGAGGATTGATCAACATTGCGAGGTTGGAGACGGACGACGAGAAAATCCAGCGCTATTTCCGCATGATGGTTGACCGCGTCGATAAGCTCGACTTCTTTATCAATGACATCATTGACTATTCCAGGAACGCACGTACCGAACTGAAGGCCGAACCTGTCGACTTCAGCGAGCTGCTGACGGAGGTGAAAGAAAACCTCCGGTACTCGGAGGGTGCGGAATCGATCAGTATCAGGACACACGTCGACGTCGGGCGTGAAATAAAGGCCGATCACAACCGCCTCGCCGTAGTGCTCAACAACCTGATGGCAAACGCGATCAAATATCACGATCCCGGGAAGGCGGACCAGTGGATCGACGCAAGCGTCCGCGATTCCAATGGCCTGTTGACGATCGAGGTTTCCGACAACGGAACCGGCATTGATCCGGAACACCACAGCAAGGTTTTCGATATGTTCTTCCGCGGTACCTTTCAGTCGAAGGGATCGGGATTGGGACTCTACATTGTCAAGGAGACGGTCGTCAAGATGAACGGCACGATCGGGCTCAAGTCAAATCCCGGCGAGGGCTCCACCTTCAGCATCACCCTGCCGGTTGCTTAATCGCAAACCGGGCAATCGATCGTATCCCGATAGCCATTACCAGCGGGATAAGCGAATAGTGCAGCATCTGTGGCAGGATCGGCCACGTAATCAGTAGCAAGCCTGACAGAACAGCGACCACCAGGAAATAGGGCTTCAGCCAGCGCGGCTGCCGGACAAATGCGATCGCGGCGATAAGGTGCGTCGGCAACGCCCAGAGAAGGTTGAGGTTTCGCGCTGCCGCCTGATGATTGGTGGCTGTCCAGAGCAGCAGCAAGACGATGCCCAACACGCCAAGCACGCCAAAGAGAACACTGTCAAAACCAACAGACAACCGCTTTCGCTTAATGTCACGATAGGTAATGAAAAAAGTGACCAGCAAGAAAACAATGAAGACTGACAACGGGTGAAACACGGGGGTCTCGTACGCCTCAGGCACTGCCTCGTAGACAATGCGCGTTTCTCTGACCAGTGGCTCACGCCCTCCCTCCTGCAGAATGGTGGCGTGCGCAAATCCTGATTCCACATAGTCGGGAAGGAACATGTACTCGTAAGGGGTGGCGATCTTGTCAGTAGGCAATCCAAGACCTACGTCGATGCCGAGGTCGCCCCATGGTTGTTCGCCCAGGTACAAGTCAGTGAGTTCGCGAAAACTGTATCGGGTAGTAATGTAAGATCCGTCAAACACGACCGAATCGCCGAATACCGTTAGCATCACCTCGGGGATTTTCGTTGCACAGTTATCGTAAAAATAATCGTACAGGTATTCTTTGTTTTCCGGAAGCGCGTTCCATTGAAGATAGTCAAACAACCGCTGTGCCTGAGAATGGGTCAGGTTCAGGACTTGCTCGTGGATGTAGCGGTTATAGTACATGTAGGCATACTCAAACCTCGGGTAGTCCATCACGCCGAGTTGATAAATATTGTAGCCCCGTGCAAAATTCAGATAGAAGTCGGGCCGGTCGTAGTCGAAGACCCCGTAGTTGTAGGCCTCATCGATACCGTTGACCGGATCGTACACCCGAAATGCGCTGTGACCGAACGCGGTGTAAACCTGTTCCTGGGAAGGGCCCAGTGTGAGGACGGAAATCTGCGCGCGTTCGGAGAGTTGTACCTGGGCACAGCAGACGGATTGGATGAACAGTAATGCGGGAACGATCCACTTCATAGGCCAAATCTCCGAAATATAAACAGGTTTATCCTTTTACAAACTATCTTGCATGGATGATTGGCGGTTTAGGCGACGGTATCCACATGGCTTCAAAGCTAACCTGGCGAAGGATGTACAATGCCGGCCGGATCCTTGGCTCGTACTACGTTTCGAAAGTGCGAAGGAGACCGGAGATCAAGGGTATGCCTGTGAGCATATCCATCGAGCCGACTACGTCGTGTAACCTCCGGTGTCCGGAGTGTCCGAGCGGGTTGCGCGCCTTCACGCGTCCTACCGGAATGCTTCAGGAGGCGCTCTTCAAAAGTATCATTGATCAACTTGCTCCCACCCTTTCTTATCTGACCTTCTATTTTCAGGGAGAGCCATTTTTGCATCCCGCTTTTGTGGACATGGTGCGCTATGCCTCGGATAAGGGAATCTACACGGCCACATCTACCAACGGTCATTATCTCGGTGAGCAGGCCGCCAGCCATACCGTGGCGTCTGGCCTCGACCGTCTCATTATTTCGTTGGATGGCACCACTCAGGATACGTATCAATCGTATCGGGTGGGCGGGACGCTGGAAAAAGTTCTTGCCGGCACGCGGAATGTGCTCGCCGCCAGGAAAGCAATGCGGTCGCGCACGCCGCACGTTATCTTTCAGTTTCTCGTAGTGCGTCAGAATGAGCACCAGATTCCAGAGGTCTATCGCCTGGCGCGCGAGCTGGGGGTGGATCAGGTTGTACTCAAGACGGCACAGATCTACGACTTTGAAAACGGGTCGGATCTCATTCCCGTGCAAGATCGGTATTCGCGCTATCGCAAGAACGCCGATGGCACATACAGCATCAAGAACAGTCTTGATGATCATTGCTGGAAGATGTGGCACAGCTGTGTGATTACGTGGGATGGCAGGGTAGTGCCGTGTTGCTTTGACAAGGATGCACACTTCGTACTGGGTGATCTCAAGTCAGACTCATTTGCCGACATATGGCATGGGGAGGCGTATCGGAATTTCAGACAGTCGATCTTTGAATCACGGAGTCAGATCGAGATGTGTCGCAACTGTACGGAAGGAGGGCGTGTCTTTGCCTGAGCGAGTCAGTCTGCGCTATTTTGCCGCTTTCTTTGGAAACTGTTTTTCGAGCTTGGCGAAATCAACGTGACAGGTTCCGCAGCCCGAAGTGCATTCTTTGGAGGTGAAACTTTTGAAGATGATGTAGCCCAGATAGCCCAATGCGGCTAAAAAGAGAACTGCGATGATGATGCTCTGCGCCATTTCAAATCAGATTTAAAGTCGGCTGCTATTAGAACTGCAATGTAGCCCAAAAGATTCATTTGTCCGCAAGCGAACGGTTTAAACTCATTTTAGGACACTATACGTGCCGAAATCGCGGTTCTGGAGACTGCTTCCGCATTTTTCGATATGGCACTGCAATTGGATAGTGCTGAGTACTAACCCGCCTCCCATGGTTAAAAACTATCTGAAAACGGCGCTCCGCAACCTGATGCGTGAAAAGGGCAGCGCCATTTTGAATCTTGCCGGTTTGACACTGGGCATCACCTGTTCACTCGTGCTGTTTCTACTCGTGAAGCATGTCGCTACGGTTGACAATTTCCATACAAACCGCGACCGGATATACCGTATCGTGACAGAAGCGGATGGTAATAATGGCCGCTTTTACACGTCTGGTATTCCACGACCGCTGCCCGATGCTTTTCGCGCAGATTTTCCGGAAGCGGAGCAAGTGACCTTTACCTCGTACCGGTCCAACGCGCTTATCCTCGTACCGCAACCGGGCCGCGAACCAAAGAAATTTCAGGAGGAAGCCGGTGTTGTATTTGCGGAATCGAACTTCTTTCAAATCTTCGACCGGCCTATATATATGGGCGACCCAATGAAGGGGCTGGACGACCCGTACGAGGCAATCATTTCGCGATCGCTGGCAAAAAAATATTTCAACCGCGAAGACGTGATTGGAGAGGTGGTGCACTTTGATACTATTGATTACAAGATCACCGCGGTGATGGAAGATCACGTCCAGAATACTGATTTTCCCTTCACGTTGATGTTGTCATACGCCACCCTGCGCAACACCGAAGGGGCGGACAACTGGGACGGCATCTGGAGCGATGAACAGTGTTACATCCTGCTTAAGCAGAATGAGCCGGTGTCAAGGGTTGAAGCGAGGATGCCCGCTTTCGTTGAAAAGTACCTGGGAAAGGACAACTACCGGCATCAAACTTTTAACCTCCAGCCCCTGAGTGATCTGCATTATGACGATCGTTACGGTACATATAGCTATAATACCGTACCGCGCGAGATGTTGGTAGCACTCGGACTGATCGCGCTTTTTCTGATCGTTACGGCCTGTATTAATTTCATCAATCTTACCACCGCCGAGGCAATCAAACGTTCGAAGGAAGTCGGCATCCGTAAATCAATGGGTAGCAGCCGTCGCCAGCTCGTGCTCCAGTTTCTCGGCGAGACCACGCTGGTCACCGTATTGGCGATGGCGCTTGCCCTCGGTTTGACGCAGATGGCGTTAAGTCTCCTCAATCCGTTCCTCGAGTTGCAACTCACGATGGACTTTTTTGGCGACGGTCTGCTATGGGCATTTATCTTGACGGTGACATTGTTGGTTTCGGTATTGTCAGGCTTGTACCCTTCGCTCGTCATTTCAGCATTCAAGCCAGCCCTCGCGCTGAAGAATCAAATCAGCAACCGCTCGTCATCCGGATACGCGCTTCGGAAAAGCCTTGTCGTTGTTCAGTTCCTGATCTCCCAATTCTTCATCATGGGCACGATCATTCTGTTGAGTCAGATGCACTACTTTCAAACACAGGAGTTGGGCTTCAGACAAGACGCGGTACTGGTGGTGCCCATTCCCGAACGGGAACGTCCTGAACTCGCCAAAGGTGTTAGCAACATGCGGACCCTTCGCGATGAGATCGGCCGGTTACCAGGCGTGGAGGAAGTAAGCCTGAGCAGCACACCGCCATCATCCGGATCGGTAAGGGGTACCAGATTCTACTTCGAAGGCGAGGACGAATCGGAAAGCCGTGGCACGCAAATCAAACAAGTCGACGGCAACTACCTTTCGCTTTACGACATTCCGCTGCTTGCTGGTACCAATGTTGACGATTACGATACGGCACGCGGGTTTGTCGTGAATGAAGAACTGGTGCGAGTCGCAGGCATTGAGAATCCGCAGGACATCATCGGGAGAAAAATCCATGTATGGGGAAGGACGCTCCCTGTGGTGGGCGTTGTCAGAAACTTTCATACCGTCTCCTTGCATCAGCCGATAGAGCCCACAATATTGATGAACGACCTGGGCGGCTACGGAACGCTGTCCATGACGGTCAACCAGTCACAACTGCAACAAGTGGTGCGAGAGGTGAGGAGCAAGTGGGAACGCACCTATCCATCCTACATTTTCGATTACCAGTTCCTGGACGATGCGATCCACGAGTTTTATGAGGGCGACCGGAAGATGTCCATTGTGTTGACGGTATTCACAGGAATCGCGATTTTCATCGGATGCCTGGGTTTATTCGGACTTGCCACCTTCATGGCGAACCGGAAGACGAAAGAGATTGGCGTCCGCAAAGCACTCGGTGCTTCGGTAGAGAGCATCATTCTGCTCTTTTCGAAAGAATACGTCAAGCTGATGGCTGTGGGATTTCTTCTGGCCGCACCACTGGCGTGGTACCTGATGAGCAAATGGTTGGAAAACTTCGCCTACAAGATCACCATTGGTCCGTTGGTGTTTGTCGCCACTTTTGCCGTCACCTTGCTCATTGCCGTCCTTACTGTTGGATACAAGTCATTCAGAGCAGCGATCGTCAACCCCATCAAGTCGTTGAGGTATGAGTAGTGGGCCCTTTACCGCGACGGCGCTAAGACGCGAAGGATCGCAGAGAATATTTGACAGGCGCTGTTGCTCCGGTTGCATACGATAACTCGAGTGGCGGCGTACTGCAGGTTGTCTTGGGCAGAGATGCCAAAAATCAAAGGCTCAGAACCAGCGGGGTCCAATGACGTCGAGCATTTCGCTGTGCACACGCGTATTGCTGACACAAAGCTGCCCACCGAAGAGGTAGTCGCCGCCGCCTTTGAAATCGGTCACCTTGCCACCCGCCTGTTGTACGATCAATGTTCCGGCGGCAATATCCCATGCGTTGAGGTTGTATTCGAAGAACCCTTCAAGTCGCCCACATGCGACATATGCGAGGTCCATTGCAGCACTTCCCAGGCGGCGGATGCCGTGTGTATCGTTGAGAAATTCTTTGATGATATCCAGGTAATCGTCGCGCTTGTCGAAATGGTAATAAGGGAAGCCGGTGGCCAGCAGGCTCGCACTTAAGGAGTCAACGGAGGAAACGCTGATTATGCGGTTGTTACAATAGGCGTCGCCGCCTTCAATGGCATGATAGCATTCGTTCTGGGTGATGTCGTAAATGACGCCCACTATAGGTTTGTTTTTCCGGGCCAGGCCGACGCTCACTGCGTAAGGAGGCAGCCCGTGCAGGAAATTGGTGGTTCCGTCCAGCGGATCGACGATCCAGTTATATTCGTGTTCCGTTGATTGTTCCACTGTGCCCTCTTCGGTAATGAATCCTGCGGCGGGAAACAACTTACGTAGCGCAGTGACAAGTTTTTTTTCTGATTCTTTGTCGACGTAGGAAACCAGGTTGTTGAAAACCTGTTTTTGCTCGATGCGGCTGTTGTCAAATGAGGCACCTTCGCGGCTGATGAACGCTGCCACTTCCCGGCAGGCCTCAATGACCCCTTCCTTGATGTGCTCTAAATTCATTGATAAGCGTTTCTGTTTTTACCCTGGTCAAGATAGTAATCGCTTTCGAACGGAACTAGCGCAAATCATCCCTGGGCTCGGGTCCTGACGATTTGGCTTTTCCTTCCACAACGATCACAATTTCGCCTTTAATATCCTTCTCCGAAAAATGTTCCACAACTGTCATTATCGTGCCATTTACCGTTTCTTCGAAGCGTTTGGTCAGCTCCCGGCTAACCGAAATCCGGCGGCCACTGCCAAAGCATTCGCCGAACTGGCCCAGTGTCTTCAGCAGTCGGTGCGGAGATTCATAAAAGATCATTGTTCGCTCCTCTTCTTTCAGCTTGTTCAGCAATGTCTGGCGGCCTTTTTTGTGTGGGAGAAACCCTTCAAAGACAAAGCGATCAGCGGGCAGCCCTGATTTGAGGAGGGCGGGGACAAAAGCGGTTGGCCCCGGCAGGCATTCCATCAACAATCCGGCCTGCATCGCTTCACGTGCAATGAGAAATCCGGGATCGGAAATGCCCGGGGTGCCCGCATCGCTCACAAGCGCCATGATCTCCCCCTGCTGCATGCGCGACACAAGCGACGCAACGACGCGGTGTTCATTGAAGTTGTGAAAAGACTGCATAGGCTTTTCGATGCCGTAATGCCGTAGCAAAACGCCCGAGGTTCGCGTGTCTTCGGCGAGAATGAGGTCGGCCGCTTTCAACACTTCAAGTGCTCGCAAGGTGATGTCTGCGAGATTTCCAATGGGTGTGGGAACGAGATATAACGCAGTCTTTGCTCTTTCTTCTGTCATGCCGTCAATGCATCGATCGCCTGCGCGAGTTTGTGGTCGCGGTCCGTTACCACATCGCCGGCATCGTGGGTCGACAATTCAACATGCACGGTGTTCCACGTGTTCGTCCAGGTGGGGTGATGATCCATTTTTTCGGCAATCAGCGCCACGCGCGTCATAAATCCGAACGCTTCATTAAAATCGCGAAACTTGAACGTCCGCGTCAGTTTGTTGTCCA
Organism: uncultured Roseivirgaceae bacterium; assembly: GCA_964393795.1. Lineage (GTDB taxonomy): Bacteria > Bacteroidota > Bacteroidia > Cytophagales > Cyclobacteriaceae > Chryseosolibacter. Next base: position 47,419 of record CAYMWA010000008.1, read on the forward strand.
CTTCTTTCCATGCCATATCCGTAATGCTTTAAGGCTGATGAAGGTAGCATTTAAAAAGGTGTAATAAAAGCGGCGCATCACAGCGCGATCAGGCCCTCAATGGAAGCCGCCCGCTCGTAAACGGTAATCACCGCTTCGCTGGATGGCATCATCATCTGTACGGTAACGCTGATATAATTTCCTTTGCGGGAATGCTTTTCCGACGGCGTGTGCTTCGGGAAGAGTCTCTTCACTTCCTCTTCCTGGCCGGCGGGTACGATGAATTTGAAGACATAAAGCGATGGCCAGGCATAATGCTGATCGAGTTTTTCTCTGAACGATTTCAACCACTCCTGATCCATAAAAAAAAAGCCGCCCTGTGATAGACACAGGACGGCCGATTAGCTTTTGCGATTAATAGAATTTATAACGCATGTCTTCTATGTCTGCGTTATCCTTGATCGCCTCGGTGATGTTGAATCCGCTGCGCTGGCGATTGGTTTGCTCTATTGTCGTTTTGTAGGCGGTATAGTCGGCGATTTCCGGTGCCACCGTCTTGTGTTGCAATTCGATGAGCACTACGCCGTTTTCCGAGGTAAAGGGTTCCGAACGGGTTCCGTCCGCAAGGCCAAAGGCTACGCCAACGGCCTTGGGTGCAAATCCCGCCGTAGGCAGGGTATTGGAAGCCAGTTTGAGATCACTGCTGCTGTACACGCCGCCGTCATTTCCAAATACCGCCGCGATTTCCTCCAGCGTGCCGGTCTTTCCTTCGAGCTTGCCGAGGATGATCTTCCCCTGCACCTGTTTCAGTACCTCAGGTCTGATTTCATCTTTCACCGCTTCCAGCGACCGATAGCCCTCCGGTGTTTCGCCGGTCATAATAGCGATCACATACTCTTCCTGGAGGTCAAAAATTTCCGACACTTTGCCTTTTGAGGCATCACGGAACAGCCATTGAACGATTTGACGGGCATCGCCAAGCATTCCGATGCGGCTCTCACCTGCCGTCAGGTTCTTGCTGTCCAACACATTGAGTCCCGCCTCCTCTGCTTTCTTGATGAAATCTGCTTCGTCGGAGATGTTGGCCAGGAACATTTCTGCGTTCCGGTAGGTCTCGTTTGCAGTAGCATCGCTGGGCACAATTTCACGCTCAATGATGGCGATGTTGTAGGCGGTATTGTCCTTCTTGCTGTTGACTTTTACAATGTGGTACCCGAATTGGGTCTCCACGACATGGTTGATAAGCCCGGGCCCTGACGCACCGAACACGGCTTTCTCAAAGGGCTC
>CAYMWA010000009.1:0-26180 GCA_964393795.1 uncultured Roseivirgaceae bacterium
ATGAACATGCTCGGACCCTCACCTGAAGTTGCAGCCGTGGAAGATTTTCTGTGGGCGGTTATGCTTCTTCCCGAATTTCAACTAATTTATTAGGCGTTTCATCACAAATAATCATTGGCTATGAGAATGAAGTGGAACCGACGCGAATTTTTGAAAACATCCAGTGCCGCTACACTCGCCGCGCTTGCTGCGGGTGCGCCGGTATCCATGCTAAGTTCGTGTAGCAAGACCAAAATCCCTGCTAAGGCAGACACGGTGATCCTTCTCTGGATGGCGGGCGGCATGGCACACACCGATACCTTCGACCCCAAAAGATATACGCCTTTTGAAAAGGGAATGGAAGCCAATCGTGTGTTGAGTACATTCAAGTCGGTGCCCACGGCCCTCGACGGGATTTCATTCTCGGAAGGCCTTGAAAACATTGGAAGCGTGATGAACCTTGGCACCGTCATTCGTTCCTATGTGGCCGCAGATCTTGGTTTCATCCTGCATTCGAGACACCAGTATCATTGGCATACGTGCTACGAACCACCGCAGACGGTAGCGGCGCCGCATATCGGTGCCTGGATTGCCAAAGAACTCGGACCAAAGAATCCGGTTATCCCTGCATTCATCGACATCGGCCAGCGATTTACGCTAGGCGAAGGAGAGGAACTGAAAGCGTTTCATACGGCAGGCTTCCTCGGTAACGAATTCGGACCATTTCTGATTCCCGATCCGAGTGCCGGACTGGAGAGTGTCAAGCCGCCCGTCGGAATGAGCTACAAGCGCTTTGAGGCGCGGAATAAGCTCTATAACGACCTGATCAGTGAAAGTCCGTTCGGCGAATTCGGGAGTGGTTATCAAAAGGAATCACTCCGCCGTTCTATGGAACAGGCCTATCGGCTATTGAATTCGCCCGAGTCGAAAGCGTTTGATCTGACTGCGGAACCAAAAGAAAGTTACGACAAATACAACACGGGAAGGTTCGGACTCGGTTGCCTGTTGGCCAAAAGACTGACCGAACAAGGCGCGCGATTTATCAGTGTGACCACGGAGTATGAACCCTTTAAAGGATGGGATACCCATGAGAACGGATACACGCGTTTGATCGGAATGAAAGAACAAGTGGACGTGCCTGTCGCCCAATTGATCAAGGACCTCAAGCAATCGGGACACCTCGACCGAACACTTATCATACTGGCGAGCGAATTCAGCCGCGACATGATGACGGAAGGCAGACCCGGTGCGACGGTAAAGGAGCAAGTGCAACAACCCGACATCATCAACGAGTTAAAACACTATGGCATGCACCGGCACTTCACGGACGGATGCTCTATTCTTATGTTTGGCGGAGGAATCAAACAAGGATTTGCATATGGAAAGACTGCTGATGAACGTCCGTGTAAGACAATTGAAAAGCCGATTCGGATAGAAGCCATTCATCAGACAATCTACCATGCACTGGGGATACCACCTGAAACCAACTACGAAATTGAAAAACGACCCTTCTATACAACACCTGATGGCGACGGCGTAGCGGAGATGGAATTATTTGCCTGATGACGGACGTGAGCCGCGTTTCCTCGGGCAGATTTGCTGCCGGGGGCATATTATGTGTTGAACCGTAAGAAATTTTATCGTTTATTACGCATATACCGGAGGACACATCAAACATGGACATCAGTAAAATTGCTAAATCAACATCCCTCGCATTCGCACTTTCAGCCATCGCTCTGTTTGCATCTCGATGTTCCCCCGATGAATCACCCCGCCTTGAAGTAAGGAAGGATGCCCACATACTCCTTATCGGCAACAACCTCGGGTCACGAATGATGAACTTCGGTCACTTTGAAACGGAGCTGCATGTCCGCTATCCCGATAGCACGTTGTTTATCCGAAACATGTGTGATGGTGGCAACACTCCTGGCTTCCGACCCCATGCGGGGCGCAATTCCCCGTGGGCATTTCCGGGTGCTGAAAAGTTTCAGACAGAACTCGCCCATCCTTCAGACAGCAAGGGGCATTTTGAATCCCCTGACCAGTGGCTCACCCGACTGAAAGCAGACATCATCCTTGCCTTTTTCGGCTATGGAGAATCTTTTCAGGGAAAGGATGGCGTAGAGAATTACAAGGCCGAGCTTGATGCATTCATCAAGCATACGCTTAAACAAAAGTACAATGGCATCGCGCCCGTGCAGCTTGCTATTGTTTCCCCAATCGCCTTTGAAGACCTCTCCGCCATGCGCGACCTGCCTGATGGAAAGAAGGAGAACGAAAACCTTTTGCTGTACACCCGCGCCATGCGCGATGTGGCCGCGGCCAACAACGTACTCTTCATCGATGCGTTTCACCCTACAAAGGAATGGTATGCCGAGGCAGATGAGCCGCTCACCATTGACGGCTTTCAGCTGACCGATGCGGGTTATAAAAAATTTTCCAGGCTACTGGCCGATCAAGTGTTCGGTCCATCCGATGCACCTGCGGAAGTGCACCGTGCACTCGTGCATGCAGCTGTGAAGGAAAAGAACTGGATGTGGCACAAGGATTTCAAGATTCCCAATGGCGTCCATGTTTTTGGGCGTCGCTATAACCCATTTGGCCCGGATAATTATCCGGCAGAACTGAAGAAGATCAGGGAGATGACGGCCATCCGCGATGAAGCGATCTGGAAAGCGGCACGCGGCGAGAAGATGGACCTGGCTGCTGCCGATGCAAAAACGTCACCACTGCCAATTGTTAAGACCAACTACGATCCGAAAGCAAACGGAAGCCTCGAATACCTGTACGGCGAGGACGCACTGAAGAAACTCAAGGTCCCCCCGGGTTACAAAATTGAACTGTTTGCTTCGGAAGTGGAATTCCACGACCTGGCGAATCCCGTTCAGCTGTCGTTCGATACCAAAGGACGGTTGTGGGTCGCGGTCATGCCTACCTATCCGCATTGGCGCCCTGGCGATCCAAAGCCCAATGATAAGTTGATCATACTTGAAGACACGGATCACGACGGGAAAGCGGATAAGCAAACGACATTTGCAGACAGCCTTCACCTCCCGATAGGATTTGAATTTGCGCCAGAGGGTGTCTACGTCTCACAGGGGACCAACCTCGTGCTCTTAACCGATGACGATGGCGATGATCGTGCCGATCGCCGTGAAATCATACTCAGCGGATTTGACGATCATGATACACATCATGCGCACAGTGCCTATACGCTTGACCCGTCGGGTGCCATTTACATGGGAGAGGGCGTCTTTCTGCATACAAACGTCGAGACGCCCTATGGTGTTGTTCGCGCGACGAACGGCGGCTTCTACCGGTACAATCCTCAGCGTGGAAAGCTGGAGAGAACGGCTCAGCTTTCCATACCCAACCCCTGGGGTATTGCTTTTGATGAATGGGGACAACATTTTTTTGCTGAAACTTCCAGTCCCGATGTGCGGTGGATGATGCCGGGCACCATCAAGCCACGATACGGTGTGGCCTCGCCCAAGTCGCGCAACCTGATCGAAGAAAAGCACCGCGTCCGCCCGACATCAGGGCTGGAGTTCGTTTCGAGTCGCCATTTCCCTGATGACGTTCAGGGCGATTTGCTCATCAACAATACGATCGGGTTTCTCGGAACGAAGCAACATACGATGGATGACGATGGTACGGGATATAAGAGCCATCATCACCTTGATCTGTTGCAGTCGGAAGACAGAAACTTCCGTCCGGTGGATATGGAGTTTGCACCTGACGGATCGCTTTATGTAGTGGATTGGCACAACGTCCTGATCGGCCACATGCAGCACAACGCGCGCGATCCGTTACGCGATCATGTACATGGCAGAATCTATCGCATCACTTATCCGTCGCGACCGCTCGTGAAACCTGCGAAGATTGACGGAGCGACAATACCCGAATTGCTTGACAACCTCAAACTCCCGGAATATCGCACCCGTGCGCGCACGCGGAGCGAACTGCGGGGACGCGACCCGGAGGAAGTACTCCCGGCTTTGACAAAGTGGGTAGCGAATCTCAATATAGAAGATGAAGGGTACGATCACCATCTTGTTGAAGCCTTATGGGTGAGTTGGGGGCTGAACCGTATCGATAAAAACATTCTGCACCAGGTTCTTCAATCCAGGGACTACCATGCGCGTGCGGCGGGTGTACGGGTGCTGCGCTACGCGGGTCACCAGGTTGAAAACCAGGCCGAGCTCCTGAAGCAGGCAGCGGCGGATGAACATGGACGGGTTCGCCTTGAGGCGCTGGTGGCGGCCTCCTGGTTGGAACCAGAGGTCGGCCTTCCGATTGTGCTGGAAGCGGGCAAGCATCCACTGGATGACTGGATGGTGGATGCTTATGAGGCAGCACTCGCCCATCTTCAGGGAAAATCACTCGAAGAAAAGAAGAAGGAAGAAATTGCAACGGACCTTGAAGGCGCCGAGCGGGAGTGGTTCATACGGGGAAAGGAAATCTACGCACGCGACGGGTATTGCAGCACATGCCACCAACCCGACGGAAAAGGACTGTCAGCATCGGGCTTTCCGCCGTTGGCGGGCACCCGGTGGGTACAGGGCAATGAAGAACGTCTTATTAAAGTGGTGTTGAAGGGACTACAAGGCCCGATGGAAGTGTTGGGAACGAAATACCCGGGTCAGGTGCCCATGACTCCTTTTGAAGGTATGCTCAATGATGAAGAAGTTTCAGCCGTATTGACCTACGTGCGCAATTCATTTGGCAACAAAGCGTCGGCGATAAGCCCCGAGAAAGTTGCAGCTGTGAGAAAAGCGGTTGAAAAGAAGAAAGGGTTTTATGATCCGTCTGAGTTGCTGGACGCTCATCCGTTAGAACGGTAAGTTTTATGCTCGCATTTTTAATACTATTTTGATATCCACATGAAGCACTGTTCAACAATTTTATTCGCTGCATGCCTGACATTTCTGGCCGGGTGTTCCGCTTCTTCAAGCAAGGAGCAGGCGCAAGCAGATGAGAAACCCCTTGTTGTGTTTGTTACCGGTGACCATGAATACAGTGGCGAAGACACGATGCCCCTGATCGCCGCTGAACTGGAGAAGCACTACGGTATGCGCACCATTGTGCTGAAATCCTTCCCGGACCAAAATGCTGAGGAAAACATTCCGGGACTTGAGGCGCTCGAGGACGCTGATCTCGCGGTCTTCTTTCTTCGTTGGCGCCGGCTTCCCGCCGAACAGCTTGCTTATATTGACGACTATCTAAACTCCGGAAAGCCCGTGATGGGATTTCGCACATCTACCCATGCCTTCAATTATCCCGAAGGGCATGCGTTGCATGAGTGGAATGCTTTCGGAAAGCGTGCTTTCGGCGCGCCACCAGGATGGGGCGGTCCTACGGAGCATATCCACTATGGCCATGAAAGCAGCACTGACGTCTCCGTCATCCCGAATGCGGCGGACCATCCTATCTTGACAGGCGTGGATGAAAACTTTCATGTTCGCTCGTGGCTGTACAAGGTGCGGCCATCTTATCCATCGGAAGGTGCCACGTGGCTGCTGATGGGCAAGGCGGTAGACCCCGACACGCCTGACGCGATCGAAAATCCGGTAGCCTGGACGTGGACAAGCGCCACCGGCGCCCGAACGTTCATGACAACGATGGGGCATCCGGAAGATTTTCGCGAAGAAGCCGTGCAACGTCTCGTTATTAATGCCATACACTGGGCAGTGGACAAACCCGTACCATCGGAATGGGCGGGAAAATTTGAAATTAATGTGCCTTATAGAGGAATAGTGGAATAAACCGTAGAAGGGCACGCATTGGCGGCACGGCCCACCCGCCGCCAGGATTACATGAACATACGTTAGGCACCAACATGAGAAACAAGATTGGATTTAACCTCCTCACCTGGTCCGGAGGAATACCAGACACGTTCTGGAAGATTACCGAGCGATTGAAAAACATTGGTTATGATGGAGTCGAGTGCTTCATGGAGGAGCGCGACCTTTCCCTGTATCGCCGGTTCGGTTCGCATCTGAGTGACATAGGGCTTGATGTGACTTGCGTGTTGGGGATCGGACCTGATGAAAATCCAGTAAGCGATTCGGCTGCCGTCAGGCAAAAGGCTGTTGATCGCTTGAAGGAGGCAATCGACTGCTCAACTGCTATAGGGTCCAAGGTCATCTGTGGGCCGTTTCATTCGGCGTTTGCTACGTTTACGTACCGCCGCCCCCCGGGAGATCAGGAATATGCGTGGAGTGCGGAAGTATTGCGGGCTGCAGGGGAGTACGCTGCACAAGCAAATGTCGTATTAATGGTGGAGGCCCTTAATCGTTTTGAATGTACGCTTTGCAACACAATGGATCAGCTGTCCGGTCTCCTCAAGCGTGTGGATCATCCCAACGTACAGGCGATGTTCGACACCCATCATGCGAACATTGAAGAAAAGAAAATGTCTGGTGCGATCAGAACCATTGCGCCGTTTCTGCGTCACGTACACATCAGCGAGAACGACCGTGGCACGCCGGGAGATGGACACATCCAATGGGATGAAGTGTTTTCTACGTTTGCCGAAATCAAGTACAGCGGATGGCTGACAATCGAAGCCTTCACCCGGAACGATCCTAATTTCGCCAATGCGATCAACGTATGGCGCGAATACTCCAAACCATGGGATGTCGCGGAAAAAGGATTCGATCTCATCAAAGGGATGTGCGCGAAACATCATTTGTAAATCTCTTTTATGCCTGATTCAGATTCGTTCGCCGCAATCAGGATAGGGCAGGACGCGATCCTTCTTTTATAAGAATATGTTTGATGCAGATTACTCAATCAGCAGTTGATTGAGCGCAGTAACTTTCTGCCTTTATCTTTTGACTTTTGCGCTTTAATTTTTACGGATGCGAATTCGCTTTTTTTGGTTGTTGATCGTCGTAGTATGTGCGAGGACTTCACAGGCACAGCTTTCACAAGAGAACCTTGATCATTCCACGCTTAAAGGGAAAAACTTCAACAACATTACGTTGGAGGCGTCACTCAAGCCTTTCAAGAAGAATGACAAGACATATATCGAGGCCGTTGCGCGCGAAATGTTCACGCAATGGTATTCGCTTCTTCGTCACACGGATACAGTATCGGTGATGCTCTGGACTGCCGACGGCTCGGAGATCCTCGACTACAGCGGAGATCTTAATCAACCGCTTGAGTGGGCGCGCTATCTCGGCAATCCCAATACTCAGCATGAAGTAGGATCTGGCCCGGACGAATTGTCAATTCACGAACGCGCCTACCTGTACATGGAGAATCCTCCCGACTTCAACTACGGTGATCTTAAGTTCATCGTCAACACATTAAAGCGGATCGGCGCCGAAATTACCGGGAAGCCGATTTTAGTCGGCGCAACCTTTGATCCGGGTCCTGAATTTGCAAAGTCAGAATTTAAATACAAGAAACATCCCGAGATACTCGGTGGCAATGCCATGGGCCACAAGTCTTTCGTCAGCTGTTACTCGATGTTGAATGCCGATGAAGATCCCTATGCCGGCTTCCCCAACGGCATTCCTGCCAACACACCGTTTGGAACGTTTTTCGGAAAACAATGTCAGCACTTTTTGACGGATTTAGGTTTCGACTATATATGGCTAAGCAATGGTTTCGGTTTTGGCGTTGAAGGATGGTCGGCCACAGGAGCCATTTTTAACGGGAAAGCCTTTGCGCAGGAAAAGCTGGCGACGTCTACCGCCAAAGTTGCTGAATTCTGGACGTTGTTTCGAAAAGAGTGTCCGGAGTATCAGGTGCAAACGAGAGGAACGAATTTATCTGCGGGAGCTGACCTCGCAAGAGATGGCGTAGACCTTCGCGCGATTTACAAGGTATATAACATTCTTCCTCCTCCGAACTCCCCATGGGCTGCGATTGATGGAGACTTTGGTTTGGAACTCGCCGGGCATTTGTCGCGCATTGCGGAATTGCCGGATGACCGGTTCTTATTTCGCTATTACACACACGACCCCTGGTGGCTCAACAGCCCGTGGTTAGATCGATACGGACGTGAGCCACATGATATCTATTTGCCGATGTCTGTTGCGCGAATCGACGGCGAAGGAAATGTCGGCGTACCGACGCACCTGAATTTTTTGTCGATCGACAATTCTTATGGTGAGATGCCGACGCAAGTGCCGGATGAGGTGATTCCGCATATTCTGAAGGCGCGCTACGATATGCCTACCGCACCGGCGCCGGTGGTTTGGATCTATCCCTTTGATGAATACCACGACTGGGCGTATGCGTACAAGGACAGACTTCCGGAAGTGTACTACGGCGACTGGTTTATTCGGCAGGCGATCAATAATGGTTTTCCCGTCAATACAGTTATATCAACCGCATCGTTCAAGACGCTTATTGCATCGCAGCCTTCGTACTTCACAGGGTCGGTGCTTGTGACGATCGCGCCAGATGCAGGCTCCGATCTGGAAAAGGCGTTGATCAGTTTTGTGTCAAATGGGGGCAAGCTGATGGTGTTCGGACCGGTCGATCATTCAGGAGCGGCTTTTCGCACGCTGCTCAACCTGGAAAATGTATCAGCGATTGAAGGTGAACTCACCGTAAAGAATAATTTCAATGTCGATCGATTGAAGAACGCTTATCCCGATGTGATGAACCACCGCGCACTTTTCAGCGGAGGTGGCATACGGACGAAAGTGAAGAACAAAAATGAATCAGCGACGCATATCCTTGCGTCGGTCCGCCAGGGATCAGAAGAACGTGATGTTGTTTGGTCACGCGCGCTGCCCGCGTGGAAAGGCGGCAAAATAGTGTATGTGCGCGGCACAAACTCGAGTGCGTTTACAGGAGGCAGACTGCTTACGCCTGACAATCCGGCAAAGTATTTTATCGGTCCGCTTCACCTGCGATATGGCCTGGACCAATTCGGCTTCCACGTCGGATTTGAAAAGCGCGGACCCGCGATCAAGAGCCCCGTGATGACGGTGTCGCGTAGTAACAATGCATTTATTTTTTCAGGGTACAATCCCAATAGCACTGTCAGGAATGTTTTGAAGTTTCCGCAGGGTGCCCCTTTGTTACTCGGCTTTGAGGCAATTCTTGAAGAGGGTCACTCCACCTATACGCTCCCAACCGCGTGGAGTCGTGAAAGCCGCGTGTTTGTCGAGCAGGCTGAAGGCATTGTATCGTACAAAGAAATGCATTCCGGACAGAAGGGAATTTCTAAACGCTACTTTGTCGGCGGTTTGAAGAATGCAACGGTCAGGATTTATCCCGAGGCCGGTGTAAGCAATGACGCCGTAAATGTCTACCTGAACGCGGCGTATCCGTGGAAGAAAGGAAAGATTGATTTTGTCAAAGGCGATGATCAATTCGGACGCTGTATCGAAGTCCGGAATGTGACAGGAGACCTGGTCGTCTCATGGTAAAGAGATCACAGAACCAAAGCCCCATTGAATGAAAATTAAAATTTTGACGGTTACTGCCTTCATAGCGCTCGCCAGTTGCGCGTCGCCCAGGGAAGAAGGATCCGACGTCCCTCAATATGAGACGCTGCGATCGGGATTCGCGGTCCCTGAAGGAACGGCTCGTGCGAAAGTGTACTGGTGGTGGCTGAATGGATATACGGACAGTGTCCGATTAAAACAGGAACTGCAAGTGATAAAAGAAGTGGGCCTGGGCGGTGTTGATATTTTTGAAATTGGTTTCCGCCCCGAGGGTGAACTGCCTGCCGGACCAGCGTTCCTTAGCGAAGCGTCACTAAAGACTATTGCTTTTGCCGTCAGGGAGGCAAGCACGCTCGGACTGGAGGTCGGGCTCAACGTTGCCAGCAGCTGGAACGCCGGGGGCGCCTGGATCACCCCTGAATACTCGGCAAAATCCCTTTACCAGTCGACGGTGAATGTTTCGGGGGGACAGAAAAATGTTTTCGTTCCTTTTCCCGATGTGCCGAAGAGCGCACACGGTCGACCTTTGTACATTGAATTTGCGAGTGACGGAAAACCGGTGATCCGGCAGGAGGTCGCCGTACTGGCCATCCCTGCCGTTGGAAGCGCGACACCCCTTGATACAGCAAACATCATCAACGTCACGGCATACTTTGATCCGCCAACAGACAGGTTGAACTGGGAAGTGCCTTCGGGCGATTGGACCATTCACCGTTATGTCTGTTCGAGCTCCGGAGAAGGACTGAAATTGCCGAGCCCAGAGTCGGCCGGCCCAATTATCGATCATTTTGATTCGGCCGCGACGCGGTTTCATTTTACCTACGTCATTGACAGGCTGGAATCGGTGTTGGGCAATCTCGAGGATACGGCATTGAAGAACCTCTATCTGGCAAGTTTCGAGGCAACCGGAACAGTGTGGACGCCGTCGTTGTCCGCGACGTTCAGAAAGATTCATGGCTATGACGCAGACAAGTTCCTTCCACAGTTGTTCGACCCGCACAAGTTTGATGCAGTGACTGCCGCTGCGTTCAAGCGAGACCTTGATCTTGTGCTGTCAGAGTTGATGATCAACAATCACTATCGCAAAGGCAGGGAGATCGCCAATAAGCATGGCCTAAAACTGATTTCTGAATCCGGCGGGCCCGGTCCGCCATTGCACAATGTGCCTGTGGAGGCATTGAAGGCCTTGGGTTCACTCGACGTGCCTCGTGGCGAATATTGGATCAATCACTCGCAGTACGACGGGACGCCGGACAGCGTCGATCTATTGATGCTCGTAAAAGAGATTTCGGCAGCCGCACATACATACCAGCGCAAGATTGCCGAGCTCGAAGCATTTACGAGCTTCCAGCATTGGCAGGAAGGCCCCGGCGACATGCGGCCCATAGGCGACCGCGCCTTTATGGAAGGGATGAACCGTGTAGTCGTTCACGGCTTCACGCACAACCCGGCCGGTATGGGTAGCCCCGGTATTGTATACCACGCGGGCACACACTACAACGACAAGGTGACGTGGTCATCGAAGTCAAAGCCATTTAACGATTACCTGGCAAGGATTTCCTATATCTTTCAGGAAGCACAATTCGTATCCGACGTGCTCTACTACCTGGGCGACAGGGTTCCGAATTTCGTGGCGCCGAAGAATACCCGATTTTCCGTCGGGTCCGGCTATGAATACGAAGTGGTCAACACAGAAATATTGTTGAGTGACGTTGCTTTCGATAACGGATTCGTCACTTTGCCCTATGGTGGCCGTTTCAACGTACTTGCCCTGGGTGAAATTCAAAACCTTGATTCGGCCCTTTATCTCAAAATTCGCGCACTCGCGGAGGCAGGTGCCATCATCACCGGCGAACGGCCCCAAGCCTCGCCACAGAACGAACAGCTGATTGCACAGTTGTGGGATGCCGGTTTGGTCGAAACAACCTCCGCGCTGGAGATCCTTCAAGGTGCCGGCATTCGCCCCGATTTTGACTACCCGGACAAAGGATCTGACCGACTGGATTATCAGCATCGCGACAAACCGATTCTCGAGTATACCCACTACCGCGAGGGAGATCTTGTTTTTTATTTCATCAGGAATACACGTGATACCCGCGTGTCGAGACTTTGTGATTTTCGTCAACAAGATAAAACGCCTGAGTTGTGGGATCCGGTGTCGGGAAAGGTGTTTCCACTTAGAATTTTCAACGAAGTTGACGGTCGCATTGAAATCCCGCTCACCTTCGAACCGTACGGCTCCTACTTCGTTGTCTTCGCTGAAAAAAGCAAGACTGAACATTACACGAGTGTTCAATCGTCCGGGCATCCACCGATGCTTGACCATACCGCTGACGGAATCAGGTTCCTTCAGCCGGGAACATATACCTTGCTGAAGGAGGCTGCCACTTTCACATATACGCAGCGCGTGGACTCAACAATTCTTGAAGGCGAGTGGAGCGTGTCGTTTGATCCGAACTGGGGAGGCCCCGCTTCGGTGACGTTCCCTGCGCTGGCTTCCTGGACTTCTTTCGATGACGAAGGCATTAAGTATTACGCCGGGACTGCCACCTATCGGAAGAACTTTGACTTAAGCAAGGTGACGGGCGATGTATATCTTGACCTTGGTGATGTAGAAGAAGTGGCGGAGGTGTGGCTGAACGATGAGTCGCTTGGCATCACCTGGACAACACCGTTTCGCTACCGCATAACCGACAAGGTTGTCGAAGGCGAAAATCAGTTGAAGGTGGAAGTAGTAAACACCTGGTCAAACCGGATTGTCGGCGATCATGTAACGGGGCGCAAGTTCACAAAGACAAACGTGGCACGGGCTTGGGGAACCACCCCCTGGTCGGAAGCGCCACTGCTGAGATCAGGGCTGCTTGGACCAGTAACCATTAGCGTAGCAAATACACATGTTGAATAACATCACGATCCTGGGCATATGCCAGGATAGGCGAATCCTAATGAAAGGGATCACCCCCAACCACGCAAACGCCATGATGAAGTGGTTTTGACGAAAAGAATAAGCCTGGGAACTGTACACCGAATAAATAGGAAAACGGAATGTTAAAAAGGCACCTGCACTGGATTGTATTGGCGATGCTCTTCATCGCCACCGGGCTGAACTTCCTTGACCGTCAGGTTCTCTCTATCGTCATCATCCGCATACAAGACGAGTTTGGAATAACGGACGTGCAGTACGGCCTGATTAACACCGCCTTTCTGATCGGCTATGGCATTATGTTCACGGTTGCCGGCCGGTTGATTGATACAGTGGGCAGCAAGGCCGGTCTCGCGGTGTCGGTGGGTGTCTGGTCACTTGCGAATTGCATGCACGGTATTGTTGGAAACTTCCATCAGTTGCTCGGTGCGCGATTGCTTTTGGGTCTTGGTGAAGGCGGGTGTTTCCCGGGGGCCGCGAAGTCCGTACACGAGTGGTTCAGTGTCAAACGAAGGGCGCTCGCTAACGGTGTGGCTATTGGTGGATCCGCAATTGGCGCCGTGGTGTCGCCGCCCCTGACCATCTATCTTGCGTCGAACTACGGATGGCGATGGGCATTTGTGATTCCCGGGGCCATCGGCGTTGTATGGGTTCTTGGCTGGCTGCTGATTCCGCGCGCGAAAAAAAGGGCCGAATCACCGGCGGTACCAGCTGCCCCAAAGGTTTCTTTCCTTCGCATCCTGAAAAATAAAAATGCGCTCGTATTTATCATCATCCGCTTTTTGCTTGATCCCGTTGTCTACTTTATTATGTTTTGGGTGCCCAAGTACCTGAATGAAGAACGACATGTTTCATTTGAACGCATTGGCGAATTGTTCTGGATTCCATTTCTCGCGCTGGGCATCTCGAACATTGCAGGAGGATGGTTTTCGGACCGTCTGGTGGCGCGCAATTTTTCGGTAAATTCCGCACGGAAAACAGTCATGGGCATTGCAGCACTCCTCACCCTGAGTGTCCTGTTTATCACCTCGGTAGGCTCCGCGGAAATGGCCGTCGCACTGATGGCGCTCTTTATGTTCGCGCACGGTTTCTGGATTACCAACTACATCACGTCCATCACCGATGTTTTCGGATCAAAGGGCACAGCAACGGTCGTGGGATTGTCCGGAACGGCAGGCGCGCTTTCGAGCTTGTTGATTAATCCCCTGACGGGTTATGTTATTCAACAGTATTCCTATAGTCCGCTTTGGTTCATCGCCGGGCTTTTGTATCCTGTTGCCTTTATTCTCTTTATCATCTTTATTCCGCGGATAAAGGAGGTTACTTTCAGCGGAATATAAACGCTACCATACGTATAGGCACAAACAAAATATAATTTGAAATGCAAAAGCAAATTGTGAGAAAGGTGTTCAGGAAGTCAACGAAGCCGAGGATCGGCGTGTTCGGCGTCGGGTTTTACAAATACTGGCCGCAATTCGATGGCCTGCTTGACGATCTCATGAAAAAGCAGGAGGTATTCATCGGAAAGCTCAGCAAGCAGGATGTGGAAGTCATTGATTTTGGAATGGTGGATAATGTGACGAGCGCCTATGCATTGGTGCCGAAGTTAAAGGCTGAAAACCTCGACCTGATATTTTGCGACATGCTCACCTATGCCACCTCCAATATTTTTGGCATTGTTGTGAAAAGTCTCGACGTGCCAATTGTGCTTGTTGCATTGCAGCCTGACAAGGCGATGGACTATAGCAAGGCATCGACCTACATGCAATTGTACAATGACGACATTTGTGCCTTGCCGGAGTTTACAGGTGTGGCGGTGCGCATGGGGAAAAAAGTACCGGACACCATTATAGGAACGCTCCATGACGACCCTGCTGCAGACAGCGAGATCGAGAACTATTGCCGCATTGCAAGAGTGCTGCACGGTTTGAAGACAGCGCGGATTGGTCATATAGGCCACCCGATAGAGTCAATGCTCGACATGCATACGGACGCGACCATGATTACTGCGCATTTCAGCCCTCATGTAGTACAGTGCGAGGAACATGAAATCGTCACGCAATACAAACAGGTATCCGATGCCGAAGTTGAAGCGGAGAAGAAAGTGATTCTCGATTTTTTTGACACGCCCGACCCTGTATCCGATCCTATCTCCGAAAAGCTTAAAGCCGCTGATCTGGAAGTCGCGGCGCGCGTCTCCGTGGCGCTCCAGAAGTTTGTGGAAACAAAAGACCTGGACGGCCTCGCCTATTACTATGAAGGGGAGCAGGATAGCGTCACCAGCCTCGTGATGGCGAATCTTATCGTTGGTAATTCCCTGTTGACAGGTTCCGGATTTCCAATGTGTGGTGAGTCTGACCTAAAGACATGTATTGCCATGTTTATTATGGACAGGCTGGGAATCGGAGGGAGCTTCGCAGAGTTTCACCCGGTTGACTTCAAGGAGAATTTTATCTTAGTGGGACACGACGGTCCTCACAACGTCACCATCGCGGAAGGGAAACCCGTTCTGCGAAGTCTCAAAAAATATCACGGCAAGCCCGGATTTGGTGCCGGCGTCGAGTTTAAGATTAAGGAAGGGCCGATTACCATGTTGAGCATCAGCTCTACGTTTGAAGGAAAATTCAAATTCGTGATTGCGGAAGGCATGTCTGTGGCCGGTCCGATTCCGCCGACAGGAAACACCAATACGCGGGGCTTTTTTAAGCCTGATGTGAGGACATTTCTGAAAAGGTGGGTGAAGGAGGGGCCAACGCATCATTTCGCGCTGGGGGTCGGTCACCACGCGGATACCATTGCGAAGATCGCCGAATACCTGAATATTGAGGCGGTGATCGTCAGATAGGCGCCGAAACACCCGCAAAACAAAAGGACCTGACTAGATAGTCGAAACGAGTAAAATGTCGAACTTCGGCATGACTTTGTTCGGCTATTTGTGTATGAAACTACAGGGAACACTCATCCTGTTAATGTTGTTTGTCGCGTGCTGCGATTCAAAGAAGCCTGCCAACGAGCATACGGCATGGGCATCCGACACGATCAGGCCTGAAGACAACCGTTTTATTCCTGTTACCATCACACCGCCGGGAGAACTGGACGAGCCGATGATGTTTCAGTTGCTCAGGGACGGGACTGCCTACATCATCGAGCGCAAAGGCGGATTTAAGAAGTTTGATCCGGTAACAAAAACGATGACGCTCATCGCGACCATTCCAGTCTTCACCGGAAACGAGCAGGGACTAATAGGACTGGCGTTGGATCCCGGCTTTGAGCGCAACCACTGGGTTTATTTGCAATTCGCACCAAGTGACAAAAGCGTTTTCCGGCTTGCACGTTACGAACTGGTTGATGATAAACTGGTCGAAGGATCAGAAAAAATTTTGCTTGAGATTCCGGTCGACCGCGAAAACACCAATCATACCGGTGGCGGCACCGCCTGGGACAAAGCCGGGAATCTCTATTTAACGGTGGGCAACAACACGGCAAACGGATTGTTGTCACAGACGGATGAGCGCCCCGGTCGTGAAAACTTCGATGATCAGCGCGGCGCTTCGAATACCAATGACCTGCGCGGAAAGATCCTCCGCATTCACCCCGAGCCGGATGGTACCTATACGATACCAGAAGGAAATCTCTTTCCACCAGGCACACCAAAAACGCGTCCGGAAATTTATACAATGGGTCACCGGAATGTGTGGCGCGTCTTTGTCGACAGTCAAACGGGATGGATCTACTGGGGTGAAATCGGACCTGACCAGGATCAGGACTCCGAAACCGGCCCGCGCGGATATGATGAGCAGAACCAGGCAAAAGGCCCCGGGTTTTTTGGTTGGCCGTACTTCATTGCCGATAACCAGGTGATCCCTAAATATGATTACGAACACCAGCGTGTAGGCGTACGGTTAGACCCCGCACATCCGGTCAATACTTCACCCAACAATACAGGTCTGCGCGAGCTTCCACCCGCGCAGCCTGCCCTGATCTATTATCCCTACGCCACATCGCCTGAGTTTCCACTCGTTGGCTCAAGCTCGCGTTGTGCGATTGGCGGGCCGGTTTACCATCGTACCGATTTTGACAACCCGGCCCGGCCCTTCCCGGCTTATTATGAAGACAAATGGCTGATCGCCGATTATTCGCGTTTCTGGATTATGTCGGTGACGCTGGATGAGGAAGGCAACTATAAATCCATGGAACGGTTTGCGCCCGATTACCATCCGGTACAACCGCTCGATATCAAGTTTGGACCTGACGGCGATCTGTATGTTCTTGAATATGGAAGTAATCCGGCGCGCTCTGCAAAGGAAGCCAAACTAGTGCGTGTAGAGTTCCACGGCGGCAATCGAAAACCGTTTGTAGTGGCACATGCTACGGTGCGGGGTGGCACGTTACCCCTTACAACACAACTAACCGCTGCCGGCACGATTGATTATGACGACGATGCGCTTTCCTATCATTGGGAAGTCGTGGGTGAAGACGGTGCCACCAAAATCTATAGTGGGTTCAATCCCGTTGTGACGCTGGAGAAAGCGGGTGTATATAAGGCAACACTCACCGCGACGGACCCTCAAGGGGAAAGTGCACAGGCGACGGTCACCATCGTTGCTGGAAACGCTCCGCCGCGCGTTGATCTCGACTACGAAGGAAATGAAACATTCTTCTTCGATGGTAACCGGATTCACTATGCAGTTGCTGTGTCCGATCCCGAAGACGGATCGCTTGCATCTGGTGATATTCCGGCTGAAGCCGTGGCGATCAGCATCGACTACGTATCCGAAGGACTTCGGTTTACTCCTGCGTTGTTGCACCATGCGGCGCTTGACTCGGCGACGCGGTTTGTCGTGGCACAAGCCCTCATTAATCAAAGCGATTGCAAAACATGCCACACACGCACCACGAAAAGCATCGGCCCGGCTTTCAGCGAGATCGCTGACAGATACGTGCCGTCACCTGCGTCGATAGACACGCTGGCGATGCACATTATCGGAGGAAGTCATGGCGTTTGGGGAACCGACAACAACATGCCGGCACATCCTGACATTGCCCCGCATGATGCCCGCACCATTGTGAACTATATCCTTAGTATCAACAACGATTTGCCGAAGACGTTGCCTCCTTCTGGAAGCTATGTGACGTCTGTTCCCAGGGATGACAACGGTAAGGGTACCTACATATTACGCGCTGCCTATACCGACGCGGGTGCCGACGGCCTACCTTCACTGACGACCGACTCTGTCATCTTCCTGCACAGTCCCGTATTGTTACCGCTTAATGCGGATGTGATCGCGGGCGGTGCTCTGCGGGATCAGTTGGACGAATATGTTTTCCTCACCGCAAAGCGTAACGCGTTTATTGCTTTCAGGGACATCGACCTGACCGGCATCGGGAAAATTTCCTTTCGGCTCAACTGGCACCTTTACGATATCTATCCCGGCGGGCTGATTGAAGTGCGGCTGGATTCGCCCGACGGAAAACTGATCGGACAAACCTCCGTGGAGCGCGAACAGTTCAATACACGGTACCGGGGCGCTTTCGGTGGTCTTGCGAATATGACGAAAGAACAGGAAGAAAGGAGCAAGCGGTATCCCCCGATCGACACGCGGAAATTCTTTGCGCCAGGCAGTAACAAAAATGATTTTACGATTCCGTCGGTGGCGACACTTGAGCCGGTTGAAGGGAAGCACGATGTTTATTTTGTATTTCGCAACGATTCCGCGAAAGCGGGTGAATCGTTGTTTCCGCTCGCAGAGATTGAGATGCTGCCGAGCCAATAGCTGCAAACAGCCTCACGATGAAACTGTAGTACAAAACAATCACTCACAACATGGCATCTTCAGTACGATTCACCGCACACCACTTACCCCTCATCCGTCAGTTCTCAAGAAGGTCCGCCGCGCTTACGGTGGCGGCGTTTTTCATCGTTATGCCGTACGCCCAATCCCAAGCCGGACAACCGGAAACGTTCACCAACAGCATCGGGATGGAATTTGTCCGCATCGCGCCGGGCACCGTGGTGATCGGCAAATTTCAGCCGCCCTATCCGGTTCCTGAAGATACCGTGAAGGGAGGCCAACGACCCATGACGATGTGGATGGGGGATGGCAGGGGTTATAATGAAGAAGAATTCCGCCTTGCAAAAGCGTTGGCAGTACGAGATGCGCGTCCGGGTTTCGAGGTAGCCATAAAGGCGCCGTTCTATCTTGGAAAATTTGAGGTCACTCAGCAAGAATGGGAACGTGTGATGGGAGAGAATCCCTCCGTCTTCCAGGAAGGCCTTGACGGACACGACCGACATCCTGTGGAGAACATAAGCTGGAAAGACACGCAGCAATTCCTTCGGCGCCTGAATGAGATGGAGCCAGGACGACATTACCGGTTGCCCACGGAGTTCGAATGGGAGTATGCCGCGAGGGCGGGCGCACAGGGCGATATTCCGTGGGATGATATCCGGGAAGTGGCGCAGTTAGGTACGCGAACGACGCAACCTGTCGGACAAAAGAAGTCGAATGCATGGGGACTCTATGACATGCTCGGAAATGTATGGGAGTGGGTCGAAGATTATTACAATGAAAAGATTTTCGCCGACCCCAATCCCCCCGCTTCGGGAGAAACGCATGTGTTGAAAGGTGCGTCCTTCGTCGGCGACGTCAAGAACGCAACGTGGATGACACACGCAGGGGGACCGGCCAATGGATGGGATGTCGGTTTCAGGGTTGTATTGGAAACGGAAGGAAACGGAACAATCGCGCCATGACACTTTCAAAAGTCTGCCTCTTTTCTTGCCTGTTGTATTTATGCGTGGCGTGCGGCCGGGGGCCATCCAGCGAGTCGTCGGATGAGCCGGTTTCGATCTTTAACGGCACGGACCTCAAGGGATGGCATGTGAGCCGGTCATCTCACCAGGGAACCACCGGAAACTTTTACGTTGAAGCGGGTGCGATCGTTCTAAAGCAAAACCCCTACGGGCAGGGAGGCGTCCTGCTATCCGACAAAAAATACGGCGATTTTGAGTTGTTTGTGGAAGCAAAGATCGACTCTTTCTGCAACGGCGGAATTTTTCTCCGCTCAACAGAGAGCGGCCAGGCCTACCAGGTGGAACTGGCACTTCCGGGAGGCCACGGTGACCTTCTTGGGGAACGGCTCGAGATCAGTCGACCCGCAAAAGCAGTGGGTATTCAAAACGTTTGGAAGCCTGGCGACTGGAATAAGTTCCGGATACGCATGACTGGAGCCGTTCCCCGCATCACCTTGTGGGTTAACGGCGTGCAAATGTGGGATGTACAACAGCCTGAGAATGATTTCACTGCCGGTGCCGCCGAGGGAATGATCGGCTTCCAATCGCATTGGAGCGCCTTGTACCTTCCGGTGCCCGGCGGTTTTAACATGCCTGGCGCATGGCGGCCCGGGGGAGCTCATCGCTTTAGGAATGTCCGCATCAAGGACCTTTCAGCCAGTCACAAGGGTACATTTTCCACCAGAGATGACTCCGTCAGGATGGAACAGGATGGAATATGAAGACGGATGCGATAGCTTCGTTGGATAATCTCTTTATGAATGCCCTCCGGAGTTTGATGCAAGCAAATCGGCCAATTTATTTCCTCCTTTTACCGGGTCTTCTCTTGGTCCTCGCTTCGACTTCGTGCACGCACAAAGAGTCGGCCAACCCCACTCCTTTGTGAGCGTGAATGATTATGTAGACGGCATGTCGTTCAGATTATTTTTTTTTACCTTGGGTTCCTGTTGTTCCGCTTTCAACAGGGCCTTTGCTAAATTGAAAACAACGAGAAAGCGACTTGTTACTTAACTACCTATACCCCATGCATCTGAAAAATTTGTCCCGCAGACTACTCACCCTCGCGCTTGCTGCTGGTGCACTGTATGCTTGCAGTGAAAAAGAATCACAACAGTCGGGAGATCCGAAAATCGATAAACTTACGCTACTGCCTGACTTTAAAGCGGAGCACTTGTACAGCCCCACAGAACATGAGCAGGGTTCATGGGTCGCGATGACATTCGACGATAAGGGACGAATCATTACTGCGGATCAATATGGTGCGCTCTATCGGATGGAGCCGATGCCCATTGGTACCGACTCTCTTGCAAGCATTGAACGACTCGATATTGGAAAAACGAGTGAGCAGCTTGCCGACACGACAAAGCCCAGAATTGAAATGGGTTATGCACAGGGCTTGTTATATGCATTCAACAGCCTTTATGTAATGGTTGTGCACCGCGCCGATGAAGAATTTTCCAGGGGAAGCGGGCTGTACCGTCTTCAGGATACAGACGGCGACGATCAGTTCGATAAGATCACACTTCTCAAGGCATTGAACGGACAGGGAGAGCACGGCCCGCACAGTCTCATCCTTTCGCCGGATAAACAATCCATTTATCTCGTTGCCGGAAACCACACCGACCTTCCGGAGATGGATGCTTATCGTGTTCCTCCGGTATGGCAGGAAGACAACCTTTTCCCGCTGATAAAGGATCCGCGTGGCCACGCCAACAGCCGAACAGCACCGGGTGGATGGATTGCTAACATCGATCCCGAAGGGAAGCACTGGGAGCTCATCAGTGTCGGCTATCGCAACACCTTCGACATCACTTTCAATGAAGATGGTGAACTGTTCGGTTATGACTCCGACATGGAGTGGGATTTTGGAATGCCATGGTACCGGCCTACACGCATCTGCCACGTCACGAGTGGCAGTGAGTACGGATGGCGAACCGGCAATAGCAAATGGTCTCCTGATTATCCCGATAACCTTCCCCCGGTCATCAACATCGGACAGGGTTCACCGACAAACTTTATCAACGGATTGAACGCGAAGTTTCCAGAAAAATACAAACACGCGTTGTTTGCGTCAGACTGGAGTTTCGGAATTATTTATGCGATACACCTGAAACCGAACGGGTCTTCGTATACCGCTGAAGCGGAAGAGTTTCTCTCAGGTGCGCCGCTTCCGCTCACCGACGGCGTAATTGGACCGGATGGCGCCTTGTACTTCCTCACCGGCGGCCGCAGGTTAGGATCTGATCTCTATCGCGTATACTACGACGGCAAACTGGATACTGAAACCACCGTCCAGAATGTTGCTGTTGCAACAACGGATGCAAGTGCGGCCCGCGAGATAAGAAGGAAACTGGAAGCCTATCATGGCGCGCCTCAGAAAGGGGCTGTCGATTTTGCATGGCCGTACCTGAAGCACGAAGATCGCTTTATCCGCTACGCGGCGAGAATCGCTGTCGAACACCAACCGGTAAGTGAATGGCAGACACGTGCACTTCAGGAGAAGGATCCTCAGACACTTATTCAAGCGATGGTCGCACTCGCCCGTCATGGAAATAAACAAGTCAAGAACGCCGCCCTTGCCGCTTTGACGTCGGTAGATTATCGTGCACTCAGTGAGTCCACGCAAATCGACCTCTTGCGTGCCGTTGAACTGGTGATCTTGAGAATGGGTAGTCCCGAAGGTGCGATGAAGACGCAGGTGGTGAAGTACCTGGATGCCGAATACCCGGCAAACAGCAACGCGCTCAATCGGAGTTTGAGCAAACTTCTTGTCTACCTGGATGCGCCCGGCGCTGTCGAAAAGACGGTGGCGCTCATGCGGAATGCCAAAGACGATCCCGGCGTAGAAACGGTAAGCAGTTCTTCCGACCTTATCCTCAGAAATCCGCAATACGGGATGGACATCGCTGGTATGCTCGCGAAAGTTCCGCCAGCGCAACAGACCTATTACGCCACGGTGCTCAGCGAAGCGAAGACCGGATGGAAACCCGAACTTCGTGAAGAATATTTTAAATGGTTTAAGGATGCCTTTGGCTACAAGGGCGGCATGAGCTACATCGGCTTTATTAACAAGGCACGATTGGCAGCACTCGAAAAAGTTCCGGAGGCGCAGGCCGAAAAGTACCGCACGCTCTCAGGCGAAGAGCTCCTCGCTAAATCAGGAAATGATATTGTCAAAGGGCCCCGGCCGAAAGGCCCCGGCCGGAACTGGCAGGTCGATGAGGCGGTAGGTGTAGTAGAAGGCAACCTGAGTAACCGAAATTTTGAACAAGGGAAATTGATGTACGAAGCCGGCCAGTGCCGCTCCTGCCATATGATGCGCGGCGAAGGCGGCATCATTGGTCCGGACCTGACACAGTTGGGTACACGCTTCACACCGAAGGATATGCTCGAGTCGATTATCGAACCGAACAAAGTGGTCTCCGATCAGTATGCGGCGACGGTGTTCACCCTGAAGGACGGATCCTCCGTTCTGGGAAGACTGACAGATGAAAACCAAAGCACATACTTCATTTCGCAGAACCCCTTTGCGCCTGACGTGATCAGGGAAATTCCGAAGGCGGATGTTGTTGACAGGAAGTACTCCTATATATCGGTGATGTATCCGCGACTGATCAACGGCATGAACGAAGAAGAGCTGCGGGATCTCATCGCGTACCTGATGGCAGGCGGCAATGAGAATCACGAGATTTATCAGTAGTAAACGATATCCGAATGAAGATTTATTTTCAAAAAATGCAAATAGCCAAAGTTGTTGTTCCTCTTGCCTTCACCGCTGTGGCGCTTGCTTGTAGCCCAAGTGACAAGAAGGACGAGGATACCACTGCGACGGCTGACGTCGCGGACAGTGAAGGATTTGTACGCATATTTGACGGTGAAACGCTGAATGGCTGGGAAGGGGATACGGCCTACTGGAGTGTCAGTAACGGATGCCTGGTGGGACAGATTACACCTGACAAGCAGCTCAAGACGAATTCCTTCATCGTTTGGACTGGAGGAACGACCGGTGACTTCGAGTTGAAGACGGAATTTCGTATCACCGAAAGCGGCAATAGTGGCATCAACTACCGGAGTGAAAAACTTGCCGATATTCCGCATGCACTGCGCGGTTATCAGGCCGACATCGACGGCAAGAACAATTATACCGGACAAAATTATGAAGAGCGCGGGCGCACAACGCTCGCCTATCGTGGGGAGACTGTAATTGTAAACGGTCCCGACGAAGCCGGGTCTTCCGTGCGCGACCATGTGAAGAATAATGCCTGGATGCTGCGCGATGTTACTGGATCTCTTGGTGACAAAGATTCATTGCGAGCGGTAATCAAAGCGAATGACTGGAATACCTGCCACATTATCGCCAACGGAAATCGACTGCAGCACTACATCAACGGCGTGCTTATGAGTGATGTGACAGACAATGACGAAGTGAACCGCAAGATGAGCGGCGTACTGGGTGTACAAGTGCACGTCGGCCCGCCGATGAAGGTAGAGTATCGGGACATCAGGATGAAGGAATTGTGAGGGCAGCTCGGTCCCTGAGCTTGTCGAAGGGCTGAGCCTGCCGAAGGGCTGAGCTTGTCGAAGGGTCGACGCGTGAGTGGTGAGTGGGGTTGTGCGACAGAGCCGATTGTGCGATTTTGTTGCAGGACGCACAGACACACTCACAACGATAACGCAGTAAAATAAGAACCAAAGAGATAACCGACGTTAACGCACGCACCACTCACGACTCACGATTCACGACTCACGACTCACGATTGACGATTCACGACGACAACACGTGTAACCAGGAAACGAAACGAAGAAATACCATGACAAGGCACGAACCGTGGCACGGAAAGGTCACCCACCATGCGCAGCTGGGCGGTATCGAGACATCGGTGCTCGACAACGGTAGGGGTAGGGGCACGCGTATCGCATGGATCAACACGGGGGCCGGACTGCGATACAAGGTGGTGATCGACCGCGCAATGGACATTGCGGAAGCGGCGTTCAATGAACACAACCTTGTCTGGATAAGTGAACTTGGCGTGACGCCCCCGGAGCCGTTCTCGGACGAAGGCGCAGACTGGCTACGCACGTTTGGCGGAGGGCTGGTGGTAACGTGTGGGCTATCGCACTTTGGTCCGCCGGAGAATGATGACAACGGAACGCGAAGAGGTTTGCATGGCCGGATCAGCAACGTGCCTGCTGAAATCATTTCGATCGTGCAGCCAAATCCGCGACAGGGTAAGATGGAGATGAGCATCACCGGACTGATAAAAGAAACTCAATTGTTTGGGCCCGGCTTTGAACTTCGGCGCACAATCTCCGGGACGCTGGGCGATCCGGTGATCCGGATACACGACGAAGTGGTGAACATGGCGAACACACCGCAGCCACACATGATCTTGTATCATTGCAATTTTGGCTGGCCACTGGTTGACGAGGGAACCGATATCCTGTGGGACGGAGCGTGGACATCGCCGAAAGGCGTTGACGATGAAATCTTCCGCGAGGGTAACAACTTTCGGAAATGTCCTGCGCCGCTGGAGATTCATCGAGGCGCGGGAGAATCGGTTGCGTTTATTGACCCGGCGACCGATGCTGACGGAATGTGTACCTGCGGACTGCACAACCCCACATTGGGGATAGCCGTTACGTTGCAGTTTAACAAGACGCAGTTACCAAGCTTGACGAACTGGCAACACTGGGGGAAAAATGAGTATATTACGGGACTTGAGCCGGGCACCAACCCGCCGATCGGGCAAAATGCGGCGCGCAAAAGCAAGACACTTGTGGTGCTGCAACCCGGGGAACAGAAGGTGTACGACCTGGCTGTAAGGGTACTGAGTAACCCCAATGATATTCGTGAACTTTTAAGAAAATACAATTTGTAAATGACTACTACAGGAAAAACAGGCCTTGCAGAAAAAGCACTCGATCAGGGCAAAGGTATCGTCAGGCTGGCACCAACATGGGTGCCCCGTTCGTTTTGTGTACCCGGAAGAAGAATCAAACTACATCCCGATGACTATTACGTGCTCGGGGGCGTACGCGGCGGCATCGACGAGCGCTGGTTTTCTTCCACAACGCCCGCCAAGAATGGTCCGCTGACGGGCGAGAATGAAGGCTTGAGCCCCATCGTTTTCCAAGAGGGCGCAAAGGTTGAACAAGTATTGCTAAAAGATGCAGTCGACCACCTGAAAGGCGCACTGATTGGCGAGCGCATCTGGAAGAAGTACGAAAGCTGGCCGATGTATTCCAAGTTTTTCGACAACATGGGTCCGTTGCCTCATCATGTGCATGCCAACGATAAGTATGCTGGCATGGTAGGACAGTATGGAAAACCTGAAGCGTACTATTTCCCGCCGCAGGTAAACAACCATGGCGGCGATTTCCCTTATACGTTTTTTGGGATCGCCCCCGGCACTACGAAGGAACAGATACGTGAGTGCCTCGTCAACTTTACAAAAGGCGACAACAAAATTACCAACTACTCGGCAGCGTATCGCCTGGAGCCCGGCACGGGATGGGACGTTCCGCCTGGATTGCTGCATGCGCCCGGGAGCATGTGCACGTACGAACCGCAGAAAGCTTCCGATGTTTTTGCGATGTATCAATCGCTTGTGAACGAAGCGATCGTGCCTGAGGAACTCTTGTGGAATGGTACGCCAAAAGACCGCATCGGAGACTTCGATCTCCTGCTTGAAGTGCTTGACTGGGAGTTGAACGTAGATCCCAACATGATGGAAAACCGTTTCATGAAGCCGCTGCCGGTAAGACCACTGGAGGAGATGAAAGCGGAAGGCTATGTTGAAAACTGGATCTGTTATAAATCGCACGACTTCAGTGCGAAGGAATTGACAGTGCTTCCCGGAGCAACGGTGACCATACGGGACGCAGCTGCATACGGAATGATTATGATGCAAGGGCGCGGCAAGATGGGCGTGTGGAACGTTGAGACGCCGTCACTTATCCGCTACGGGCAGTTGACGAATGACGAGTTCTTCGTCAGTGAATCGGCCGCCAAAGAAGGTGTAAAGATCGTCAACGAGTCTGATGTCGACCCCATCGTCATGCTCAAACATTT